>DDWJ01000015.1 GCA_002345505.1 Caryophanales bacterium UBA2289
TAAATACAATTTCCTATTAAATAAACAAAAAGGTCTAAAACAAATAGTTTTTAGACCTTTTGATTTTATATTCTTTCTTTAGCGCTATATGTTGTATGTAACAAATCGTGTGCTAAGTGTCCACCTGGTTTACCAAGGAAATCGTCATATAATTTAATCAACATTTCGTTTTCATGAGACTTTCTTCTTGGCATTGAAGCATCTAGATCATACAATGCTTTTTGACGTTTAAGTAAAATGTCGGTATGACCATGATGATATGGTTGACCGCCACCACCAATACATCCACCTGGACAAGCCATGATTTCAATAGCGTGGAAATGACTCTTTCCATCTCTGATATCTTGAAGTAATTTTCTAGCGTTACCTAAGCCATGGGCAATACCGATGTTTAATTCTAAATCACCAAGCATGACTTTAGCTTCTCTAATACCTTCAATACCTCTTAGTTGTTTAAAATCTACTTCTTTCAATTCCTTGCCGGTAATCATTTCATAAGCCGTTCTTGTAGCTGCTTCAATAACTCCACCGGTAGTACCAAAGATTGCTGCTGCGCCTGTTGATTCGCCTAACAAATTATCGAATTCATCTTTTGGAAGTTTAGAAAAGTCAATTGATGCTTCTTTAAACATTCTTGCTAATTCTCTAGTAGTAATAACATGATCAACATCACTTAATCCATCTTTATTAAGTTCTGCTCTAGCGGCTTCTGCCTTTTTAGCGGTACAAGGCATAATTGATACCATAACAATATTCTTAGGATCAAGATTATTTACTTGAGCATAATATGTTTTAGCTAAAACACCGAGCATTTCATGTGGTGACTTGCATGATGAAGGTACATCAAGCAATTCAGGGAATTGATGTTCAATAAACTGAACCCATGCAGGACAACATGATGTAAGCATTGGTAGAGTTTTATTATTTTGAATTCTATCTACTAATTCTGTAGCTTCTTCAATAATTGTTAAGTCAGCTGCGAAATTTGTATCAAACACTTGGTGGAAACCAAGTCTTCTTAAACCGGATACAACCTGTCCGGTTAATATTTCTCCCGGTTCATATCCGAATTCTTCACCGATAGCCGCTCTAACTGCTGGCGCTACTTGAACTATAACATGTTTTGTTGGATCATTTAATGCACGCCATACTTTTGGAGAATCATTAGTCTCAGCTAAAGCTCCGGTAGGACATACTGATACGCATTGACCACAATATGTACAGCTCGTTTGATTTAAATCTAAATGGAAAGCTGTCGCGACAACTGCATCAAAACCTCTTTTTAATCCGCCTAAAACACCAACTGTTTGGATGTCATTACACATTGTAACGCATCTTTTACACATAATACATTTATTAGTGTCTTTAGTAATCCCAAATGATGTGACATCGATTGGATGTGACATCTTTTCACCTTGGTAATGAATTTCTTTGATATTTAACTCATGTGCCAATGTTTGAAGTTCACAGTCTAAGTTCTTAACACACGTCAAACATTCGTTTGGATGGTTAGAAAGCAATAACTCAAGGTTGGTTCTTCTTCCCATAACCGCTTTTAATGAATCGGTTTGGATTTTCATACCGTCATATACTTCTTGAGCACATGAAGGAATTAATCTACCGGTGTTTTCATCTTCTACAACACAAACTCTACAGCTCGCACTTTTATTGACCACACCAAAATCTTCTAAATTCAAATGGCATAAAGTCGGAATATGAACTCCTATTTTTTTTGCAGCATCAAGTACTGTTGTACCTCTTTCAACATTAATACTAATATCATTTATTTTTAATTGAACCATCTTATCGATTAATTTCATATTCAGCACCTCCTAAGGTTTGATGATTGCATGAACTGGACATGCTTCATAACATGCACCACATGCAATACATTTAGTTTCATCAATATAGTGAGGTTCTTTAACTTTTCCTTCGATACAATCTACAGGACAGTTTCTTGCGCACTTAGTACAACCAATACAAAGTTTTGGATCAATTGAATAAGTTGTTTTCTTAGTTCTATATGCATAAGCTTCATATTCTTCTCTAAAATACTTCATAGTTGAAAGTACCGGATTAGGTGCTGTTTGCCCTAAACCGCATAGTGATGTATTCTTTATGTTTTCGCCAAGAATCCTTAATCTGTCAAGGTCTTCTGGCTTACCTTTCATATTAACCAAGTTTTCTAAAATCTCGTACATTCTCTTAGTTCCGATTCTGCAAGGAGTACATTTTCCACAAGACTCGTCTTGAGTAAATTCAAGATAGAATTTAGCGATTTTTACCATGTCACTATCTTCATCCATGATAATCATACCGCCACTGCCCATCATCGCACCCATACCAAGTAATGATTCATAATCAATCTTAGTGTCAAAGAAATCTTTAGTAATAACTCCACCGCTAGGACCGCCGATTTGAATTGCCTTGATTTCTTTTCCCCCAGGATGTCCACCGCCGATATCATAAATAATTTCTCTAAAAGTAGTACCCATTGGAACTTCTACTAAACCGTTATTTCTAATTTGCCCTGCTAAGGCAAATACTTTGGTTCCTTTTGATTTTTCTGTTCCGATTGAACTAAACCATTTAGAACCGTTAAGAATGATTGCTGGGACATTTGCGAATGTTTCCACATTATTTACTGAAGTTGGTTTTCCTCTAAATCCTTGTACACTTGGGAAAGGAGGTTTTTTATTTGGTTCGCCTCTAAATCCTTCCATTGATCTAATAAGAGCAGTCTCTTCACCACAAACAAAAGCGCCGGCGCCTAATTTGATATTAATATCAAAAGAAAAATCAGTTCCAAAGATATTTTCACCGATAAGACCAGCTTCTTTAGCATCTTTAATTGCTCTATAAAGTCTTTGAGTAGCCACACCATATTCAGCTCTAATATAAATCAAACCTTGAGAAGCTCCAATAGCATAACCAGCGATCATCATTGCTTCTAAAACTGAATGAGGATCACCTTCAAGGATAGATCTATCCATAAAAGCGCCTGGATCGCCTTCATCAGCGTTACAGACGATATATTTTTCCCTTCCAGGAACTTTTCTTGTAAGTTCCCACTTAAGTCCAGTATTAAAGCCGCCGCCACCGCGACCTCTTAATCCTGATTCCTTAACAATTTTAATAACTTCATCAGGAGTATATTCTTGTAAAACTTTTGCCAAAGCAAAATAACCATTGTTAACAATGTAATCTTCAATATTTTCTGGGTCTATTTCGCCACAATTTCTTAAGGCAATCCGCATTTGTTTCTTATAAAAGTTCATCCCAGAGCTTTGTTCTACTACATTAGTTTGGTTTGGTTCTTTATAAAGCAATCTAGAAACTACGATTCTGTTAACTAAATGACTCTCAACTATTTCAGCTATATCTTCAACCTTAACTTGTACATAGGTTACATCATCAGGTTCAATCTTTATGATCGGTCCCTGTCCGCAAAATCCAAAACAACCTGTTTTTACAATTCTTATTTCTCCATTAAGGTCTCTATTAAGCATTTCTTTCTCTAAAATCTTAGCTAGCATTTCACTATCGCTAGACAAACAACTAGTACCATTACAAACTAAAACATTGATTTTATAATCTGCTTTTCTTGGACAGACTTTCTTCCATTCTTTTAAATCATTATAGTTATTTACTCTCATATTGAATACTCCTATAATGACGAATTATATCATCAACATCCTTTGGTTTAACCTTACCGTAAACCTTATCGTTTACTGTCATTACTGGGGCTAATCCACAAGCTCCAATACAACGTACATCCTTAACTGTGAACAATCCGTCTGAACTCATTTCATTTTTGTTCGTACCAGTTAATTCAAGTACTCTTTCTAATACTTTGTCTGCTCCTTTTACAAAACATGCTGTTCCCATGCAAACGCTGATTATATACTTACCAACAGGTTTTTCATTAAAATATGAATAAAATGTTACTACTCCGTTAACCCGTGCTCCAGATAAATCAAGTTTCCTAGCAATATACAACTGCAAATTTTGTGGCAAGTAACTAAATAAATCTTGTGCTTTATGCAACACATGAATTAAATGTTCTTGCTTGTCGCCTTCCAAAGAGTCAATGAATGCATCTAGCTGCTTTAACAACTCTTTATCAAGCGTACTTGTGTCTAAAATTCTGTTTCTCATACTTCCCTCCATTTCTTAAAGTCCTATGCTGTAATTATAACAAATAATTAGTTATATTTAAACAAGTATTTGCATAGGAAAAACGCTTTCAATTGAAGGTTTTTATGTTTTCTTAAAAGAAATGTAAAAGAACACTACTATTAGTAATAAAACTGATATTAGTAACAAATAAATACAATTAAACTCACATAACAACACTACTCTAAATGCACATATGTCTAAAAACAAAAAGAAAGAACATCGAGTCAGATGTTCTTTCAAGCAATTAGTGTTTTTTAGCTCTAGGATGAGCGTTTTTATATTCTTCTTGTAATCTCTCTTTGGATACTTTTGTGTAAATCTGTGTTGTTGATAAACTCACATGTCCTAAGAGTTCCTGGACTATCCTTAAGTCTACACCGTTGTTAAGTAAATGAGTAGCGAATGAATGTCTAAATGAATGTGGAGAGACTTTTAGATATGATGACTGTTTTAATATTTCTCTTTGGAGAATATCTCTTATACCTCTTGTGGTTAATTGATTACCGCGATGATTAATAAAGATGAAATCATTATCAACATCACTTCTAACCTTAAGCGTTGGTCTAACATTCAATAAATATTCTTTTAAAGTACTAACCGCAAAATTATGAATCGGTACAATCCTGTCAACTGAACCCTTACCATGAATAAGGATCTCCTGTTTAACAAAATCTACTTCTTTTATTTTTAAATTCGTAAGTTCGGAAACTCTAAGTCCGCAACCATACAATAGCTCAAATATCATTTTATTGCGAAAACCAATAGGTTTTGATGTATCGATGTTATTTAAGAAATCAATCATTTCATCTTCATAAATAAATTTTGGTAATCGCTTTGAAACCTTAGGCAAAACAACATTCTTAAAAGGATTATCTTTAACTATTTCGTAATCAATAAGAAAATCAAATAAAGTTTTAACACTTGAAATTTTTCTTCTAATTGACTTTGGATCATAGTTGTTATGAAGATAAGCAACATAAAACTTAGCTATTCTATTAGTAGTATATTCTAGTTCGCCTAAGTCTTCACTACTCAAAAAATTAATTAGAGAATTAATATCAGTGACATAGGAAATAACAGTATTTTGCGAATACTGTTTTTCGTTCGTTAAATAATCTTGATATTTCTCTAGTACTTCTTGATTAGTCAATATTACCACCTGTTATAAATTCTTCTAATTTATCTAAAGCTCTTTTTACATATAGCTCTTTTCTTTGATTCTTTTTGTGTTTTTCGTTTAATGCTGGAAATATTCCGAAGTTAGTATTCATCGGTTGAAAATCATTGCTTGATGCATTAGCAATATAATATGCCTGTGAACCTATAGCTGTTTCAATCGGGAAACTAACGAGTTCATTTCCTTTGACTAGTTTAGACATATTAATTCCAGCAACTAAACCAGAAGCTATCGACTCAACATAACCTTCAACCCCGCTGATCTGTCCGGCAAAGAATAAATCTTTTCTTTTTTTGGTTTGATAAAAACTATTTATTGTACTTGGAGCGTTTACAAACGTATTCCTATGCATTATCCCATATCTTATAATATTCGCATTTTCTAAACCTGGTATCATTCTGATAAGTCTTTTTTGTTCAGAAAATGTTAAATGCGTCTGAAACCCGACGATATTATACATAGTTTTAATTAGATTATCTTGTCGTAACTGAACTACAGCGAAAGGTCTTTTTTCTCCTTCTTTTTCTAAACCAACCGGTTTCATCGGTCCATACAGTAAAGTTTGATATCCTCTTTTTGCCATTTCTTCAAATGGCATACAGCCTTCAAATACTTTAAGTTCAAAGTCTTTTATTTTAGCCGTTTCTGCCTTAATTAACTCATTGTACCAAAAATCATATTGTTCCTGACTCATCGGGCAATTAATATAATCAGCCTCTCCTTTATCATATCTACTCTTAAAATATGCTATATCCATATTTATCGAGTCAAATTCCACAATCGGAGCGATAGCATCATAAAAATACAACATATCTTCGCCGGTAAACTCTTTAATCTTTTGGGTTAAAGAGGAAGTTGTTAAAGGACCTGTCGCTATTATGGTAAAACCACTTGGTATTTCCACAATTTCTTCTTCAATTATATTAATATTTGGATTAGCTTTCAATATCTCAGTGATTTCTTTTGAAAAACCTTCTCGATCTACTGCTAATGCACTACCAGCAGGTACTCGATATTTATCAGCTACTTTTATCAATAAAGAATCAAGTCTTCTAAGCTCTTCTTTCATCAAACCGGCCGCATTTTTAATATCATCGGATCTTAAAGAATTAGAACAAACCAACTCAGCGAAATAATCCATATTTTGCGCTGAGTTTTTCTTTAATGTCTTAACTTCATACAAGTTAACTTTTATATTTCTTTTGGCTAATTGATAAGCCGCTTCCGCTCCGGCTAAACCAGCACCAATAACATTTACAATATCTTGCAAAATAACACATCCTTCTTTAAATAATTATACCATCTAATTAATAAAACAGAAACTATCGGTTTCTGTTTTATCTTCTTTTAGTTATTTCTTTACTTTAATGATAATTGGATCAACTTTTACTTTAAGTTTCTTGTTTGTTACTTTAACTTGCTTACCAGTTAGATAATTACGGTAATCTCCATCAGGTATATCAACCTCAATTTCACCATCAGTTTTGGCTAAATTGAATATTCCATGATATTCTTCTTCATTAGATGCTAACTTTTGATAAGCAACTCCATCAATTTCTGGAATAACTACATTATAAATACCTTCAGCGAATATTCTTCTTTTCTTTAATTTTGCTAGTTTTGTTATTAAAGGACTTATATCTTGATTTTTATTAAAAAGTTCTTTATCAAAAAGACTAGGCTTTATATCAGAGGCATATTCAGTTCCCATATAAAGCATTGCGGCTCCTTTTTGCATAAACATGAAGGAAACCCAGTTTTTGATCTTATCAATGTCATTATTTACTCTTTTAGCGATTCTTTCGATATCGTGATTTTCAATATTATGCAACTTAACATAATTCTTAGGGTAAATTTCATCCTGTCTCTTTAAGCCTTCAAGATATGGTTTTAAATTGATAGAACCATTTAGGTATTCCTGCATATATGGTTCGATGTCATAGTCATACGCCATATCAAAGACTTGATACATTTCCGATTCTGATGCACAATCATATCCTTGATCTCGCATATACTTACAATGACCACCATGAACTGATTCGCTCAACCAAACAAACTTAGGATTAACTTTTTTGACTTGTTTTCTCGCTAACTTCCAAAACTCAATCGGAACCATGCTCGCAACATCCGCGCGATAGCCGTCTACTCCAAGTCTTGCATAAAAAACTAAAACATTCAATAACTCAAACCATAGATTTTTATCTCTTGTATAGTCTAAGTCATAAACGTCCCACCAATCGCCTACACGATTACTGATCTCATTAAATTCATTCCTAAAGAACCATTCCGGATGTTCTTTAAGAAATACTGAGTCTCTAGACGTATGATTAAAGACTATATCCATCATAATCTTCATCTTTTTTGCATGAACAGCGTCAATCAATCTTTGAAACTCTGATAAACCACCTAATTCTTCTCTTACTTTAGAATAATCTTGAATCGAATAAGGACAACCTAAACTCCCTTTTTTATTCTTTTCACCAATTGGATGAATTGGTAGTAAATATATATAATCAACACCTAAAGATTTTATTCTGTCTAAATCATCAATTACATTTTGAAATTTGCCTTCTTCACTAAAATTTCTGACATAAATTTGGTAAATCACCAAATTTCTTAACTTTATACTTGTATTTTTCATAGTAAACCTCCAACCTAAACATTTTACTACATTTTACCATAAAAGTCCAATTATAGCCTTATTTTAAAATCAGCCAACATAAATGAAACCCTAATCCAACTATATATGTAACAAGTTACACATTTTTAAACAAAAGCCTTTAAAATTAACAAAAAACTAGGTATAATCTAAATATAAAGGATGTGATTTAATGGCAACGATAAAGGATGTAGCGAAAAAAGCTCACGTTAGTGTCGCGACTGTTTCAAGAGTTATCAATCAAAAGGGTTATGTTAACGAAGAAACTAAACAACTAGTATTACAAGCTATCGAAGAATTGAACTACGTACCAAATGAACTTGCTAGATCATTGTTTCAAAAAAAATCACATATAGTTGCTGTTATGATGCCGCATTTAACATCATATTATTTTTCAGATCTTTTGGAAGTTATCGAAGACGAAACTATTAACTCAAACTACCGACTAATGATTTGCAATTCAAAAGATGACCCCGAAAAAGAAAGCAAATACTTAAAAATATTCGATCAATATAATGTTGATGGAATTATATTGATTTCAAATACCCATAGAATAAATGATTATCTTGCCTTAAGCATACCAATTATCGAAATTGATCATAATCTAAGTGATGAAGTACCTTCAATCACATCAAACAACTTTCTTGGAGGAAAACTAGCTGCAGAAAAGTTAGTAAATAGTGGCTGTAAAAAAATAATCCACTTTAGAGGACCATCCGGATTAGTAACTGTTCAAGACCGTACCTCAGGATTCCAGTCAGTCTTAAAAGCAAAAGGAGTTGAAACCCACACCTATGACCTTGCCTTCATTTCTCCTGATCCTTTAGATATTGAAAGCAAGATTAATGCTCATCCTGATGTTGATGGCATATTCTGTGATTCAGATATAATAGCGATTCTAGCAATACAATCACTTAAAAGAGCTAATAAGAAAATTCCTGAAGATGTTCAAGTAATTGGTTTTGATAACATTCAACTTTCTAACATGCTTGAACCGAAAATCACTACTATTGAACAATCAACAGAAGCGATTGGTAAAGCTGCGTTAAAATCTATGATGAAACTTATTAACGGCGAAGAGTTAGATTACTTCCATCAAACCATAGATGTTAAACTAATTGAAAGAGATACAACAAAAAAAGTCTTCTAGTAGAAGACTTTTTCTATTTTTAATAGTGCTTTTTTCATTTCAACGCCGCCATTAAACTGACCGATACCCCCATCCTTTTTTACAACTCGGTGGCACGGTATAATTAATGGTAATGGATTATTTTTACAGACAGTCCCAACTGCTCTAACGGCATTAGGATGGCCAGAATTGATAGCTAATTCGGAATAACTCCATGTTTTTCCAAACGGAATTCTTTTAATTGCTAATAAAACGTCTTTAAAGAAATCGGTTCCTTCAATCTCGATTGGAAAAGAAAATTCTGTTCTTTTATTACCGAAATATTCTTCAATTTCCTTTTGTGCTTGTCGCAAAACTTCATTAGGTTCATCCTGATAAAAAACATCAGAGTCAATTATGATTTTGATGATTTTATTATTTTTGCTGAATAAAGAAGTAATACCAAAACTTGACTTGAAGCTATATCTTATCATATACATACTCCTTTAAAAACGTTTTGACATTTTCAACATACTTTTCTTTATCACTAAAATATGAGTAAGCATGTGTAGCATTATTATCCGCAATAAATAATTTCTTACTACTATTATATGCCTCATACATCTCAACTGAATGATGATATTCAATAAACTTATCTTGTTTGCCATGGATAAACATTATCGGTATTTTTGATTCCTTAATTGCTTTTATCGGAGAAACATCTTCTAAAGAAAAACCAGCAATTAGTTTTACAAAGAAATTTATAAAGTAAAAACTTAACTTCGGTAAATGATATTTAGATAACCGCTCGAATAAAAACTTCTTGAAATCATTATAACCACAATCACTTATGCAAAACTTTACTCTTTCATCTATTTCTTGTTCCAAAAGTATAGTTGCAGCACCCATTGACTCACCATAAGTTCCTAGGAAAATGTCTGTACCAAACTCATTATAAATCTCGGTAATAATATCATACAAATCGTACTTTTCAAAATAACCCAATGTTGTATTATTTCCACCGCTTGCGCCATGATATCTTTGATCGTAGATTATAACGTTAAATCCTTCTTCAAACATCATCTTTGCATACTTAATTGATCCAAAGTGAGTATAAGTATGTCCGTGAGCGATAACGACAAACTTTTTTGTGTTTTCTTTCTGCAAGAAATAATACATTGCAATATCATAATTGTATCTTGATTTAAAAGTAGTTGTTTTGGCCATTAATTCATCATAGAACGCTATGAGCTCAGAATCCTTTTCTTTCTCAATTTCTCTTGTTTTAACTATGCTCTTCTTACTTGGTATAACAATGCTAAAAGCAATTTGCATAAATGCAAACATAATAATTAAAATGATAAAAACTGCTACTATTGCATACCACATAAACATCTCACTTCGCTTTTTTTATAGATTTTGAAGCTCCGGTTTTCTTTTCGGTCTTACTTTTAAACGATTAATTTTCACTTCATCCAAATGTCTGATAAAGAAGAGTAAGGCAAGTATCAAAACCAAACCTTTTAATATGGAAGAAATATTTATTGTCCACCAAATTCCTCTTTCAAACATATTGACAGTTAAATAAATTACTAAAGGTACCCTAATAAAGTTTCCAACAATACCAACTACTGAAGGTATATATGATTTGCCGATGCCATTAAAGAAACCAGCTCCTATACTTTCCAATATCATGAATATTTGACTGGCGCTTATAATTTGAAGATAAACAATTCCGTGAGCTACAGTTTCATCATCACTAATAAAGATCCTTAACAAAGTTTCCGGTATGAAAAGAAGCAATAAAGATATTACCAAAGCGTAAGGCACAAGAATATAACTTATGCTCAAGATTCCCTTTTTGATTCTTACATTCTCTTTAGCACCAAAGTTTTGTCCGGTAAATACGGTTATCGCCGATTGAAAACCACTGGCAATCATCCAGGTTAACTGTTCAATCTGAACGCCAATCCTTTGAGCAGCAACAACATTTGGTCCAAACTCAAAAACTTTACGCGCAAGGAAGATTGAAATTGCAGTAAATATCATTGATTGAATACCTACTGGTAATCCAATAGACATAATCTGCTTTATAGCTTTTAAATTGATATTTTTTAAATGGAAAACTTTTAAATTTGGATTATGTTTCTTATAGACGATAAAGAAAATTGTTAAAGTAACAATCTGTGCACTTACAGTAGCTATCGCTGCCCCTTGAATCCCTAATCTAAATACCAATATCAAAATCGGATCAAGAATCATGTTAAAAACAAATCCAACGGCTAAAATCTTAAGATTAATCCTTGTTTGACCTAATCCCTCATTAATAGCAATAAATCCATTTACTATAAACTGGATGAAAATTAATCCCCCAATTATCGGAATATACATTAAAGCATATTCAATAATTTGTGGTGTTTCTATATTGAATATTGATAGAAAATCTTCTTTAAAGAATAAGATTAAAACTGATAACAATATCCCAAACGTTGCTTGTAACATCAAACCGTTAGTCGCAAACACGTTTATATCATGAGTTTCCTTCTTGCCTACTGCATGTGATACTTTTACACTAGTTCCAATCTTAGCTATTAAGATAAAACCAAATGCAAACCAGGTTATTTATGAAACTGTCCCGACAGCCGCAACTGCATTTGTTTCAATCATACCTATTTCATCAACCCGACCAATCCAAAAAATATCGGTGAGATTATATGCGATTTGAGAAAGGGTTGTCAATAGAATTGGAAATGCTAAAATAAGCAATTTCTTTAGTATCGGCCCTTCAGTAACATTGAATACCCTATTCATATAAATTCCTCTCGCTTAGAAAAGAACCTCATTAAAAGGTTCTTAAAATTATTATTTTTCGATAAAATATGTAGCTTCCATATCAGCGGTTGATAATGCAAACGCTAATGGAAATCTTGCAAATGCCTCACCGACATTTCTAACGTTCTCCGTATCGGAAAATCCCATATGATATCTTATTGCAAATGCTTCATCTCTTGTAAGTCTCATAAAGCCAGAAATGATATATACTGATTTCTCACCATGACCATAAGGTAACTCGTCTTGGAAATCATAACTTGGAACCTGAATCCATTTTCCAGAATCATCTTTTACATTTCTCATTGATTTCTTATAAACGTTTATTTTGCATAAATCATGCAAAAGCGCCACAATAGCTATAGTTTCATCACTAAACTCTAAACCATAGAGTTCTTTTACTCTTGGTCTTTCTAGATAAGCTTTAAGACACTCATATACATTTATAGAGTGTTCTACAAGACCGCTTTCTTTCGATAAGTGGAATCTTGTGGAACATGGAGCGTCAAAAAAATCACTCTTATTAGATAGAAGGAATTCTAATAGATCATTAGCTCCTTCTCTTTTGATATGTTTCTTAAAAAGACTGATAAACTCTTCTTTTTTTGTCATAATATCTTACCATATACTGCAACTCCATCAACTTCATACTCTTTGTTTTGATAAGTTACACCAATCTTAACACTAACTAGTTCAATAACTTTATAAAGTGTCTCATCACTTAAATCTTTGATGATATTATCCACTTTAATATCATTTTCACTCATAGTTCCATAAAAGACAAAAATATCGTCTTCTAAATATCTCTTTGCATGTCTGGGTAATAGTTCGTTAAGAACGGAAGACTTTTCTTTACTATCCATTATTACAAACTTATATGGATTTTCTAAATTAAATTTTTTTCTCAATGAATCATTTAAAAAATTTTGTTCAATCGAGTTTCTTGTAGAGTTAAATGTTTCTTGAGCTTTTGTCGCAATATTAATGCCAATCTTTTTTAACTTGTCTACTATATTTTGAGAACTCTTCATTTTTTCACCTCTTTAAAATAAACCAATTATTTTTTCGTCAATCAAATCCATGTTTTCATAGGCACCATGCTTTGGTAAACCAGGCATTGTCATAACAGCTCCAGTTAAAGCTACAATAAAGCCAGCACCAACAGAAGGTTTAAACTCTCTTACGGTAATCTTGAAATTCTTTGGTCTACCTTTAATACTAGCATCATCTGATAAAGATAATGGAGTTTTAGCCATACAGATAGCTAAATTATCCCAACCTAATTTATTAAATTGATTGATTTGTTCTTCTGCTTTTTCTGTATACTCAACACCATCAGCACCGTAAATCTCTTTAGCTATTTTAGAAATTTTATCTTTGATGCTTAAATCTAATTCATATAATGGTTGGTTTTTATTAACTTTAACGGCTTTTTTAACAACTTTTCTAGCTAAGTCCAATCCGCCTTCACTACCCTTAGTAAAAACTTCTGAAAGGGAAATTTCATGATTGTTTTCTTTTGCCCAGTTCATAATAGCGTTTATTTCTTGATCGGTATCGGTATAAAACTTATTTAAAGCTACTACATATGGAACCTTATAGTTTTGGACGCTTTCAATATGTTTCTCAAGATTTGCTAGTCCCTTTATTACAGCTTCAACATTCTCATTATTCATATCTGCTTCACTAACGCCGCCATGAATTTTAATAGCTCTAATAGAAACAACAATAACAACAGCGCTTGGCATATTATCCATCGCTCTCATTTTGATGTCCATAAATTTTTCCATACCCAAATCCGCTCCAAATCCGGCTTCAGTAACCACGAAATCCGCAGCTCTAGAAGCAAAATCAGTAGCGATAATCGAATTACAACCATGAGCAATATTAGCGAATGGTCCACCGTGGATTAACGCTGGAGTTCCTTCAAGTGTTTGAACAATATTAGGTTTAATAGCTTCTTTCAATAACATAGCAACTGCACCAGTAACTTTTAAATCACCTACAGTAACTGGATTATCTAAATTATCATAAGCAACAACCATGCTTGATATTCTCTTCTTTAAATCTTCGATATCACTAGCCAAACATAAAACAGCCATAACTTCTGAAGCAACACTGATATCAAACGCATCAAATCTTGGTGTTTCTTTCTTCATTGATAAACCAACTTGTATCTTTCTTAAAGATCTATCGTTCATGTCCATAGCGCGTTTCCAGATAATTTTTTCCGGATTGATGTTAAGTTGGTTACCGTGGAATAAGTGATTATCAATTACAGCACTAATTAAATTATTAGCTGCAGTAATAGCATGAATATCACCAGTAAAATGAAGATTGATATCCTCCATTGGCACAACCTGAGCATAACCGCCGCCAGCAGCTCCGCCCTTAACGCCCATTACTGGACCTAATGAAGGTTCTCTTAAAGCAATAATTGTCGAGAAACCAAGTTTGGCAATTGAATCGCCAAGGCCGATAGTAGTAGTTGATTTACCTTCACCAGCTTTTGTTGGTGTTATTGCAGTAACCAACACAATCTTGCCTCTTTGATTGTTTTTATAGCGATTTATCGCATCAAAACTCACCTTTGCCTTAAAATTTCCATACAACTCTAAATCGTCTGAGTTCAAACCTACTTTTTTTGCAATTTCATCAATTTTCTTCATACTCGCTTTTTGAGCAATTTCTAAATCTGTTAACATAATATCCTCCTATTTTAAGTCTAATATTGTTACACTTTCAACACTTGCCGTTTGTGGGAACATATCGATAGGGTTAATTTCCTTGACTCGGTACCTATCAGTTAATTCACTGATATTTTTAGCCAGCGTTGAAGGATTACAAGAAATATAAATAATTTGCTTAGGCAATACTTTTAGAACAGCCTCTAAAACAACTTCACTCATACCTGTTCTCGGTGGATCTAAAACCAAAACATCCGGTTTTATTCCTTTATCAATTAATTTCGGCAATGCACTTTCTACATGGTCTTGAATAAATTCAACATTACCAACCTTATTAATTTTGGCGTTGACAATAGCGTCTTTTATTGAAGCTTCTGAATAATCAATACCATAAACTTTTTTTACATGCTTAGATATTAACAAAGATGTTATTCCTATTCCTGAGTACAAATCAAAACATATCTGATCTTGACCAAGATTTGCCTTATCTAAAATCAAATCATACATTTTCTTCATCTGGACAGTATTCATTTGATGAAAAGCATCTGGAGATATTTCGAAGGTATAGTCGCCGTACAATTCCTTTATCTTTTCGGCCCCTTCGAGTATTTTGATCGGGTTAGAAATTATAAGATTTGTTTTCGGATTATCTAAACTATAACTTACACTCTTCACATATTTCAAATCGCTAATCAATTCTTTAGCAATCTTAGAAAGTACATCATTATACTTCTTAACCACAAAGGTTACACTAGCATTCTTTGTGCTTTCAAGATATCTAACAACTAAAAAACTAAGTATTCCTTCTTTATTTCTTAAGTCGAAAGCTTTTTGTTTATACTTTCTCATAAGTTTTAAAACATGTCTATTAATTGAGTTGATTTCGTCATTATGGACAAGGCATTCATCAACATAAACAAAATGATTTGAATTCGGTTTATAAAATCCTAATGCTAAACCAAAATTTGTATTTCTAAAAGGCATCTGAGATTTATTGCGATAGTTATACGGATTTTCCATACCAATAGTCTTATTTATCATTAGTTTATCAGTATCAACATTTGTATATCTTCTTAAACCTTGTTTGATTATCGATTGTTTTATCTTTAACTGCTCCTTGTAATCAATATGCTGCATTTGACAGCCACCGCAGTTATCATAAAACTTGCATGGAGGTACTACTCGCCGATTAGAAACTCTTTCAATATCAACAATTTTACCAATTGCATAATTATTAAAACTTTGAACAACTTCCACATTTACTACTTCTTTAATTATTGCGCCAGGAACAAAAACAGCAATCTTTTGGTAATAACCTATACCTTCACCATTAATTCCTTGTTTTCTTATATCTAGATTTATTTTATCGCCAATATTGAGTTTCATATCTTTAACACCTCATTAACATTATATCAAATTAGCTATTTTTTTTATACATAATAACTTAAGAAAAAAACAAGACGTCATCGTCTTGTTATTCCTTTTCGTCAACAGTATATGTTGATATAAATTTTTTCAAAAGATGCTTAACACCCAAGTTGTTTAATTCTTCATATTGACCCAAAAGCTCATTTGTTTCTTTTTCAATATCTTGAGTATTATCTATTTGTTCAATATAAATCATCTTATTAGCAGTTTTAATGTTATTCTCCTTATCAACCAACAATTCCTCGAATAATTTTTCTCCTGGTCTTAAGCCAGTAATTTTAATCGGAATATCAATATAAGGTTTTAGACCGGATAACATAATCATTTTCTCAGCTAAATCAATAATTTTTACCTGGTCTCCCATATCCAAAATGAATATTTCTCCTCCAGCTGCAAATACAGCTGATTGCAAGATTAAACTAACCGCTTCAGGTATAGTCATAAAATACCTAATAATATTATTATCCGTAACAGTTACAGGCCCGCCATTAGCAATTTGTTTTCTGAAAAGCGGTACTACCGATCCATTAGATCCTAATACATTACCAAATCTAACTGCTGAGTAATTGGTTTTAGAAATCTTATCGAAATGTTGAATCAGCATTTCCGCATATCTTTTTGTAGCGCCCATTACATTAGTCGGTCTAACTGCTTTGTCTGAAGAAACCAAAACAAACTTTTTGACCTCAAATTTATCAGCTAGCTTACACATGTTATAAGTACCTAATATATTGGTTCTAATCGCCTCTTGGGATGAACTTTCCATCAATGGTACATGTTTATAGGCTGCAGCATGGAAAATGTAATCTGGACGATAATCAGATACAATGTTTTCCATTCTTTTAATATTATATACTGAAGCAATTTGCGTGAATAACTCAATACCTTTATCATTATGCTTAAGAAAATCAAATTTTAACTCAGTTACTAATTCATATATGCCATTTTCATAAATATCTACTAACATCATTGAAGTAGGATTGTATTTTAGAATCTGTCTAACCAATTCTGAACCAATTGATCCTCCAGCACCCGTGACTAATACTTTTTTACCTGCTAAAAAATCATTTATACCTTCGGTATCAAGTTCAACGATATCACGACTTAATAAATCCTCAACATTTACGTCTAGTATTTGATCAGGAACATCATCTCGATAGTCTTTAAAAGAAGGTAATCTTTTAATCTTAACTGGTTTATCAATAAAATAATTAATAATCTCTTGGAATCTTTTCGGTTCAATATTAACAATCGCCACAATGACTTCTTCAATATCTAATCGATCAATAACTTTTGCGATTTCTTTAATTGGGCCAAAGATTTTATAACCAGACATTAGATTTCCGATTTTGTCTTCATCATCATCGATAAAACCAATTACATTATTATTAAAACCTGGATTGTTTCTCACTTCGTTTAAAACTATTTTTCCACCAGAACCAGCGCCAACAATCAAAGTTCTTCTACCGTTATTATAATTATTCTTAGAGCTAAATATATTCCATAACCTTTTTAAAATCCTTGGAAAAATCAAAAAGACGAGTTCAAGCATAGTAGCGAATAAGAAATGAAATTCATGAAAAATCTCAAAATTCGGTATCGAAAGCGTAACAATCACAATAAGAAGATTACTAAAACATACAACCATGATGACTTTTATAATTTCGTCTAAACCAACATTTACAAGTACTAAATTATAAAGCTTAAAAAAGAAGTATAGAAGTAACTTATAAATCACAATCATCGGTAAAAACATAAATGCACGAAGATGATCAAAATCGGGAAATTTCAAAACCCATAAAGCAAAGATTGTCAAAAGATAAGTTAATGTTATACCAATAGCATCAATTATCATAAATAAAACGCCGGTTTTATTTAACAATCTTTTTTTTCTCATTAGACTCTTTGGCATAGTAAAAACTCCTTTTGAATTGATGATAATATCATATCACAACAACACAATATTATCAATTACATATGCTTTAGTTGACATTAAAAAAAGCCAAATTTCTTTGGCTTTATATTAAAATTCTGACTTATCAATTTTGAAGAAAAATTCTACCCTTTTATCAAGGTTCTTAACTCCATAATCGTAGCCTAGAGTCTCTAAAATCGTCTTGACAATAGATAATCCTAATCCTTGACCGCCATATGATCTAGTTCTCGCCTTGTCAACCTTATAGAAACTATCCCAAATATTACTTATTTCACTTTCTGGAATATTTTCTCCATCATTTATCACCGATACAATAACACTATCATTATCACTCGATTTTGCGGATATTTCAATTGTTCTGTCATAATCGATATGATTTATGGCGTTGCTGATAAAATTGCTTAGAACTGATTGTAATTGCTCGTAGTCTGAATTAACTTCTTGATCTGTTAAATCTAAAACTACTTCAATGTTTTTTTCTTTAAAAACTAAAGCAAATAGCTTCGTAGTATCTTCAATCATGCTTTTTATTGAAAATTTGCTGTATTTAAATTCTTTTTTCCCGCTTTCAATCTGCGATAAATTCAATAGTTCTTTTACTAGATTACTCATCTTGTTGGTTTCATCTAAGATTATTTCTAGATATTCGCTTTTTGTTTTTTCGTCCAAATCACTTAGTTTTAATGCTTCACCATAACCCATAATAAGTGATAATGGAGTCTTTAACTCATGAGAAGCGTTAGCTACAAACTCTTTTCGCATTTGATCAATTTTATTTTTATATAGAATCTCTTTCGCTAATTTATCATTACTAAGTTGTAACTCCTTAATCGATATTTCAAGCTGAGTACTCATTTTATTAATACTATAGCCTAAATCACCAATTTCATCATCATTAGTAATTTCTACTTTGTGAGAAAAGTCCAACTTAGAAATCTCATCAGCAATCCTGTTGATTTCTAATATCGGGTTAGTGAAACGATAACTAAAGAAATACATCATCAATCCAGCAATTATCATAAAAATAAACCCAATCAATATTGTAAAAGAGTTGAAGATTCTAATACTGTCTTGTATCGAACTAAAAGTGATGGTAGAGATGTAAAACATCTTAATCCCAACTTCACTATCAGCCGCTACAAATAAGCCAAGCATCTGATTGTTTTGGTGATAATCTACCACTTCAGAGTTAAGATCCATAATATAGGCATCATAATTTGGGGAGATATTTACCGCTTTACCAAAATTTAAATCAACATTTCTATTTTCACTAATACTATAATCAACAATTACTTTAGATAATATTTCGGAAGAAACTATATATTCATTACCATAAAGTCTATCATATAAACCCGGAATATAAAGGAATTCATCAACTTGAACATCTTCTGGAACAACAACTCTTTGAATCAATATTTGGATTGATAAGTTATATCTACTTTCAATCTCTAGCATCTTATCAGGAAGTTCTTCACTACTAATGTCGACAACTTTTATTTCTTCAAAAGCTTGAATTAATGAGTTTTCACGATTATTTATATAATAACTTCTAAGAAAAGTGTTATTTAAGATAATTAAAGCAACGATAAAACCTAGAATTATTCCATATGTCAATAAGAATAATTTAGATCTAATTGTCGATTTCATTTTCTATATCTAAGCGATACCCAACACTTCTTACGGTAGAGATATAATAAGCATATTTACCCAATTTCGCTCTTAATTGTTTAATATGAGTATCGACAGTCCTTAAATCACCAAAGTAATCATAATTCCATACTGCATTTAATATTTTATCTCTAGATAAAGCAATGCCTTTATTATCAATAAAATAACGTAGTAGTTCAAACTCTTTAGGTGTAAGATTCACTAAATCATCGGCTACAAAAACTTTTCTAGAAGCCATATCAATCTTAATAACACCGAAATTAATGTCGGTCAAATCTTTTGTAGTTTTACTCAAAAGTTTATTAACTCTCGCGACTAAAACGCCTGGTGAAAATGGCTTGGTTACATAATCATCAGCACCAAGCTTGAAACCTTTCAATTGATCATACTCATCGCTTCTAGCTGTAAGCATAACCACAGGTATTGTCATATATTCTCTAATTCGCTCTAGGACAAACCATCCATCATATTTTGGCATCATAACATCTAAGATGACTAGGTCAACTTTTTTACCCGTCTCAAATAAAATGTCCAAAGCTTCTTCGCCGTCTTCGGCTTCTAAAACCTTATAGCCTTCTCGAACTAGAAAATCAGCAAGTAACTTTCTGATTCTAAATTCGTCATCGACAATTAAAACATACGTATTCTTCATAAAAACATCACATCCTTATTAAAATAAAATTCAATATACCATATAAACAGGGGGGAAAGGTACATTGAATTATTTAAATTATACCTCAAATTTATGTTGATTTTGTGATAAACAATACAAGATTATTTAAAAAGAGAGCACTACAATTTGTGTAATACTCTCATTTTGCTTTATTCTTCTCTTTGATAGTAATAATAGTTATAATAACCATTAGATTTCTTAGCATCCACATTAGAAAGAACTGCGCCAATAACATTGGCTCCATTTTCTTCCAGTTGCTTTAAACCGTGTTTTGCTTGATCTTTTTTAGTCTTTTTGTAAGAAGCGATATAAACAACTCCATCAGCCAAACTACTAGTAACCAAAGCATCTGTAACGGTTAACACAGGTGGAGAGTCAATTACGATATAATCATATTCTTTTCTTAATTTCTCAATTAAATCGGCAACTTTTTTTGATTGTAAAATAACATGAGGTGCAGTTAACATGTTTCCTGTAAGTAAAAGGTCTATTTTTGAATCATCTTTAATGATTAACTCTTCAATTGGTTTTTCATTAACGATAAAATCATAAAATCCTATATCATTAATTTTATGAAATGCACGGTGAATCTTCGGTCTTCTTAAATCAAAATCTAAGATAATAACTTTTAAACCTTTTTCAGCGTAAACCGCTGCTAAGTTAATAGCGGTAGTTGTTTTACCGTCTTCTGGCGTAGCAGAAGTAATTTGAATTACTCTATAAGGATTATCGATACTATTCATTCTAATATTTAATTCTAATTTTCTATAAGCTTCAGCTTGAGGAGAATTTGGCGTTTCAATTACTACGTTTTTATATTCAAAAACTTCCATCTAATCCACCAACTTTCTTTCTTTAATAGTTCCTGGAACAGCAGCTAATACTTTAATATTTAAATGTCGTTCTAATTCTTCAACTGTTTTATATTTATTGTTGAAAAACTCTTTAACAAAAACAACACCTAAAGCTAAAATACCACCTAACAAGCCACTGATAATAACATTTAATGTTTTATTTGGTGAACTTGGTGAAGTCGGTAGATTCGCTACATCCAACACTTTAAGTTTGTTTTGCAACAAAACATAAGGACTTTCTGGATCATTAGCTATTTCAATTGAGTTTTCAACCAAAGTATTAGCTATTTCTTGAGCAAGTTCTGGAGAACTATTAACTACAGAGATATAAATAATTAAAACTTGTGAAGTTATTGATATTGAAATAGAGTTCTTTAATGAAGCTAATGAGGTAGTACTCAACTCAGGAATATCCTCAACAACGCTTTCTAGAACTCTATTAGAAACAATAAATTCTTTATAAGTTCCCATTAGATTATTCGCTATAACAATCGCTGATTGTTCATTAGTACCTGATGATTCCACATCAACCTGAACCATTAGTGATGAGTTGGCAGTATACTTGGGTTGAACAACGGAAAATGTGTATACTACACCAATTACTAAAACCCACATGGTTATAATTAGTATTAAAGCTATATTGTTCCAAACAATTCTGAATAATTCTTGAAGACTTATTCCTTCTTGTTCTTCTAAAACATTTATATCATTATATTCATTCATTTAAATCTCCTCGCTATCATCTTAGATAAATAACTAATATAATATTGCAAAAATATTATAACTTAAATATTAAAATAAAACAACTTATAAAAACTAGATAGATAACCCCATAAATAATGTAGTAAAGCCAAAAATTAAGTTATAAATATAGAAAAAAGCTAATTTTCCTTTTCTAAACCAGATGAAAATCCATTTTAACGCAAAATAAGTAGCGACGATACTAACAATAAAAGCAATTAAGTAATAAAAATAATTTAAGACATTTGAAGCGTCAAAATTATGCATTATATTTTCCATGTTGAAATTGACTTGAATAATTTGATAGAACATTGTAGCTATAGATATCGGTATTAACATCATGAAAGTAAATTTCAGCGCGGAATCCATTGATAACTTTCGATTAACTCCTGCAGCGGTTGCGACACCCAATCTGCTCAATCCTGGCATAACAGATATAACTTGAACAATACCAATATATATTGCGTCACTTGCTTTAACATCAGTATTTACATGCATTTCAGTATGATTTCTAACTACATATAAAATTGTAGCGGTAATTAAAGAACCAATACCAATAATCAATAAAGGATTTAATAGAAAGTAATTTCTAATCAATAAATCAAAAAAATAGCCCAAAACTAAAATCGGTATTATACCTATAAAAACATTTCTTAGATAACAAAAATTCTTTTTCACTTCTTTGTCTCTATTGCCTTTAAACATATAGGAGAAAAAATCTGATAAATATATTTTGAGTTCTTTTCTTAAATAATAGATTACCGCTATCATTGATCCAAAGTTCAGTAAAATAAGAAAAAAGGGACTATTATCAATATCCGTTGGGACTAGTTCTTGAAAAACAGAAACGTGTCCAGATGACGATATTGGCAACACCTCGGTAACGCCTTGGATAGCGCCTAAAAATATATACTTTAAAAATTCTATTAACACATCCATGGCTTCACCCCACCTCTTATTAAATAATAAATAGAAATATAGCTAATAATCCTATTCCAAAACAGTAATAACTAAAATATCTTAATTTGCCACTTTTAAATATACTAAATATTAATTTATAGGCTATATAAGTGGCAAACATAGCCCCTAAAAATGCAACAATATAATAGATATATTGTACACTAGATATTGTAGCACTTTCTTTAGTAAAATCAACAATCATTAATCCTGTAGATGCAATCGAGATAAAAATATACATTAAGAAAGAAAAATTAAGCGCATTGTTAATTCCGGATCCTCTTTTTAATGCAGTCGATGTTGTCATACCAGATCTTGAAATACCAGGAAATATAGCCACCGCTTGTGCAATACCAATAAATAGAGTATCCCACCAACTGATATTTTTATTATCTCTTTTAAATTCAATTGTGCTAATATAATAAATCACAGTTGCTGTAACCAAAAGACCGATTCCTGATAAAAGTATACCACGTTCTTCACTTAAATGCTCGATTATTGGTTTGAAATATAATCCCGCTAACCCCGCCGGAATACATGCTATAAGTATTTTCGTAAGAAATAAAGTATTTTCTTTATTTTCAATCCTCTTCGAAGGTTTAAATACATAGATAACTAATGACTTAACTAATTTAATTAATCTTTTATAATAGATTATTAAGAAAGTAAACAATGATCCTGTATTTAGCAAAATTAAGAAAATAATGTTTTGATCAACTTCTAACCCAACTAAAGCTTTGGTCAATTCGACATGCCCACTCGAAGAAACCGGCAGAACCTCTGTAATCCCTTGAATCAAGCCCAAAAAAAGATACTTAAGCAATTCAATAAAACTAAAGCCCAAGTTTAACGCCCCCTCCAATATAAGTTAAAAGAAAAAGCCTTGTTAAAGAAAAGGCTTTTTCTTTACTTGAAAACTACTATTTAAATTCTTTCATCCATAAACCATGGATGTTACAGTACTCATAAACCTTGACTTCTTTAGAAAAATCAACAAAGAATTCAGCCTCTGGCTTATCTTCAGGTTTAAAAGTCTTGATATAGTACTTATCGCCGTTTTCAATAAAAATCCATTGAATAAAATGTTTTTCAAGCATTGGATGCGGAACAGAACCAACTTTTACACTTATTTTGTTGTCACTAATCTTTTCTACAACCGGTAAGTGTTTTTCATTTCCTTCTTCCTCTTTTTTAGGTTTTAGGAGTATCATTTCTTCTCCGCAGCAAACTAAAGTAGAATCAACTGGGTAAGTATAGCAAATTCTTTTGCAAAGCTCACAATAATAAATATTCATACTAAATCCTCCCTTTATTATATTTCAAATTCATATTATCATAAATACCTACTTTTTTAAAGACTTTATCAAAAATCGGTATTTTATAAAGCTAAGTATTCTTTATTTGTCTATTCATATTATACATAATACCATCATAAACGATCATAGGGTCTTCTAATTTAAAAAGATATGCCTTTTTACCGTACCTAAAAAACAATTCATTTCTTCTGAGAAATTTTAAATCTTTTATCTTATCAATGTCAAACATATACTCTTTCATCTTATTTAATACAAACAATTGACCTCTTATAATCTCTAAATCCGCATGTCCTAATGTTGTTAATTCCATTGATTTTGAATTTACTAAAAACATTGAACCTTCAGAGTAAATTACCTCTTTAGAAAGTCTTGGTAATTCTTTTTTCTGTAATTCATCCCACGAAATCAAATTATCAAATTCCAATCCATTAAGAAGTGAAAAATCATCAAAAGAAGCTATATGACCGCATTCAGAACAATAAATATCATTCTTTTTAGTAGATAAGGTCTGACTTTTCATGCATTTAGGACAAATATACAAATAGCCTTCTAACCCTAAAGCTCTATTTCTCGGATTATAAAAATATTTAAATTCCCGATTCCAATCGTAATCGTTGTATTGTAAAGAATCCTTTATTTTATTATAAATTTCATCAAGTTTTAAAATATCCATATCAGATTTTTTTATAATAGTCTTAAAATTAAGTTCAATCAAACCTTTTTTACTATTTTTTAATGCCCATCTTGGATTAGATAAATACCCACCGTTAATTTGACATACTACAACATCCCTTTTTTCTTTCTTAATGAGTTTAGCAATTGACTTAGGAACTAAGTTGCTATCACCAAAAAAACTGCTTTCTTCTTCAGGAATAATTAAGACAGGCTTATCTATTAATACATTATGAATTCTTTTAATCAAAGGTACATCAAAACCTAAACTACTTTTCAAAACATAATTATCATATTTAGACATAAAATAATTAACGTATTTATTTGTCTTTTCAAGTTCATTCAAAACGATTATTGGCTTATTCTTCAAAAGTTTTGTTACATAAAACCCATTTAATAAAGAAGAATTACTTACTAGTAAAATATAAGAATCTTTTCTTAAAGGATCGAAATCGCCAAAATCTACTTTATACTTATTTTTTCTATTCAAATAGAACTTCATTAAACTGTCTATCATTCCGTTTTTCAAACTCATAATTATCACAACCTTTATGTGAAAAATTATACCATACTTTTAGTACTTTTTATATCAGCGTTTTTACAAAACAAAAAAACAGAAACTCATGAATAGAGTTTCTGTTTAAGTTTAAAATAAAGTTACTATTTTGCCCACATTATATCTTGAATGTCTTCCATTATTTCATCAATTCTTGTTTTGTTTGCTGTTGTTAAATTAGTGTAAGCAAAACCAGCAACTTCACCAGAAACTGAATCTAAATAATCTAAAACATCAGTTACAAGATCAGGATATGAATCTACTTCTAAATCAGCAAGCATTTCATTTTCTAACAATACAACAACTGCATCAATAATTCCGTCTAAGTATCCACGATTTTCAGTATCAACTAAACCATCATAAACATCCATTAAGAATGCGAATAAGAAATAGTCATTGTCTTCAGAATAGATTGCTTCATAATCGTCTGCATATAATTCTTCATATGCGTTAGCATAATCTAAGAATACATCTTCTTCATCAAGGTAAGCAAAAATATTAGTAATTAATCCATATTGTTCTTCAGTAGTATTGTTCATGAATGTTTCAATATCAGTAATGATTGTTGTTAAATCCATACTGTAATAAGTACTTTCAACACTCATCATGTCACCCATAGACATTGTTAATGCTAAAGTAGCATAATCAATAATTAGGCCTCTAACAGCTTCGAAATCTTCTTGAGTTCTTTCACTGACAACAGCATTTAATAATGAAACAACTTCATTCATAATCTTGAATTGATAGATTGTTGAATTATAATCGTATTCATTCCAATCCCTAGTATAATAGTCTTGAGAATAGAATTCATCATTATAAATTTCCATTTCAGCTATTAACAATAAGATTGCGCCATCTGATTCAACAAATGCATCTAATAATTCATTGAAGGCTTCATCAAAGATATCGCTAACAGTCATTAATTGGTCATAATTCATGAATGCTAAATCAATTGCCATACCTTCTTCAGTCAATGCATCTTCTAATGTTTCTAGGTAATCATTGAACATTGCTTCTTTTTCTTCTTCTGTATAAACATTTTCGATTTCATCTAGTAGATCTTCATTTTCTTCTAAATAGTTGTCGAAATATGTAATAACTAATGTAGCGACTTTAGCTTGTTGAGTGTATTCATGATCAGTACTTGTAAGAATAGTTTTTAATTCTTCAAAGAATGCTTGATCGAAATTGTCAACATAGTTAATGAAAGCTTCAAATGACAATAACATTGTTCCTGCCATTTTTTCTGGGCTTCCCATGTCACCAAATTGTACTTCTTGCATTTCTTCTACGATTGCAGTCATAGAATATAAAGTATTGATAGCAAGAATTACGTCTGTAGAATCTGGCATAGTAGTTCTTAAAACATTTACGATTTCGTCTTTAATTAAAACTAATTCCGCAACATTTAAGTCTTCAGGTCCTTCTGTTTCGCTTAAAGTTTGAATCTTAGCGATTAAGTCTTCTGTAATCATTTCTTCAATACTCATAATGTAGTCAATAACAAACATTACAGTTTTAACAACTTCATCAGATGAATCAGCTAACATAGTTTGTAATTCTTCTAAAGCAGCAATTTCGTCATCGATTTCATCAACACGTTCTTGATAATAACCCCAATAATCTTGATTATCATCAATCATTGATTGATACCAAGCTTGATCATCTTCTAACATTTCGATTTGTTGATCTAATAAATCAGGAAGTAAGTATTTTACAACTGCAGAAATGATAGCTTCAGGATTTTCAACGTTTTCCATCATTGTATCAATTACTGCAAATCCTTCATTCATGTTGTCAACATCTTCCATATCTTCAACGAATGTCGTGAAAGCGTCAACCATGTCTTCAAATTCAGTTGCTAACATACCCTTATTTACTAATTCTTCAGCAAATCCAGGATCTAATTCCATAGGTAAATTTTCACTTAAAGCTAATTGCATAGCTGTAACTTCTTGTTCCTTATTTTCTACATAAGCAACTGAAGCGCTTTGTGCAGAGTCTTGCATACCTTTTGGAGCTTTAGTTATAACAGTAAAAATAATTCTTGTCCCATCTAAACTTGAGAAATCATATGAATTAGTTTTAACTTCTTTAACTTCTTCACCATCAGCATATACATAATATCCAGCCGCATTTTCTACAGCGTCCCAACTTAAAGTTTTTCCGTCTATAGCTAAATTGGTTGGAAATGCGATTTGTTCATCATAACTGATTTCGATTTCAGAAGGATTACCACCACAAGCAGCAATACCTAAAACAGAAAACAGCATGATAAATACTAAAAATAATTTTTTCATTCTTTTCCTCCCCTTATTGGATATAATAATTTACGTCATGCAAATTATAATATTTGTATATATATTATAATACTTAATCGTGAACATTACAAATAACATTTAAGAAATAATAGAAAATATAGACAAATTTGTCTATATTTCGATATATCTAATTTATTTTTTTTGCTATAAAACCCGTATTTCGTCAGCTAGATTAATATGTTTTACGTAATTATAATAATAAACGTAACTTAAAAACAAACTGAAAAATACTATCGCATATCCAAGAATTAAAGCAAAATAGTTAACGCTCATATTTTTGTAGTAATCAAAAAACAAGAGTAGATTTTTTAAGTAACTGGACAAGATAAAGACTTCTACAAGTCCAACAAGAACCAAAGATAAAACTAAGATTAACAATTCTTTGAATAAATTTTTAAAAAGTAATGAATTTGCAGAACCCAATACTTTCACTTTAGAATAATCATTCTTTAGAGCGAAGAATTTCAAGTAAGTATTATTGAAGACAACGAACATAAAACTAAAAACTACAAATATCGTTATTACTGTAAACAAAGCAAGAACATTTTTGGAGATAGCAATCTGATCTTCTAGAGTTGATCTAGCATCAATTAAGTAATACATCTGCCCACCGTAATCTTTGATTAAATCATCGAACAAGTCTTCAGGATTATTAGAATTTATCATTATTGAATTATATTTCAAATCCAAAGAATCAATTTTATCAACTAGATTCGTATAAGCGAATTGATCAAAATCAGTTCTTACAAAACCAGCAACCACAAAATCAAGCCCTCTTAAATCCGGTGATAAATCCAATTCTAAAATATCACCTTTTTTAATATCATATACAATCTCATATGACTGCGGTAAAAGAATATAAGGCAATGAGTTATCTATATACACTTGATCTATTTCATCTAAATTATAGTTGAAGTAATCATCAAATTTATCAATGTCTACAGATACTATCATTTTAATCATAAAACTTGAAGATTCACCCTGTCTAACTATAACTTTTTCATGAATAAACGAAGGATTAACTTCTAAAGTGTCATAACTCTTAATCTCATTTATTAAATTATCATCATAATTATGAATATTAGTCATTACGATATCAAAATCATTCGAATCTCTAACTTCTTTAATTTGGTTATCAATAAAGAATCTCACAGTGAGCATAACCACAATGACGATTAAAGCGACAAACACTACAGACAAAGACTGATGTATATTCTTATTGTGTTCTATATGTCTTGCATTAAACAAAGAAAACAATGACTTCTTTTTTGAGAACAATCTAGCTAATTTTTGAGCTATGAAAATAATAATTGATAGACTTAAATAAATAGAAGAAAGAACAATAATCAAAGAATCAAATCTTAATGAGAAAGGTTTAAATATTAATACCGCTCCAAATATTATCGCAACAGCCACGAATACATAATGGTTATAAATCGCCAAAACAAAACGCTTATCCCGTATTTTCTCAATTGAGTTCTTAATATAGAATTTTCTTACTAAAATAAAATTCTTAATCGAAATAAATACAAGTATAATTATGAAGCTAAGTAAAATAATGAGTGGATTAATAAGGATAAAATCATTTACTCCGTAAAATCTTGCACCGATATAGATAACTAAATGAGCTATGAAAAGTCCGATAATAAAACTAACAAAAATTGATATTGTCCACTGAAAGAAGCAAACTCGATAGCCCAATTTTTTATTGTCTCCTAGAGTTTCAAAAACACCAATTTCTTGAAAAATATCTTTTAGAACTATCAAAAATAAAGAGTTTAAAACTATTATTAATGCCACCAATACCAAAATACCAGCTAAAGCAATACTTGATATATATTCATTGATTAAACTATTAATTTGTTCTTCATCGACTACTAATCTGATTCCATAATTTTGATAGTTTACATCGTTTAGCAATTTATCATAAACTTCATCAATGTTGTCCGTATTGATGTATATTGCATTACCAAAATTGGTTAAATAACTTACATCATAAATCTTTTCAAGCAAATCAGCTTTCTCAACAAAGAAAGCTCTACCACTAAAAAGTCCATTATCGGCAATAATTTCTCTTACTGTATACTCATATACATCATTCAATATATAAAAACTAAAAGTGTCTCCAACTTTGAGATTCTTTTCATCTGCTAAACTTTTTGAAATAATTGCTTCATCATCCCTGATAGTTATTTCTTTATCAATCAATATCTCAAATTCATGTGGAAGTGAAGAAAGTAATTGCGAGTAAAAAGTATCTTCACCCTTTTCTGTGAGAACTTGAAGATTAAAAAATGATAAAGCATAATTAATTTCTTCATAATCATCAGTAAGATTTCTTTTGTTAATAAATCTGGCTTCTGAATATTCGTCATAACTTATCACAATATCTATATTTGGATAAGCATTTTGAGCATCACCAATAAATACAGTTTTATATATCTCCTTAATCCCCATCATCATCATGAATATAGCAAAAATAAGTGATAAAGTAATGATTATCACAGCTGTTGTATTCTTATTATGAAGGGCATTTCTTTTGGCGATTAAAAAACTAAATTTATTTGTTGTCAATAAACTCACCATCTATCAAATTAATCGTTTTATTACAGTATTTTAAATAGTCTTCATTATGAGTAACTAAAATAATAGTCAAATTTTCATCCTTATTTAATTTCTCTAGTAAATCCATTATTTCCTTTCCTTTTTTCTGATCAAGGTTTCCCGTTGGTTCATCAGCGAAAAGGACTCTTGGGTTATTAACCAAAGATCTTGCAATCGCTATTCTTTGTTGCATGCCTCCGGATAACTCGTTAGGATAATAATCGCGGTATTCACTCATGCCGACCAAAGCAAATAATTCATTAATTTTGTTTTCGTCAATTTTTCCAGCTATTACACTTGCTAAAAGAACATTTTCATAAGCTGTTAAATTAGGTACAAGATTATAAAATTGGAAAATAAAGCCCAAGTGTCTTTGACGTAATTCCGACACTAAAGCGTCAGTTAAATTATTTATGTTTTGGCCATCCAAGGTAATTTCGCCACTATCAATAGTTTCTAGAGAACTAAGACAATAAAGCAAAGTTGTTTTACCTGAACCAGATGGTCCAATAATACCTAAAAAATCACCTTCGTTTACACTCATGGTGATATTTTTTAAAATATGATGTTTATCTTTTCCTTGTAAATAATACTTATTTAGATTCTTAACTTCCAAGATTGCCAAAGCTATCACTACTTTCTAGTTTTTATTATCTAAATAATATCATTATAAAGGTTTTATTTCAATGTTAAAAGAAAAAACCCATTAATTTGGGTTTTCTTTTTTTACTTTACATTTAACGTGATTTGCTTCATGCTTTAGCCAGAAGAAGCCTAAAACGAGAAGCGCTAAAGCGAGTAATTTATAAGGCAATCCCGCTAAAGGTAATACAGCTACTGCGAATGTGATTCCTATTGTAGAAAAGAAGGCTATTACGCAAGGGGTACAACCATATGTCAACATACCAAATATCACAGCGGCTCCTGACATAAATGATCCTTTGCCTTCTCTACCGGTCAACTTTACTAAAGCGGTTGAGACATTCCACATAAAAGCACTAATAAATGCCATAACTATATTCAATATAATATTACCAATTACTAAGAAGACACCATATTCCTCTAACATTCCATCGTACCCGATATTTAAGAAATCAAGCAAAGTATATAATCCAATAAAGATTATAAACACAATAGAACCTTGAATTATGTATTTTTTTTCTCTTTGCATACTTAGAATCGTAGTAAACATAATCATCACCTCATATTACGTGAATAATTATAACATAATTACTACTCTATTTAATATTTATATGCTTATGAAAAAATCTTAAGTGTATTCAAGTATACTTCTTTTATTTCTTTGTAAGCCTTTGTGTTTTCATCTAAGAAAACGCCACTGTTGATGCAATCGATGATTTCTTTATGATAAGCCACTTTCCCAACGAAGTTATATTTGTTTTCTTTAGTGAAATCAATGATTTCTTTTGTTAATCTTGAATTTAAATTATGCTTGTTGATACATATTGCTATCGGCAAATGAAACCCTGTAGCTGCTTTAATGATTCTTTTCAAATCTGAGATTCCTGAAACAGAAGGCTCTGCTACCAAAAGAATCATATCAACACCAGACATTGATGCTATAACTGGGCATCCAATACCCGGTGGTCCATCAATGATGACTAAGTCATCTTCCTTAATATAATCCTGAATATTCTTTTTAACCTTAGTAACTAACAATCCAGAGTTTCCACTACCCATTTTTAATTCAGCTGTAGTAAATACTTGCTTGTCTTCATATAAATGGATTTCACCGTCTATTGACTTGACAAAACTTATTGCATTTATAGGACACACATAATTACAAACTCCGCATCCTTCGCACATGTGTTTATTAATTTCATACATTCCATCAGTTAAGCTAATTGCACTAAACTTGCATGATTCTTTACAAAGTCCACATTGAACGCACTTTTCTTGGTCAATAACTGATTTGTCCAAACCATAATAGTTTTCGCGCTTTTTAATCTCTTTTATCATTGGCACAAGATGCAAATTAGGTGCTTCAACATCACAATCTGCAAAAACTCGAGCTTTAGAAATATTAATAAAATTACTGGCAAAGGTAGTTTTTCCTGTACCACCTTTTCCACTTAATATCAGAAGTTTTTTCATACTTTTCTCACCAATAACGTATCAGCTAATTGTTTAAAATAGTGTTTGTACTTTATATCTTTGGCAGCTATTTCCCCATTTGAATTTATCAATCCCAATTCTTTATCAAACGGTATTTCCAAAAGTACTTCAATATTTTCAGACTTTGCAAAATCATTGATTATTTTGTACTGCGAAGCTTTATTTATTACTATACCAACTTCTTTTTCGAACAATTGAGTTAACTCATAGACCATTTTTAAATTATGTAAACCGAAAATTGTTGGTTCAGCAACTAATATACAGTAATCTGCATTTTTTATGCTTCCCATGACACTACAACCATTACCTGGTGGGCAATCAATAACTACGTCATCTTCGATATCATTTGAAATCTCTATTATCTCATCAATAATTTTTACGCCTGTTTCTTCTTTTATGTTCATTTCGCCACCTATGACTCGATGGCCTTCAAACTCTGTTTCTTTTATTACTCCTATTGATTTTTTCACTTCACTTATCGCAGATACTGGACAAACAAGTTTACACCCACCGCATGAATGACAAAGTTGTGAGAAAACTCTTACCTTATCTATTATTATAGCTAAGGCATTAAACTTGCAAAAATCTGCACATTTTCCGCATAGCGTACATATTTCATGGCCAACTACAGGAATATCCACTTCAACTTCTTTGACAATTTTATCCCCTTTAAAATATAGATCCCCATTAGGTTCTTCTACATCACAGTCTAAATAAGCTGCGTTATTAATAACGTAAGCCAAATTTACAGATATAAATGTTTTACCAGTTCCACCTTTTCCACTTAAGACCGCTATTCTCAAACTAAATTAACTCCTTCAAGTTACCCTCAAGAAAGTCCTTGATATTATCTTTTACAATTGAATCATTAGGAATAAATACTTTGACATTTCCTTTTAGCAACTCCATTGATTTTTCTCCAATTCTTGGAGAAATTATAATATCTGCTTTGTGTTTCAAAACAAATTCTGCAGTTTTAATGCCTACACCATGAGGATTGTCTAAATGCTCATTAATGTAGGTTTCGCCAATTTGTTTTTCCGTATCATAAACATAAAAGTAATTTGCTCTGCCAAAATTTTCTGAAATAAAAGATTTTTCACCGCTTGTTTTTGTTGGTATTACAATAATCATAATAATTCATCTCCTTAAAGTGTAATAAGCGACCAAGGTCGCTTATTACTTATTATTTTTCTTCTAAGTTCTTGTCGATATCTTTTAGTCTTTGTTCTAATAGTTCTTTTTCCTTTAACAAATCTTCTTTTGTGTAAGAGTACTGAGTATTTCTTCCATAACCCATTCCAAAACCAGTTCCAAAACCTGCTTTGCGGTTACAATTACCCATTCTTCTCCCTGTTAAAGGCCCATAACCATTAGGTCCAGTCCCATCTCTTCTCGGCATAATAACACCTCCATTTTTGACATATGTCAATAACTTCAACTTTATTATACCACTATAAAAACAATTGTCAACTATTCTCTTTCAAAAGGCATGGACATACACCTAGGTCCGCCTCTACCTCTAGATAATTCACTGGATGGCATTTTGTGAATTTTAATCCCATTTTTTTCTAAAAGGCTATTAGTAATATGATTTCTTTCATAAACAATTACTTCGCCCGGTCTAATTACAATTGTATTAGCTCCGTCATTCCATTGTTCTCTATCGCTCGCAACTGGGTCGTCTTCACCACCACATGGAATAAGGGTAATTTTTCTTTCCAAGTACTTAGATAAGATGTCGTCTAATTTCCCTTCGATAGGCAATACGTCGAGTTTTTCTTTATGCGTTTTTGATCTTGTTACTTCATATGCTTTGATTTCGTGTCTTAATTCTTGATGAATTAAAAATTTATCATAATCAACCTGCGTAAATACTGTATCTAAATGCATAAATGCTCTACTCTTAGGGATATCAAAAGCTAAGACTATTTCAAAATCAGTTTTATTATAATAAAACAAGTTTTTTGCAAGTCTTTCGATTGCTGCCGGATGGGTTCTTTCAGAAACCCCAACAGCCAATATCTTGTCATTTAAAACAAGAATGTCTCCACCTTCTAATGTTGGCACCATTTGACGATTATAGTAATGAGGAATATCTTTGTTTCCGTATATTGGATGATATTTAAAGATATATTCACCATAGATGGTTTCCCTCGATCTCGTTACTGAAAACATCTTTGAGATTGATACTCCATTAGCAATAATTGAAAATGGGTCTCTGGTAAAATATAAATTTGGCATTGGATCAGTGACGAAAGGGTAATCACGAATGTGGTCTGATAAAGTTCTCTTTGTGAAATTGGGAACTTCATCTTTTCTAATTCCTGCCATTGTGATACTAACCATTTCCTTTGTATCCTTCATAGAATTTAAGTAATCGAAAATCAACAGTTTTAAAGTATCGCTTGTAATTGCTGCCTCTTCAATAAACTGATTGATAAATTGATTTTTTACTTCATCAGAAGTTTCTAATGCTTCAGCTACCAAATCAACTAGATATAATACTTCAACGCCATTTTTTCTAAAAATGTCCGCAAAAGCATCATGTTCTTTTTGAGCTAAATCTAACCAAGGTATATCATCAAACAATAGTTGATTCAACCATTTCGGCGTTAGGTTTTCGAGTTCTCTTCCCGGTCTATGTAAAAGTACTTTCTTTAATTCTTTGATTTCAGATTTCACATTCAATAAACTCATAAAATTCCTCTCTTTACTTGATTGGTTTAAATTCTGCAGTAAAATGCCTTAAGATAGGAGACTCATAAACAAATTCTAATCCTTTTAGTTTTGGCCCTCTCTTACTTACTTCAATCAAACACTCAGCTACATAATTCAGATGTTCTAGCGTATATGTTCTGCGTGGTATGGTAAGTCTTAAGAATTCTTTATCAGCTTTTAGATTTTCATGAGTGTCAGGATCTCTACCCAATAAAAGTGATCCAATTTCTACAGCTCTTATTCCACCTTCTAGATACAATTCGTTACAAATAACTTGAGCAGGAAATTGATTAAATGGAATTTGCGGACAGATTGCTCCACAATCAACGAATACCGCATGTCCACCGGTTGGATATTGAATTGGAACTCCTCCGGCTCTTAATTTATCTCCTAGATATCTAATCTCATCAAGGCGATACTGTAAATAATCTTCTTCTAAAGCTTCTTTTAATCCGATAGCCAAAGCATCCATATCTCTTCCGGATAAACCACCATAAGTTGGGAATCCTTCCATAGGTATCACTCTTACTTGACAAGCTCTGAATAATTCTTCATTGTCTTTTATAGCTATTAAACCGCCGATATTTACAAGACCATCTTTTTTACTACTCATTAAAAATAAGTCAGCTAAATCAAATTGTTCTCTCGCTATTTCTTTAACAGATTTATTTTCATAACCTTTTTCTCGAAGTTTGATAAAATATGCATTTTCTGCATATCTAGCACCATCGATAACTACTGGTATATTATTTTCTCTAGCAATCTTATTTACTTCACGCATATTTTCTAAAGATACTGGTTGTCCCCCAGCAGAATTATTGGTGATAGTCATAATAATAGCTGCAACATTTTCTTTCTTCTTTTCAGCAATAATTTCTCTTAGTTTCAATAAATCAAAATTACCTTTAAACGGATAATCTAATTCAAGATCAAAACATTCTTTACAAACACAATCAATCGCTCTACCACCTGCTAACTCAACATGCGTTCTAGTGGTATCAAAATGGATATTTGATATAACATACATCCCCGGTCTTTTAATCAAATTCGGTAAAGCAACTTGTTCAGCTCCTCTACCTTGATGGGCCGGAATCACATACTTATATCCTGTAATCTCTTTAACCGCTGCTTCAAGTCTATAGAAACTTCTTGAGCCTGCGTAGGCTTCATCACCCATCATCAATGCTCCCCATTGGAAATGAGACATTGCTCCTGTTCCTGAATCCGTCAAAAGATCAATAAAAACATCTTCTGATTTTAATCCAAAAGGATTAAAACCCGCTTGTTCTAATTTCTTTTCTCTTTCTGCTTTTGAAATAAGTTTTATTGGTTCCACCATTTTTATTCTAAATGGGGGTAAAGAATAATTTTTCATCTACACTCTCCTTTGCATAATCTACTTATGAAAACCCTTTCTTTCCTTAACAATTATACTATAAATACCAACTTTAGTAAATAACAACTTGGGCGAAAAAAAAGATTAGAATCTTATCAATTCTAATCTTTAAATATTATATCTCGATGTAATTTATAGATTTCAATCATGTGACCGATGTTACCTTCTCCAGCGAACTTTTGGGTATCATAGAAATTTTCTTTGATATCAATCCAATGAAGTTTGTGAATTTCTTCAACCAATTCTACATCTTCCTTAAGTTTCCCGATAAAAACAATCATTTTCATGTCAATCGGATGCCAAACAAAGTCCATAAACATCGAAAGTTTTATATCGTTCTTGGTTATTCCGGTTTCTTCAAATAATTCCCTATAAGCACTAGCTAAATAGTCTTCACCGTTTTCAACTTTGCCGCCAACAAGATTAAACTTACCAATATATGGATTTTTTGCTCTATGACACATTAAAACTTTTTCTTCATTCTTATCCAACACTAAAATTAAGTTAAATAACCTCATCTAAAAATTACCAAATCCAATGATAAATCAAATATGTTAATAAACTAATAGATGTCGATAAGAATGTTCCCCAAATTAAATCTACGATAGTGACTGTGATTGGCCAATCTTTTAAAGTTGCTAAATTAGTTAAGTCATATGTTGCATAAGTCATAAATCCAAAGACTGCACCAGTAAGAACTACTTTACCTAAGTCTTTAGCCTCTATGCCTGATTTAAGGAAAAATACGAGACCAACAATAAACAGCAAATAAAACACTAAAGCCGCAATAAAGTTAGGTCTTTCGGCCATTAGATGACCGATTTGAGCTTTATAAAACTTTGGCGCTACTAATCCTAACCAGATAGCATCAATGGCCAAAAACACCACAAAAGCAATCGCATACATTTTAATAAAATTCATAATCATTCCCCTTTTCTTATTTCATTCATTTTTACTACATAATCTTCAATATGAAACTTTCTTTTTAAGCCATTGTCATTCATATATCTTAATTTCCCAAATATAGGTCTTTCCGTCCAAGCTCGATCATGTTTTCCAAAACACCAAGCCACACCACAATACCCATTTGGAGTAAAACCATCAATAAAATAATAATTGTTTAACTCTATTGCAATCTCATATGCTTCTTGATAATCCTTCGACCATTCGATAATTTTCTTACACCAATACATTCTCATATAAGAATGCATTCTTCCTGTATAAACCATCTCAATCATAGCCGCATTAAAATATGGATCATGAGTATTAAAATTAATATAATCCTCTTTTGTATAGATATATAATCTCTCGTCCTTTAAATGTTGATTCATTGATTTATATGCCCAATCATATGTCATATACTTGAATTGATCATATGTAGGATTAAAATACACAAAGTTATATGCAAGCTCTCTTCTTACAATTAGTTCTTCTAAAAAAGCCTCTTTATTTTCGTTGCTTACTTTAGCTAAGTTATCATAAATTGTAACTGGTGATATAAACCCATATTTTAAGTAAGGACTTAGTAAGGATGTATAATCTAGTGAAGGGTCGTTATGCAAGTGATAGTTTGTTAATTTTCTTTCTATAAAATCTTCTAAAACTCTTAGAGCTTCTTTCTCACCAATAGTTATTGGCATATTATCAAGAACTGAAACTCGATAATCATTTATTTTGCTATTGATTTTATTTCTAATTGTTTTCGCAGAGTATTCTTCCTTATCTGAAGCCATTAAAACTGGAACAAAAACATTGGATTCAACTGTAAAGAGGTTAATTTTTCTTAGTAAACATTCTTTCTTTATTCTATCAAATAAAAGAATATCGAATCGTAAATATGCTTTATCAATAAAAACTGAATTTAAATCTTCTAGTAAATCAATGAATTGATTATCTCTTTTTATATATTTAACATCATCAGAAAAAAGCTTTAATTTTTCAACCAAATCAATTGTGTTATCTTCGAAAAATTTAATGTTACGAGGATTCTCTTCATAAGGTTCAACGACAATTATCTCTAACTTTAACCTATTATTTTTTGCATAATTTAAGGCTTCATAAAGAGAATAATTATTTTTTATTCGAAACGATTTAGTCATAAAATAAAGGCATTTTTTACTGTTGTTATTAAATTCTAATATTTTAAGTATTCTACTCATTTATTGCTTTGGAAACCAAGGAATAAATGCGTTTGTTTTTTTTGCGTATTCATCCCAACCAGGGGCTTCCTTCATCTTTCTTTCTAACATAGGAACACCGCTAACAAACCTCAGCAAGTAAGTTATAACGATTGGACTAATTATTGAGAGGTACTTCCAGAAAGAATCTGTTGGCATTGCTAAAACAATGATAAACAATCCCCACCACATAACTGCTTCGCCGAAATAATTAGGATGTCTTGTATATTTCCATAATCCCGTAGTCATTAATTTTTGTTTTTTATTTTTATTAGCAATATGTTTTTTTAGCTGATAATCTCCAACTACCTCAAAGAAGTAACCAAATACCCAAACCAAAACGCCAATAACAACTAAAACCCAACTAAAACCACTGTCAAGACCTGGGGTAACATTAATCCAAAACACTCCCAAGCCAACTACGAACATAAATAATCCTTGTAGCATAAAAACTTGTAAGAAAGCTCGAGGTACTACCCATTTTCCCCAATCTTCACGCCACTTTTTATATCTGAAATCTTCTTCAGCGAAAATGTTTCTTTTCAAAATATAATAGAAAAGTCTTAATCCCCATAAACTAACTAAAACATTGACGATTATTTTATCAATACCATAATCAGCCTTTACAAAGAATAGAATCCAAGCCGTTACAACAAAACCTAATCCCCAGCCAATATCAACGATACTATTATTCTTAATGATTGTTGCGACTACAAAAAAGACTAAAAAATAGATAAATATAACTAAAGCCGCTAATTCAATTCCCATATTTAACTCTCCTTATTTTTTTATGTACCCAATCGCAACTGATCCCTTACCGCTATGAATAGCAGTTGCACTCGATACTTCTGCTATATATTCGGGTTCTTTACCGATAATCTCGGTAAAAAGCACTTTATATTCATCTAATAGTTCTTGATTTAAACAATGGATTAAAGCATATCTATCAATCCCTTGGTTTTCTAAATCCTTATTAACATGCTTAACTATTTTTTTAGTGATTCCCTTTTGCGATAAAGCAAATCCAAAAGCGGCTCCTTTACCCTTCTCATCAATTGACATTATCGGTCTAATTCCAAAGAACATACCAATTTTACCAACCGCTTTCGGTAATCTTCCGCTCATCATCGCATATTTAAATGTTGCTAGACAAACTAAGATTTCTGATTTTTCTTTTTCCTCATTTAATACTCTCTCTATTTCATCAATACTCAAACCATCTTTTAGCATTTCAACTGCTCTTTTAACCAAAAGACCTTGAGCAACTGAATTAGTGAGAGTGTCGACTATTTTAATATTCTTGCCTTTAGCAACCAATTGGTCGACTTCTTTTTTAATGACATTAAATGTTGCACTCAAATTGCTAGAAACAGCCACAACCAAAATATTCTTATAATTTAACAATAGTTTTGAAAATAAATCATTGATATATTTAATTGTCGGAGTTGCAGTTGTAGGATACTCTAGACTATTTTCAATCAAATCAAAAAGAATCTCATTGTTCAAAGTTACTTTATCAAAATATGTAGTGCCTTCGACATTAACGTTTAAAGGAATTACTACAACATTGTTTTCTTTTAGATAATTTTGATCGATATCAGCGATGGAGTCAGTAACAATTACAGTATCACTTTCAGAATACTTCATATTGATATCGCCAATCATGTCATCAACTTTTTGACTGATTACTTTTCCGAATTTTCTTAGTTCTTTAAAAACTAATTCCGGTTGATTTGTATGAATATGGATTCTAAACATCTTTGCGCCCATAACAACAATCAAACTATCTCCATATGGTTTCAATGTTTCTTGGATAACTTCTTCTTTTTGATCACTATATTCAACTAAACCTTCTGTACAATATCTAAAGTTAACTTCCTCATGAAAATCATGAGTATTCTCAATTTCTAACTCCTCATATACCATCTCTTCAATTTGTTCTTTATTGAAATAACTATTTATCCCCTTTAAAAATAAAACAAATCCCATTGCACCGCTATCAACGACATTATTCTTCTTCAATATCGCTAACTGTTCTTTAGTTTTCTCCAAAGCTTGCTCTGCCATAGCATAAGCCACTAAAAAGAAATCTTTGATATTCTTTGCGGCTAATAGTGTTTCCTTTAATCCTTTAGCCCATTCTTTAATGACAGTAATCATTGTTCCTTCTACCGGATTACTTAAAGATGAATATGTATGTTCTACGCTCTCAAGAGCCATATCAGCAAACTCATCTAAACTTACTAATTCTTTGCCTTTTGAAGCTGTTCTCAAACCATTAACAAACTGAGCGAAAATAACTCCGCTGTTCCCTCTAGCGCCAATAAGCGCAGAATCACTTATAGAATCTAAAGTAGCTTGAAAAGATTCTTGAGGTTTTGATTCCCTTGAGATGGTTTGCATAGTATAGACTAAATTATTACCAGTATCACCGTCAGGGACGGGAAAAACATTGATATCATTAAGTTTCTTTCGTTTTTTTACAACAAAAGTAGTCCCATAGTTAAACATTTGATATAAATCATGACCTGTTAGATATTCCATTATATGCACCTCGTTTGATTTAATTTACGGACATATTTTATCACAGAATCACTTACTATAAAATGATTTAGCATTTATTTTTAAAAAAATATCAAGCAAATTTTGCTTGATATTTATTTATTTTAAATACTTAATTTTCTTGAAATACAAACTAATTAAGTCGATTATATTAGCTACAATAATAATTCCGATTATAGCAGATAAAAATATACTAATGAAATTTTCCACTTGATCATAAGTAAACGTTAAATCAGTAGAAACTCGGGTAATGAAATCAACACTAATCAAATCTCCGCTCAAGAATACAACGGCAACAACAACGCTTAAGATTTTAGAAATAACATACATAATCAATAAATTGTAATTCCATTGAGCATACTTAATCTTAAATGCATATACAATAGCTTCAACTAGTAAAGAAACACCAAATAAAATAACAAACAGTCTAGTATACTCTAGGTTGAAAATACTTTCTTCAACGACCCATTCGCCACCTACTTCAAACCAACCTAAATAAAGATTGCTATAATATAATACATATAACCATATACTTCCAAAAATTATTGTAACTACAAGCCCTGCGATTGAACCACTTCTTGATATTGAAAGATCCGTCTTTTTAGGTACTTCAGGCAAGTCTTCGACTTTCCAATCGTCTTTCTTTTCTCCATATCTATCAATCGCAATAAATATTAATGTAACAATTGCAAATCCGCTAAGCAAAGAACTAAATGCATTTCCTATGGTTTCAAAGAAAACTTCGAAAATAGTTTCAAAAACCATATTTGTTTCAATATTTTGTAACGATTCTATCAAACCAAAAACAATACCAATAGCTCCTAAAATAATCAATACTATCTTTAAAGTGTAAAGATAATCACCCATCCATATAGGAGAAATCAATCCTCTATAATTCCTATAACTATTAGCAATTTGTCTTGGTGAGCCCAATGAATAAAGTGCTTTTTTTACTTCATCTTCATTAGATTCATTTTCAACCATTTCAAGAATATTGGCTCTTAACTCATTACCAACATCTTCTCTTTCTTCTTCTTTAAGTCTTCTTGTTACATCATAAATATACTTTTCAATTAATTTACTCATTAGTTTTACCTACAATTTTTATAATTTCTTCGTTAATTTTTTTCCACTCACTTAATAACTCATCTAATACTTCTTTTCCTAAAGCACTAATTTCGTAGTATTTTCTCGGCCTTGTTGAAGATGTATCCCACTCACTTTTTAATAAACCCTGACTTTCAAGTCTTCTCATTAAAGGGTATAAAGTGCCTGCTTCTATCGATAGATCTTTTTCAATCAACTTCTCTAATAAAGAGTAACCATATTCTTTATTACTTAATTGACTTAAAACCATCATTATTTGTGTACCTCTTCTGAGTTCGACCTTCAACGACTCAATGTCAACTTTACTCATTTTACCACCTCGAATATATTATACTGTATGTCATACTATATTGTCATAAAAATATTATTAATTTTTTTATTTTTTCATTCTTGTGCAAACGATTTGACAAATTGTCATAATATGATATATTTAAATTAGAATAAATTAAAGGAGCTATAAAAAATGGAAAAGACAAGTTTTCAAAGTTTAAGAAAGTTTAACTTAATTATGGGTGCCATTCACTTCGTACAGGGCATTCTAATGATTATCTTATCATCAACAGTAATACAAACAATTTCTGAATTCAAACCTACTATAACTCAAATATTTTTGAGATTTGACACTACTACTCAATCGCTAGTTGTCGATATGAAAAATCTATTCGATTTACCTTTCGGCATCATGGTAGCTTTATTCTTACTACTATCAGCAGCTGCTCACGCAATTATTTCTTTACCTAAAAAGACAAATGCTATTTATAACGCAGATTTAGAAAAAGGAATTAATCGTTTCAGATGGTATGAATACGCACTAAGCTCATCAATAATGATCGTGTTGATTTCTACACTTTTTGGAATTTATGACATTGGATCATTAGTATTAATCTTTATCGTTAACGCCAGCATGAACCTATTTGGTCTATTGATGGAACAAGTTAACTCTGGAAGAGATAAGAAAGACATCAAATGGGGAGCATTTATTTTCGGTTCAATAGCTGGTTTAACTCCTTGGATAGTAATAATTCTTTATATGGTAGGTAATGGTAATTACGAAATGGTTCCATGGTTCGTTTGGGCTATCGTAGGTACATACTTTGTAGCTTTCAATACTTTCCCAGTAAATATGATTCTTCAATATAAAGGTATTGGAAAATGGAAAAATTATCTTTATGGAGAAAGAGTTTATATTACTCTAAGTCTTGTAGCTAAAACACTTCTTGCTTGGCTAGTTCTATTTGGAGCTATGCAACCATAAGATTTTCTTTAATAAAAAAACGAAAAGCATATATCCTAAATTTGGATTATATGCTTTTTTTATTATTTTTATAATATTCAAGGATCTTAATATCTCGAGCAACTATAAACTTGGTTATATAAATACTCTCATATTTACTAGGTATTAGTCTGTTAAGACTATAATTCATAATTTCTATCGCCTCGTCAACATTCATCCAAACTAAGGTTCCGCCTTCTTCTTTTTCTTTTTCAGTCAAATTCAGACTAATATTTTGCGTTATACATTCACCGATAAAGACTTTACTAATTTGTTTGAAATTACTCTGAGATTTATGTTCTTCAACATATCCTATTTCTCTAATATTACTTAAAATACAACCAGTTTCTTCTTCAATCTCTCTGATAAAGGCTTCTTCAAATGTTTCATTATTTTCTAAGCCTCCACCTGGCAATTTGAACTCATTCTTGTTAACCTTGTTGAAAATTGCGATTTTATTCTCATGATTAAGAACTATTCCCCTTGCTGCATAACGAATAATTGGATTATTAAATCCCGCATCTTCATACCCAATATCAGAATCCTTTATTATAGTTATTAGATTATCCATAATTGCCTCTTTATGTTTATTGTATTATAAATAATTATACCATCGGATTAAGTAAATCTGTTGAATGAAAAAAAATTTTATGCTACATTATAAATGAAATAAATATAAAAAGTTGTTAGGAGAATTTGTATGGACGTTCTATTTGCTTTTTTGCTAACTTTATTCGCCGGTCTTGCAACAGGAGTTGGAACTATATTTGCTTTTAACAAAAGAATAGAGAAAGAAACTTTATTATCATTTGCTCTAGGTTTAAGCGCTGGAGTAATGATTTATGTTTCCTTTGTCGAAATCTTTCCTAAAGCTTTTGAATCTCTGAATCAATCATATGAAACAAATACCGCTTACTTACTAACAACTATCTCTTTCTTTGTGGGAATTGGTTTGATTGCACTTATTGATTATATAATTCCAGAAAAGAATAATCCTCATGAACTTCATGACGAAAAAGACGAAAAAAATAAAAAAGACGGCTTAATGAGACTTGGAGTTTTTTCTGCAATCGCGATTGCAGTACACAACTTTCCAGAAGGTTTAGCTACTTTTATAGGCGCAATAGAAGACCCAGCTCTTGGTATAAGCATCGCAATCGCTATAGCAATACATAATATTCCTGAAGGTATAGCTGTTGCAGTGCCGATATATCATGCGACTAATTCAAAAAAGAAAGCTGTAGGATTAACATTACTCTCTGGTTTAGCAGAACCATTAGGTGCAATCGTTGGTTTTGTTTTACTTAGATCGATATTCACAGATGCTACTTTCGGATTCTTATTCGCTGCCGTCGCAGGCATTATGGTCTATATATCTTTAGATGAGTTATTACCATCTGCAGAAAAATATGGAAAACACCATTTATCCATTTCCGGATTAATACTCGGAATGATTATAATGGCGATATCGTTAATATTATTCTAACTAACTTAATCAAATTAAAAAACACTTTATCTTTTTAGTCGATAAAGTGTTTTATTTTATATGATTTAGTCTTTGAAAACTGGTTCTTCAATTGTGATAATTTTAGAATCAAAATCAATCGAAGCAGAAATTCCATAAGGAATTACATTCCTTGGATATGCATGTCCGAAATTGACATTAACGATGGTTGGAATTTGATTTTTCATAGAAAAAGATTTTAATATCTCATTATATTCTTCAAAATAGATACCATTTTGAGGTTTACCAACCATAATAGCTACCACATTATTAAAAATACCTTGTCTTTCAAACTCAAGTAAATATTCTCTGAAAAACTTTGGACTAGGAGTTTCTTCGCTTGTTTCAAAAAACATAATCTTCCCATTCCAATCTAAGGAACTCGGCATCAGCTGATACTTATCATAAATAACTTTTTGTTCAGGATATCTCTCGCCTGTATATCCGTCATATAAACTCTCTATGCATCCGCCGAGAAGTCTACCTTTAACTATTCCGCTTCCATATAAAACTTGATACCCCAGTTCTTCAGTTTTAAACTCCCTTTTAGTTCCTAAAGACACTGCTGAAAAATCGCTTCTTTCCATGTACCAAATTTTTGATGACTCAATCTTTCTACTTGGTTCGTTGCTAAAAAAAGTTTCAAAAGCTTGTTTTGTATACGGAAGCATCTCATCATCTAATTCCGCTAAATCGCTAAGGAAATTAGGGCCATAGAAACTAGACATACCCAATTTATAAAACATTAAATGATTGTTGGTGGTATCTGAAAAACCAGTAAACAATTTTGGGTTTTCTTTTACCTGTTCTATGAATCTCTTATCCTCCATTAAATATGGCAGCAATCTAAAAGTGTCATCGCCGCCAATGGCGCAGATTATACCTTTAATTCTATCGTCATAAAAAGCTTGTTTCAAATCATTCGCTCGTTCTTCCGGGTGATGACTTAAAAACTCTTCACCCTTAAGTGAATTTGTCATAAATAATGGTTGTAGACCAAAGCTTTTGAGTCTTTCAATGCCTTTGTCTAGTTGATGTTTGCACATACTCTCGCCAAGTATTCCATAAGACAAACTAACAACGGCAACATAATCTCCTTTTTGCAATTTTCTTGGTTTATTCATACTATTAATATCTCCCAACTAACATTCGTTACAACAATTATAAATCATTAGTCTTAATTATTCTATATGTCCTCAAATATATAAAAAACTAAGCACAAATTTCATACTTAGTTCTTTTATCATATAAATAATTATTTAAGAGACAACAATGTAACACTTTCAACGTGCCTCGAGTGTTGTCTATTGCTTTCTTTTTGCATAAATCCACTAGTAAAATGTATGCAAGTAACATATAAAATGGCTGAAATATGTTCCCACATACATAGTATATCATATCTTGATTGTATGCAAGTAATATTTCTTACTTGTATGGCCATTCACACTAAACAGGATTCTAGAGCAATTATCTAGAATCCTGTTCCTTCTATTTATAAATTCAATTCTATATCTTGTTTGGTTCCCATACAATCATTATTTAGCAACTATAATCGTACCCGTTTTTCGATCTATTTCCATACATTTCTCAATAAAAGATTTGCCAAATAAGGGATTATAAAATGCTTCTAGTATTCTACGATAAACAATGAAATAGAAATTGATTTTTGTATTTTGCATAGCATTCACAACTTTTATTTTATATATCCTTTTTCCTATGCTTTGATTACTAAAAACAATATCTGATATCAAATAGAATCCCATAAGTAATAACAAAATGCCAAACATAATAAATTTACCTAAATATCCGAATATATTTGTAAAAACTTGAGTGCAGAAAATCACAATGCACATTGGTACGAACGAAATAAAAAGGTCTATAAAAATGTTTTTTTTGTATTTCTTAATTACTTTATCAGTGTTTTCTTTCATTTTAGATCTTTCCTTCTTTCTTTTATATTATCTTTTTTCTAATATTTCAGAAAGACCTTTTTTCATTTTACACAAAATTTGTTACACTACCTACACTGTTCAAAAACCATACCAATCCAACTAACGATATGAAAAAATTACTGTATAATTTTCATACTGAACAGCTTTTAAGGAGCCATTTCATAATAACCCCTGTTTTCACTTCCAAACGAGTTGCATCATCCAATAAGATGTAGAAAAAATGATAAAGCCTATTTCAAGAAATAAGATTGTATATGTTTTATAGGTATAGATCTTATATTTTAGCATTATTCTGACTTTCAAAATAATAGCAACAAATGCAATGAGAATCAAGATTACTTTGTTCCAAATGTTGATTGTTCGATAATTCTCAAAAAGGTCTATCCAGTTTGACATGATTTCCGTTTCAAAAAAATAGATTATTAGTCCAATTAAGAAAAATATTACAATGAATAATATCATATTCAGATAACTAGGATATTGTCGAAAAATCTTCATAATTGATTTCCTCATTTGACAAAATATTATAACAGATAACATCTTGCATTTTGTAGCAATTGTTTCTATCAAGATAGTCTATATAAAATATTGATATTGGGACAATTTCATTATTATACTTAATAAATACTATATACTGATCTATATTAATAATGTTAATTAATCCATATTTTTCATTAAGAAACTCAGTATCAATATCATATGTAACTTTTCCAAACTTTTTTGCATAAGCTAAATCGTCATCTGAAAAAGATTGTTTTGATTGACTTAGGATCCTTGTTCCATTGTTTGTTGTATCATAATAATCGTTTGTAAGATAACCATTAACAGTCACAAAATGTTGCACTGCTATGAATTTCTAGGACACATAGGTACCTACCTAGATATAAAAATAGCGACATGCAACTTTCCTTTGTTGCTATTATTTTATCATTTTTAAGGGATTATGTAAATCCGTTAATCATTCTATATTTAGCGCTATTTCAATTCGAGCAATGTGCAACTCTCGACGTGACTAGTCTGAGGAAACATATCTACAGGCGCTATTCTATTAATAGAATAATCATTCTTCAATAAATTTTCTAGGTCTCTCGCTAAAGTAGCTGGATTGCACGAGATGTAAATAACTTTAGGGAATTTCATTTTTACAATCGTATTAAGAAGCTCCTTTGAACAACCTTTTCTCGGTGGATCAATTATTATGCAATCAAAATTAAAGCCTTTCCATTTTTCCAATACTTTATCAATATTTCCAAGTTCAAATAAAGCGTTCTTTACACCATTAATTCTAGCGTTTCTTTTCGCATCATTAACAGCTGATTTTACAATTTCAACACCGAAAACCTTTGAAACTTTATCAGAAATTGAAATTGCAATCGAACCAATTCCACTATATGCGTCAATAACTCTTTCATTTCCCGAAAATCTAGCGAACTCGATTACTTTTTTATAAAGTCTTTCAGCTTGTAAAGTATTAACCTGGAAGAAGGATCTAAAACCTATTTCAAATTGTTTTCCCAATATTTCGTCTTTAATATAATCTCTTCCATGAACTAGTCTAATTTCTTCATCGGAAAAAGGACTTTCATCTAAAGTTTTCGATATCCCTACACCTACTACCTCAGGAATATTTTTAACAATACTCTCAATAAACTCAGCTTCATGAGGTATTTCATCGGTCGCGATATTAAAAAGAACAGAAATTTCTTTATTCTTGCTTGATTCTCTTATAACCGCTGACTTTAAAACCCCTGTATTATCAGCCAAATTGAAAGCTTTTATATTAAACTGATTGGCTAAATTACGAATAAGATTTAAAAGTTCAAAAGATTTCTTTTGCATGATATGACATTCTTGCAAATTTACAACATGATGTGATTTGGCTTTAAAGAAACCTGCCATGATTCCTTTTTCGCCTTGAGCAAACTTAATTTCAACTTTATTTCTATAATGATAAGGGTTTACCATAGTAATAATGTCTTCAACTATTATATCGGCTTGATCTAACTTCTTTGTCATCAGTTCCAATCGATATTTTTTAAAAGCCGCCTGGACATCATAGTCCATATGCATCAATTCACAGCCACCGCATTCGAAAAAATGCTTGCATTTCGGAGCTTGTCGATATGGACTTCGGTTTAATCTTTCTATAACTTTGCCGAATCCATAACTTTTCTTTCTTTCTATAACTTCAATTTTAGCAGCTTCTCCCTTTAACAAATCCTCAACAAAAACCGTGTAACCATCTTCTAACTTAGTTACACCTAATCCATCATGAGTTAAATCCACCGCTCTAACAACAAATATATTATTCTCCGACATTTCTTACCCTTTCTTGTCTATAATAAAAAAGCACATAAATCTCAATTTATTATACCACATTTTAGCAAAACAATGTAACTTAAAAAATAAAAAGCCAGAATTAACTGGCTTTTATAGATGTACATATGTTTTCTTTTTGTAATATACTAAAATTACGATTCCGAGTCCAAATGTACATAATATATAGAGAGAGATAATTGAAAAATTTGAAATTATAAATCCGGCCATTAAAGAAGCGAACGGGATTAATGCTTGAGATACTATATTTGATACGCTTACTACTTTTCCTAGTTGATTTTGATCGATATTATTTTGCATAATAATTTGAACAGGCACATTGAACGAAGTTGAAGCTAAACCAGCTAACAAACCTGATACAACCGTTAAAATTAAAGTCAAATTTATTGATATGTAATTCAGATAGTAAAGTATCATTACTAAAGCCATCAACGCTATTGCTACACCCATAGCGAAGACCGACCTCATTAAACTCTTCCCGTAACTTTTCTTTTTTGGGGCTTTCGCGAGTATTAAAGCCATTACTATTCCAGCGACTGAAAACCCAATTAATATTATTGAATACCAATTTTCTACTGTCAAAAAATTCATAAAAAGATATTTAGGTTCAGAATTTAGTCCATAATCTATAAAATATGGAAAACCATTATTCAAAATTGGGACTATGAAAAAATTAAGAGATAGCGCCATAATCAACAAACTAAACATAGCCTTATAATTATACAGATACTTCATACCACTTTTAATTTCTTCAAAAACCTTAATCTTTCGATCTTCACGATGTTCAAAATGATCATACTTGATAAACATTTCCGTGACTGCAGAAATCAAATAGGCTAATCCATTAATGAAAAATATGATATAGATATTGAAAGCAGAAAACATGATTCCACCCAATATAAGTCCAGCAATATTTTGAAGACTCATTGAGCCATGTAATAAACTGGATGCTTGTGGCAATTCATCTTCAGTAACAATAAATTTCAACAATGATCCGCTTGCTGGATTAAAAAAAGCTGAGTTTAAACCTAAGATTACATTCATTGCGAACAAAACAATAAGCTTAATATTTGAACTTGGATCAATAAAGATAATTAAACCTACGGATAATATTACAAAACCTCTTACATAATCTGTTAAATACATGATTCTAACTTTATTTATCCTATCGGCCAACACCCCTCCAAAAGGCATAAAAACCAATAGAACTAAACCTGCAACTCCCAAATATATCCCTTGAACTAAAGGGGCATATGTTTCTCCATATACCTCTTTAGCTATTCTAAGAACATATAGACTCATCACAAAGTTAAATAATATGTGTGCTACATTCGAAACTAATACTCCATAAAACAATAATGTAAAATTCTTATTTTTGAATACGTTTATTTTGCTTTCCATGATGCTCTCTATTCTACAAGTATTTTAATTATATCTCCATCCGCTGACTTTACGTTTACAATTTCACCCATAACTCCTGAATTAATCATGCCGATAAGTTCATCGATATCTAAATCAAAATCTGCTGTATCAACTTTCATAATCTTTTTGCTTTTTAAAAGTTTTGCGAATTCAATTGGTAGTTCAACTCTTACTTCGTCACCGTCTGCTGAATCAACAAGGATCTTCAACATTCTAAATTGATTCTTCTTGCTAACAACTTGTGCTTCTTCTTTTTCTTCTGAAGCTCCTAATGAATTTAATAATTTTTCTGCTTGTTCTGCGTTAATAACATTTTTTGATAATAAATCTAATATTTTAAGTCTTTCTGCCTTTAAATCATTATTTCTTGCCATTTTCTTTTCCCCCTTATTTTAAGTTAGCTAGCAGTTCAGCTGCTTCTTCAGGTGTAATTTCACCTTTATCTATTTTTTCTAGGATTTCCACTCTTGATGTATCAGGAGTTTCATCGTTTTTTTCTTCTTTTTCTTCTTTTCCGTCTAGTTGATATCCTAATCCAACTACAACATCATCTAACATCTTTTTAATCGTTGGGTAAGAATAACCCATTTCTTTTTCTATAGCTTTAATATTTCCGCGATTCTTTACAAACATTTCAATAAAATATAGTTTTTCAGTATCTAAGTAGTTGAATTTTGATAATGTGAATTGACCTTTGATCTCAGTTGAACAATGATTACAAACTAATTGAACAACTTCTAGATCATGATGACATACTGGACATTCTGATATAACTGGATATTTCTTGGAATTTTGCTTATGCCCTTTTAAATTAAATGATTTTTTGATATCTTCTTCGATTGATCTTCTTAAATCTTCTTTTAAATCTAACTTCATAATTTGTCTCCTTTTTTATTTTTAATTTTTTATTTCTTTAAATTGTTTTAATTATTACTTTTTCTTTCGTGTGAGCATTAACTTTAATTTTGATCCCTTTGGAATTAACTATCTTAATAAGTTCAGCCTTAGTTATTGGCATGTCCTTATCATCGAATTTAATAAATGGTATTGCTATTTTAAATAAAACTAACGGTAATGGTAGAAAGAATAAAACTCTTAAAAAATTAGTTACTTTCTTCTCATCAGGAATTATAATCCTGAGTTTAACAAAATGAGCATTATTAGTAAATCTTAGATGATTTTCGCTATTGTAAATATATCTATATGCTTTTCTTGGTGATATTTCTTTAGATTGAAGCTTATTTAGCACTTCTAAATCGCTCATTTTTGACCGTTTATTTAGAATTAATAATAGTAATCCTAATCCTAATATGAACCCTTCAAAGTCGTATAAGAATATATCTAAAGCACTTGCTGTTCTATCTATCGGTATGTTTTGCAACAATTCGTCTATCGTGGCTGTTAGCAATCCTAAAACTAAGATTTTTAGAATCGATAATCTCCATTCCCTAGCTGTAAAGAAATAAGATATCCCTAAAACCATATATTCGAAAACATGAGCTCCTTTTCTTACAATTACGTTAAGTGTTGATAATGAGATAGTGTTATTTATAAATACAGAGTCTATCAATGACTTGATATTAACACTTAAACCCGAACTCATCTCTCCCGATGCCGTTCCTGAGAACAGCGACATAGAGAAAATGAATAATGTTAATACGATTGTTATACTTAAAGTTATTATCTTCTGCTTATTTCTGTTCGGTTTCTCTGTTAGCATAAACTCTCTCCCAATATCCTTCTGATGATAAATCTTGATTAACTGGTCTTGTCAAGTCATTCCATCTGACAACACTGTACAGTCTTTTCATAATATTTCTCATAAAGATCCTCCTAAATTATTTATTTGTTTTACAAGGCTTGCAAATATCTGTGTATACTTGATCCCAATATTCTTGTGGACATACACCATAAGTGTAAACTCTTACTAATTTGTCATTTCTTTGTTTCATTTTTATTTCCCCCTTATTAATAAAAATGGGTTTAAGTGTTAATTCAATCTTATTGATTTTTTTCAGTTGATTTATTAACTTTATCAACTTACACCTTAATTATATCAAAGGTTTTATTAATGTCAAGCATTTTTTTTAATTTTTTTTAATTTTTTTAAACTTTTATTAAAAAAAGCCAATTTTCTTGGCTTTTTAGTTTAATTTTTTTAATTTTTACTTTAATTTTATGAATTTTTCTTTAATTCGAATATCAAATCACGAATTCGAGCAGCCTGTTCAAAATCTAATTCTCTTGCATAAACCATCATTTGTTTTTCTAACATTTCAATATTCTTTTCAATTTCTTTTTTGCTTAACTTATCAAAATCATATGCATCTTGATTAGCTTCAGTTTTAATTGAAATGGAATCCGGAATGTTTTTGAGAATGGTTTTTGGAGTAATAGAGTTAGTTTTATTGTATTCTTCCTGAATTGTTCTTCTTCTATTTGTTTCGTAGATCGCTTTTTCCATCGATTGCGTGATACGTGTCGCATACATTATGACGTGGCCATTAACATTTCTCGCAGCACGACCAATTGTTTGGATTAGTGATTTCTCACTTCTCAAGAAACCTTCTTTATCGGCATCTAAAATTGCAATCAAGGAAACCTCAGGCAAATCCAAACCTTCTCTAAGTAGATTAATACCTACTAAAATATCAAAATCTCCTAAACGTAATTTTCTGATAATCTCCATTCTTTCCAGTGATTTCACTTTGGAATGCAAATATCCAACCTTATATCCAAGTGATTTTAAATGATTCGTTAAATCCTCACTCATTTTAATTGTTAAAGTTGTAATAAGTACTCTTTCGTTCTGATTAATAGTTTTGTTGATTTCAGTTAATAGATCATCAATTTGATTCATAGAATCTCTTACTTCAACAATTGGATCAACCAATCCGGTAGGTCTAATAATCTGTTCAATTACATCTTTGCTTCTTTCGAGTTCGTAATCCCCTGGCGTTGCAGATACATAGATGACTTGATTTATCTTTTCATTGAATTCATCAAAATTAAGCGGTCTGTTATCCATAGCGCTTGGTAATCTAAACCCATAATCAACTAGGGTTTGTTTCCTTGATCTATCCCCATTAAACATACCTCTAACTTGAGGCAGAGTAACATGAGACTCATCAACAATCAATAAAAAATCCTTCGGGAAAAAATCTATAAGTGTTGAAGGCGTCTCTCCCTCTCCTCTTAAAGCTAAGTGTCTAGAGTAATTTTCTACACCTGCTACTGTTCCCATTTCCCTTAACATTTCCAAGTCATAAAGTGTTCTTTGTTCGATTCTCTCAGCCTCTAAAAGCTTGTTATTGTCCTTGAAGTATTTAATTCTTTCTATCAATTCTTCTTTAATCCTACTTAAAGCTTCTTCTAATTTATCACTATCTGTTAAAAAGTGAGATGCAGGAAATAAAGATAACATTTCATAATCTTTATAAATCTCACCGGAAACAATATTAAATTCTCTTATTCTTTTTACTTCATCAAAATCAAATTCGATTCTTATTCCCTTAGTTTTATTGTATGGCGGCAATATTTCAACTACATCGCCTCTAACTCTAAAACTTCCTCTAACAAAATCGATGTCGTTGCGAACATAAAGAATATCAATCAAGCGATTTAACAAAGCTTCTCTAGATATTTGTTCAGATTTTCTTATCGTTACCATTCCCGCTTTGTAAACTTCCGGGTCGCCAATACCATAGATACAAGATACGCTGGCTACGATTATTACATCTCTTCTTTCTAATAAAGATGAAGTAGCCGCATGCCTAAGTTCATCAATTTCATCGTTGATTGAAGCGTCTTTTTCAATATAAATATCAGCTCCGGGAACATAAGCTTCCGGTTGATAATAATCATAATAAGAAATAAAATACTCAACTCTATTTTCTGGAAATAAAGCTTTTAACTCTGAATAAAGTTGTCCGGCTAAAGTTTTATTATGAGCAAGAACTAGCGTAGGTCGATTCACTTCCTGAATAACATTAGCCACAGTATAAGTTTTACCAGTACCAGTAGCCCCTAACAATACTTGTTCTTTAACTCCGTTATTTAAATTATCAATTAGCTGTTCAATTGCCTTAGGCTGATCGCCCATCGGCCTGTAATCAGACTTTAAATTAAATTTATCCATTTTTAATCACCGGTATTAGTATATCATATAAATTAAATCAACTGGTTATTTATTGATTAAATTGATAGAATAGTAATAGGTGAAATTTATGAAAATTCTATTAGTAGGAATAAACTCTAAGTTTATCCATCCTAATCTCGCTATAAGATATTTAAAAGCAAATTGTGATTACGATGTAAAAATTCTAGAGTATACAATTAAAGATAACCTTGATGAAATAATTAAAGGAATGAGAATCGACCAATATGATATTATTGGTTTTAGTTGTTATATTTGGAATATCGAAATAATATCAGATATCTTAAATCAGATAAAATCATCTTATAAAAACAAAACAATAATTCTCGGTGGTCCTGAAGTTAGTTATGACTATGACAGTTATTTACTTGATAATCTTGCTGACTTCATAATTACAAACGAAGGGGAAATAACTTTCAATGATTTGGTTAAAGCGATTGAACAAAATACACCTTTTAATTCGATACCAAATCTTGCCTATATATATAAGGATGAAATAATTAGAAATAAAACCGATCAAATTAGAGATATAAACGCTTTAAAATCTCCTTATTACTTTGAGGATGATTATGGCGATATAAAAAATAAGATTCAATACGTTGAGCTGTCTCGAGGCTGTCCGTACAAATGCAGCTATTGTTTAGCTTCATTAGAAAAAGGATTGAGATTCTTTGAAATCGATAAGGTTTTTTCAATTATCGATCATCTAATTGATAAAGGAGCTAAAACTATCAAATTTCTAGACAGGTCCTTTAACGCCAATAAAAACATTGCATTAGATTTCTTTAAAATCTTAGTTGAAAGAGATTATCCAAACACGATTTTTCAGTTTGAAATAAATGGCGATGTTTTACATAAAGACATAATCGATTATCTAAAGTTAAACCTTAAACAAAATTACGTCCGTTTCGAACTTGGTATTCAATCAACAAATCCTATCGTAAATAAAGCTATCGATCGAAAACAAAACACTGAACAATTAATTAAAAACATAAAAGCCCTACAGGAAACCAATGTAGTTTTACATCTCGATCTAATCGCTGGGTTGCCATATGAGGATTTAGAAAGTTTCAAAAATACCTTTAACGAAATATTCTTGTTGTTTTCTAAAGAACTGCAATTAGGATTCTTGAAAATGTTAAAAGGAACTAAAATCCGAAAAGAAGCTAAAATCTATGACTACAAATTTCAAGAAAAATCACCTTATGAAATTAATGAAAACAAATTCATCTCAAATGAAGAATTAAAAATAATCCACAAAGTAGAAACTATGCTTGAAATATATTGGAATAGGGATTTTATGAATGACTCCATGAAGATAATTCTTGAGAATGATTCTAATCCGTTTAATTTCTTCTTATCATTGTATGAATATTATGAAAAAAATAGTATTTCTTTAAGGAAATATCAATTATCGGATTTGTTTGTAAATGTGAGAAATTTTTTAATTGAAATGAAATTATTTAATTCGCAAATAGAAGATAGCTTGATATTAGATTACTTGAAATACAACAAAATTAAACCTAAAGTCTTTTGGGAAAATAAACTTAATAAGCAAGAAATACTAAGAGATTTCTTCGCTGTAAATAATTCTTATCCGATTGATTTATTATATAAGTACTCACTTGTTACTAAATATCAATCAGGTTATCTAATTGTTATTTATCTACCAGATAAGAAAATAATGTATTCTTTTAAAAACAATCAAACAAAAAGAATTAGTCATTAAGAAAGTATTCCTTTAAAACAGACATTAAAATAAAAAGAGTCATATTAGAATAAAATCTAGTATGACTTTTTTGATATAATATAACATTAAGTAAGGAAGTACTTTTTGTGGTAACGAAGTTATCCACAAAAAGGAAATTGAGGCATTGCGTCCATCAACAAGAAAGGAAAGTTATGAAGGAGAGAAAACTTAAGAAGCATAAACAATATACAATTGAGGAAAAGAATCAAATAGTGCTATTGTATTTTAATAAACACATGGGACAAACCGAAATAATTAGAACCTATGAAATAGCAAACAGTTCAATTTTTAGAAGATGGGTTAAACAATACAAAGAATTTGGAACATGTGTAGACAATCGGGGTAAAGGAAAGAAAGCAGAATTTCCAAATAAGGGTAGGCCAAGAAAGCATATGGTTAAACTTGAAGAATTAAATAAAGAAAACCTCATAGAAAAGGTGAGGATGTATGAAGATATAAAAAAATCCCTGGTCTACCTAATGAACCAACAGTCAAAATCTATTATCAAGTAGTAGATATGCTTAGAAACCGCTATTCTGTGCTATCACTATGTAAAACATTAGGCTGTTCAAAAAGCGGGTACTATGATTGGATAAAATTAGGTAGACCTAAACATAAAAGCTTCGACAAAGCCATAAATGATCAAGTTATGGAAAGATACAACATAGATAATCGATGGGGTATAGAATCTATTAGAATGCAAATTAAAAAGGTATACGGCATCTGCTTAACCAACAAAACCGTATACCGATACATGCGGATAAATGGTGTACAATCCATTATCCGTAAGAAGACTAAAAAATATTCAAGGGTACCACACCATGATATTCCTAATCTTCTACAAAGAAATTTTAACACACATGCCCCAAATAAGAAATGGTCAATCGATATTTCATATCTTTTCTGTAGAGATGGATTATCATATATCTGTGCAATTAAAGATATGTATGATAAATCTATAGTTGCATGGTCTATCTCTAAATATATCGATCGCAAATTAGTTATGAACACATTGAATCAAGCTATTGAATTAACACCTCTTGAACAACGTCAAAAGCTCATACTTCACTCAGATCAAGGATGGCATTTCACTCATTATCTTTATGTCAAAACCCTCAAGAAACATGAAATAACTCAATCCATATCATCAAAAGGTAGTAGTGTAGATAATGCGCCTATAGAATCGTTTTTTAGTGCTTTAAAGACAGAATGTATCTATTTATACAAGAAATTATATACATATAACGTAGAAACTATTGTAAAAGAATATATTCTCTATTACAATAACGAAAGACTTCAAAAAAAAATAAAAGAACTCGCTCCTTCTCAATTTAGGAAACAAGTTCTTTCTACTCTTTTTATTTAGTTGTCCGTTTTAAGGAAATTAACTCTAACTGACTAATTCTTTTATTCTTAAAATAGTTAACTAATTTAGTTTGTTCAAATACTTATATAAATCACTCGGTTTATTGTCTTGAGTCAAAGCTTTATCCAGCTCAATATGACTAACATCTAAACTCTTGGTATAAACGGCGTAGCCGCCTTTACCTTCGCTAAGTAATTCTACTGCATGTACACCCATTTTACTTGCTAAAACTCTATCAAAAGCGCTAGGAGTACCCCCTCTTTGAATATAGCCAAGTACTGTGGCTCTTGCTTCGTAACTTGAATTTTCCTGAATCTTTTCAGCTAAAATTTTAACATCTGTAATGTGTTCAGCAACAACCACTATCAGATGTCTTTTTCCCATGCTTTCTGCTTTTTGTACTTGTTTTAAAATATCAGCTTCATTATATCCGGTGTCCTTGGTAATAACAATTTCGGCACCAGTTGCTATTCCTGAAAAAATTGATAAGTCTCCACAGTTTCTTCCCATAACCTCGACTACAGTACATCTTTGGTGAGAAAAAGAAGTATCTCTTAATTTGTCAATTGCATCAATTGCAGTGTCTAAAGCCGTAAAAAATCCAATTGTAAATTCTGTACATGCAATATCATTGTCAATAGTACCCGGGATTCCAATACACTTAATCCCCATCTCATTTAGAGCCATAGCGCCTCTAAACGTACCATCTCCACCAATACATATTAAATTATCTATCCCAAGAGATTTTAAATTATCAACTGCAATTTGCCTTACTTCTTTCTCTTTAAAAGATTCTAAACGAGAAGACCCTAAAATAGTTCCGCCACGATTTAAAATTTGACCAACATCATTGCGTTCCATTCTTTTTATTTTACCTTCTACCAAACCTTTATATCCATCAAAAACTCCATAAGCTTCAAATCCATAGTTTATAGCGCTTCTGACAACCGCTCTAACACAAGCGTTCATTCCGGGTGCATCGCCACCGGATGTTAACACAGCTATTTTCATATTAATTTACCTTTCTACAGTTCTTAGATCATCAATAATTATAGATTGACGATTTCTATTATAATCCATTTTTCCAAAAACCAAGTATACTTTGCCTTCTACAATATTCATTCTTTGATACAATTTTGGAAAAACTACTCCACCAATACTATTGATTTCATCTTCCATATCAACAAAAGCCATATCATCGCCATTTTTAGTCTGATGTTTTTTGACTCTAGTTATTACAGCTATAAATTTCAAATTGCCTTCATGGGAGTTCAATATTTCTGATAAAGTATGATACTTGTTATCTCTAATAAGATTTTTATATTTATGAATTGGGTGATATTCAAAATTGACCCCTAATAATTCTTTTTCTTTATTCTGAAGAAATTCAAAATCATACTCCGAGTATTCAACAAACTTAAATACTCCTCTTTTTCCAAAGGAAATATAATTTTGAATATTACTTATATTTTGGATAAGTGTTTTCTTATTCATACCAAAATCATTGAATACACCAGAAAAAATCAAGGCTTCAACTACATTACTATTAACGTCTTTTGATCGATCCATGAAGTCTAAAAAATCACTGACTTCTCTTTCTTGCTGAATAGAACTAATGTTTTTTGCCATTATCTCCCCAATGCCTTTAATCGCTTTATAAGGGAAACGTAAGTTATTGCCTTCAAATGTATAGGTATCACTAGACTTATTGATTCTTGGTGGTAATATCTTAATGTCTAGTTTTTGACATTCCATTATATATTTCTTAGTGCCAACTACCGACCCAATTTGAGTATTCAATAAAACCGCTAAGAAATATTTAGAAAAGTTTGCTTTTAGATAAGCCATCCAATAGGCTATATAACTATATGCAACAGCATGACTTTTGTTAAATCCATAATTTGCAAACTTAACAATATAGTCATATATCTGTTCGCCAGTGTCTTTTGTATACCCTTCTTTAATTACTCCTTCAACGAATTTTGTTCGTTCCTTCTCTAAAGTATCTCGGTTTTTCTTGCTGACTGCTCTTCTTAAAACATCAGCTTCGCCCAATGAGTATCCAGCGAACTTATTAGCTATTTTCATTATCTGTTCTTGATAAACAATAATACCTTGTGTATCTTTAAGAATCGGTAATAAATCTAAATCAAGATAAGTGATTCGTTCTTCTTTATTTCTCCTTCTTATAAAACTCGGAATATTTTCCATCGGACCTGGTCGATGTAAAGAAATGCAAGTAGCGATATCTTCAAACCTATCAATCTGCATCTGTCGCATTAAACTCATCATACCTTCAGATTCAAGTTGAAATATCCCGACACTATTAACGTTTTGCAATAAAGCAAATGTCGGTTTATCATCTAATGGAATTTTGTATATGTCGATATCGATATTCTCGTTTTTCTTAATTAAATCAATTGTCTCGGAAATCATTGATAAATTTCTGATTCCTAAAAAGTCAATCTTTAAAAGTCCAAGACTCTCCAAATCGCTCGCTTCATATTGAGTCTGCAACATATCCAACAAGCCTACTTGAGTTGGAGAAAAATCATGAATGCTGTTTTCGGTAATAATAATTCCTGCTGCATGTGTAGATGTGTGTCTACATAAACCATTTAATTTTAATGCTATTGTTAACAATTGATTAATCTCAGGATTATTGATATAATACTGATATTTTTTGGGATATTTTGTTTTGTACTCATCAATTGAATTATCTGTTTCTGATATTTTACTAGTAATATCATCAACAATCGTATTTGAAATACCTAAAACCCTAGCTACATCTCGAACTGCTGATTTACCTTGGAAAGTTCCGAAAGTGATGATTGAAACTACTCTTTCCAATCCATATTTATCAACTACATATCTAATTATTTCATCCCGTCTATCATCGGGAAAATCCATGTCGATATCTGGCATGGTAATTCTCTCTGGATTTAAGAACCTTTCAAAATATAAGTCAAATTCCAGCGGATCAACATCTACTATTCCTAATACATAGGCTACTAAAGATCCCGCTGCCGATCCTCTACCAGGCCCAACTAGAATTCCTGACTTTTTAGCATATAATACAAAATCCCATACAATCAAGAAGTAATCTTCATAGTTCATCTTCTCAATAATACTTAATTCATATTCTAGTCTTTCTTTATACTCTTGATATTTTTCTTTATAAGCACTTTTCTGTTTTAACCTTCTAATTAAACCCTTATTCGTTAATTCTCTTAACTTATCCTTAGCCAGTTCATCTTTTAGAGGATATTTGGGTAAATGTAAGTTATTAAAATCTATCACAACATTACATTGTTCAATCATCTCCATTGTATTTTTAACAGCCATAGGATAATTCTTATATAATTTGTTTAACTCATTTTTATTTTTCAAATATAAATCAAGATTATCTCTTTCAAAGAAGCCTTGATTTTCATAATCTTTTTGCAAGATCTTCCTTAATATGCTAGAAGCTTCCTTATCTTCCTTATCAATATATACGACATTATTAATAATTACTGTCTTCCCTAAATCATCTAATTTCGGTGCTATTTTTATTTCAGCGCTATAATCTCTTAAGTCTAGTCCTAAATATAGATTTTCTAGTCTATCAGAAATTTGATTTACTATAAACTCAGCTAAATCAATTTTATCATTATACATCGCTTGTGCAAATGGGCCGCTATCTGAGACGATTACGCCAATCAAACCGGTTGAATAATTGCTCAAAACATCCATTGGCAAAGATTTGTTCCCATTGCCTAAAAAAGAACTAATTTTAATCAAACTCTTATAACCGATATCATTTTTTGCATACAATAGAATATTTTGTTCTTTGAAGTGCTCATCATCCAATAAAACTTCTAATCCCAGTAAAGGTTTAATGCCTCTATTTAAGCAAGCACGATAAAATTTCACTACACCATACATATGGTTCATATCGGCAATTCCAAGTGATTTAAAACCAAAAGAGGCTGCTTTTTCTACAGCCTTCTCAATATCAATCAAACTACCGTTGAAAGAATATGAACTTTGTATATAGAGTTCGAAATCAATCATTATCTTCACCAAAATTATTATAACATAACCACAGTAAAAATAATTATCTTTTCCGCAAAAATAACACACCACCAATTAATGCTAAAAAGATGAAAATATATTTAAAATACTCCGTATAATCTTCTTCATTTTCTTCAATAATCTCTTCAGCAGCTAATATTTCAAAAATCAAGGTTTCATAGACTTCACCATCAAAAAGCAACTCCAGCCTATACGCACCAGGTTGATTTAAAGTAATCTCACCAGTTATTAAATCCCCATTCAATAAAGCCTCTCCAAATATATTAAAAGCAACATTTTCATAACTATCTCCGTCTTCTACCCCAGAGATTTTCGGATATATTGAAAAAGGCAAATCCAGTGTATATCCATTAACGCCAATAAACGAGATTATATGAGATCCGACTTGATTTATGTATTCAGAATTATAAAACTCTCCGTCTAAAAACATCGCTTGAGCATTGCTATAGATTCTTATTGAAGTATTAAAATTAGCATCGCTTAAAAGTTGACCTTCAATTTCTCCGTCGTTATAACTAATATCTGGCAATATTACGAAATTCACATCTTTCCGATAATCATTAACTCCGACAATAAGCATGTGATGATTGCCGACATCAGTTATTGAATTTCCAATGATATAAACTTCATCATTTAAATAAAGTTCGCCAAAACTGTAAAAAGAAACCTCTCCAAGATACCCAGCTACATATTTCTCACCTAGTATCTTGTAATCCGCTTCCACTGTAACAAAAAAATCAAAAATATAATTATTATCCACTATTTTTATATTATAATGACCAGGATAATTAATTTCTAAATCCTCTACTTCAACATCATTAACATAAGCTATACCTTGATATTGGTAGCTAAAACTGCTTATTACTGTGTATTCAGCACCGACTTCATCAATACTCTTTAACTCTTCGTTTATGATTACGTCATTTTGTCCATCCTTTAATATTAACAAATGATTATGATTATGGTACTCATTAGGTCTAAAACTTAAGTAAAGCTTATCTAAAAGTTCTCCCTGTAAGTTGTATTTCAAAACAATTGAATCCCTGTAAATTGGCATTGTATATTCTTCATTAAAATAATAAGCATCACATACGATTAAAAAAGTATTCTTATCGACTACAGCTAGATACTTAAAATAATCGTTGGCTTTACTATCATAATGAACTTCCTTTACTAATACCTCATCTTCTTTGTCAAAAATCTTAATGTAACCGTCAGAATCGTTATCGTTGACAACATTGCCATACTCAACAATAGTATTATCAATAACAATAATATCAACTTTGTTATAATCGTTTATAAACGAGAACATAATCGGCGCAAGTAAAAGAAAGACAAATTTCATAAAAAAAACCTCCTTTTATTAAATCTTACCAAAAAGGAGGTTCTATTCTTTAATTTTTATAGTAAAGCTAAAGTATCTCTAGCAATCATAACTTCTTCGTTAGTCGGAACTACGAAAACTTTAATCTTTGAATCATCTGCAGATATCAAGCGTTCGATACCGCGGCAGTCATTTCTTTCATCATCAATCTTAGCACCTAAAGCTGCTAAACGGTTAACAACATCGGCTCTAGTAGTTTTAGCGTTTTCACCAATTCCAGCTGTAAATACAATCGCATCAGCTCCGCCCATATAAACATAATAACTAGCAATATAATCTGCAATTCTTTTTGCTTGTACAGCGATTGCTAAAGCAGCTCGATGATTCCCTTTTTCAGCTTCAGCTACCAAATCTCTTGAATCAGAAGAGATTCCAGAAACACCTATATAACCAGATTGCTTATTAAGATAGTTTGTGATTTCTTTAACTGATTTATTCTTTTTATTCATCATGTACTCAATTACTGCTGGATCGATATTTCCTGATCTAGTTCCCATAGGAATACCTTCAAGTGGTGTAAATCCCATTGAAGTATCAACTGATTTTCCTTGTTTAACAGCACAGATTGAAGCTCCATTACCAATATGAGCAACAATAACATTAACTTCTTCTGGTTTCTTACCCATAATTGCCGCTACACGATGTGAAACATATTTATGTGAAGTCCCATGGAATCCATATTTTCTAACTTGGTATCTTTCATACCAATCATATGGAACTGCATATAAGAAAGCTTCTTCTGGAATTGTATGATGAAAAGCCGTATCGAAAACTCCTACATGTTTAACGTTAGGTAAAACTTCTTTAAAAGCTTTAATTCCCGTTAGATTGGGACCCAAATGTAATGGTGCCAAATCAATTATGCTTTCTAAATATTCGATTTCTGCATCTCCTAAAACCAATGACTCCGCAATTTTATCGCCACCATGAACCACGCGATGTCCAACTCCAGAAATTTCATCATAACTTGAGATGATGTCGTGTTCGATCAATTTTGTCAATAATATATTTACAGCTTCCGCATGGTTATCGATGTCACTAGTTTCTTCAATCTTGTCACCATTAACCTTGATAGCGAAAACAGAATTTTTCATTCCAATTCTTTCGACAATCCCGCTTGTAATCAATTTTTCGCTTGGCATCTCCAATAATTGAAACTTTAAAGAAGAACTACCTGCATTAACTGCCATTATTTTTTTCATTATTTTCCCTCACTCTTAAAAATTTTATTTTATTAAACCAATCATTTAGTTGGTTGATCACTGTAATCATTTTTTCTTCATCGTTGAAATCGGGTAAATCCGCTACTAGAAACTTATCTGGTTTAACAAAATTATCGCCAATTTTTTGTAAGATGAATATGCTTTTTCTTGAGATCTTGAACAACGATTCCGGCAATACTATCATCCCGAAGAAATGCCATTTTTCTTTGACTTCGTAGATGAATTCTTTTATCAAATCATTATCAAAAAAAGAATTGTCAATTACGCTAATCATGAAACAATTGTCTTTAAGAAGCCCATTTAAGTGTTTTATAATATCGAAAATCTTGTTTTGGTCGATACCGCTAAAGTCAGTAGTGATTAAATCAACTTCTAAGTTTTCAAAGCTTAAAATATCTTGATAAAATATGTTTTCTTGATAATCCAACATACCCATCAACGCTTGCGATAACTTGTAGTAATCATAGTTGTTGTCGATTCCGAAAATCACTGTATCCTGATCTAAATTATTAGCTAAACCGGCCAATAAGTTACCAGAACCAACTAAAGGGTCAAGAATAGAAAGCTTATTCACTTCATAGAGTTTATTAACCAAATAACTAAAAAATATCCCAATACTCTCTGGAGTAATCATTTGATTTGATATTCCTTGATGTTTAAGCCCTCTTAAACAAGAGTATTGAAAAGCCTTTCTAATCTCTTCTTTATCGAAATTAATTCCTTCAAGACTTTTTATCAAATCAGTTAATTTAATATTGAGTTCATCAAGTTCTGTTTCAACGCTATTTGCTAATATGTTCTCACAAGTTTTAACCAGCCCGTCGAGATAAGGCACTTTAAGTAATTCATAGTAAAGACTAGCCGATTGATCTAAACAATCAAAAAGCTTCTCTACATTATCTTCTCTTACCACATCTATCACCACGAATAAATTGTATCACAAATGTATTTTTTTGACAATAAAATATCCTTTAAAATCGCTTTTTTTCCTATTTTTTAGTAATATGAATAAAAATTCATATTTTTGCTATGGTTTTGAGAATATATCAAGATATCAAAACTCATTATTATCAAAATCTAAACAAGCCAAAAATAGTGACTTATTTGGTATTTTATGATATGATTTATATGTTAAGAGGTTTAATGATGAAAAAGAAAATAATTGGTTTAATTAAAAATTACCAACAAGCCACTAAAGGTAAAAACCCAACTTGTAGGTACCACCCTTCATGTTCAAACTATGCTATAGATGCATACAAAAACTACAACGTTTTTAAAGCATCTATTCTATCTTTATGGCGAATCTTGAGATGTAATCCCCTTTCCAATGGCGGATATGATCCGATTCCAAAATACAAAAAAGCATTTAAAGAGAAACAAATTGAAATTAAATTTAATCCTTTAAAATAAAATGAGCTATCCGTTTAGGTTAGCTCATTTAAATTATTAGTCTTCTTTCGTTACTGAGTTGAAATCAAGATAGGTGAGATATCTTATATCATCAGTTATTGGAATTATTATTGCAATTAAAATAACAATTACCGATAAAATTCCATAATGAGAATAAAATGGCAGTTTCAAATCGACAACTTTGTTTTCTAGATTATAGATTTGAAAATATGTTTTCTCACCATTTGATTCTACTTGCATAAACTGAACCCGATCATTAACATCACGATAATTAACAATATAGCTCACGTTAAAATCATTTAATTTGTAAAATCTATCTAAATCCAAATGATTATAAATACTGATTACTGACATGTCGAAATTGAATATCAGCAGTCGAGTTTCATCTAATAAAGTACCATCTCTAAGAACAGTTAAATCTCCGACTACTTCGCCTTCATTAAGCATTTTTCCGATAAATTCAACAATCTTTAGATTATCTCTACCATCATTTAAATATATAACATTATCTTTTAGGTAGTACATAATGTGATAATTAGAATTGTAATAAACTAAAGCCGCATCAACATCATCAAATCTAACTTCAGCATTCTCAAACAGAACATAATCATTGCCATTTTTATAGAATAAAGTCTCGCTTATCACTACTAGCTCTTCAAATTCGCTAAACTCTAAATCAATTGTGTCTTCAATGCTAATTTCATTATTATTAAGTGATAAAAGCTCGTATTTTTGATCACCAATATTCTTTAAAAAAGCTATTTCATCTGAAAATAATCTAATTTTTCTTGAATTATCAGAAGTTATATCTCCGATTTTCACAAGATCATCTTCGGTAACTTCAAATAAGCCGTAAGCGCAATAAAAATAAAGATAATCTTCATAAACAAAGAACATTTCATTAAAGTAATTATTATTAACATCCCCAATTATGTAATACTTCTTAACAAGAATTTGACTATCAATATCATACTTTAATATTTTATTTTTTTGTACGAGATATAAGTATTCTTCAGTTAAAAAGTAATCATTAATTGATCTACCATCATTATCGGTTAAGAACAAATCAAAAACTAATTCTTGTTTATAACTGTTATCCACATCGACAGGTAACCCATCGAACCTAAAATAAGGTGCATTGTTGCTGAGATTCAATTGATTTTTAATCGGGTTAATTGGAATTTGAAATAAGATATTAAATAGTAATAAAAATCCGAAAATTGACCAAATGATAATATATTTGGCTAAATCTGAATCCATAATATAATTCTTTATATTTTGGTATAAATTCTCCATTGTTTTTCTAAGTAAGATTGATAAAAATAAGACAATAAAAACCAAAATTAAACTAAATAAGATTTGAAAATACCAGTTATTAAATCTAAATATCGTCAAGAATACATAAAGCGGAAAAACGGTAACTAGAACAATTAAAATATTATTTTTTATTCCTTCTAACTTTAGGACTCCACTTACAGTGAAGGAAAGATCGTTATCCTTAAGAAAGTAAATAAGCGCTAAAAACAATAAAGCAAATCCGATAATTAAAATCGGATAAAATCTAAAAATAAAAGATTGATAAAACACTAAAACCAAAAACAAATAGGCGATTATGGTTTGGAAAATCGTATGATAGATTATCTCACTTAAAAGATGAGTCTTAGACTTCACCCTATATAAAGAAAATATAACAATTTCAACAAGCGGAATAATTAAAAATAACCAAGTCATAATGTCTCCTTAATATTATTATTGATTTATTTTAACATGATTTTCAGGCTATTATAATGCTTGAGATAGAAAAAATAAAAAAAACCGCTATTTTAATAACGGTTTTTCTTGTTTTGTTATTTGGTGCGGGCGACAGGACTTGAACCTGCACTCATAAGAACTAGATCCTAAGGGCTCTTAGCTGAAACCGATACTATATTTATCGGTTTATTTTTATTATCAGAGGGAGAAAATATGGAAAAAGAAAGAGAATTATACTTGAATCCGAATGGAAGAGACATGTGGCTCATTTTGGATCAAGACAAGAAACGTATCAAAACAATCGATATCAAGACTCAAAAAGTAACAATCTATCCATTCTTGACTAAGAAAGATGCAAAAGATAACTATCATTTTTGGTTAGAAAATCAAGCTACCAGGTTGCCAACTACTTTTATAGTAAAATCAGAAGAATATCTGAGACCACACATGATATCTACTATAAAAGAGCTAGGACTTCCAATTCCACAAAAAGAGCTGCTAAAAGAATATATTGTCTTTCACAAAGGAGTGAATGGTTACGTATTCATGAATATCGAAAACTTCACAAACTCTATCCTGCCAGAGCTTACTTTTAAGGATATCAATAGAATTAATGTTGAAGCTAAGATTTCTAAGCAAAAAAGCACATATGAAGAAGTCCATGGACTTAACCAGGGAGCATTAGTATGAATAAATATTTTAAAGAGAATGGATCTAAACTATTAGAAGAAATACTAGCTTCTGAAGAAGAAGGTTTAGACGGTGGGACTGTATACTCATCTCATAAAGACGAAAAATTCTATTTTCATGATCAAGACATGTATGTAGCTGTAGATAATGTTGATTGTCAATGTTTTGTTGAAGAGTTCGATTCAGCTAAAGAAGCTATAGATTGGCTAAAAGAATATGAGGTTGAAGAATATGTCGAAGATTAAATTTGATTGTTTGTTTCTAATAAATGAAGAAATAATCGAATGTTCGTGTTGTAAAGACTTAAATTGTAGGAACTGTCCATTCTATAGGGATAAGAATGACAAAGAGAAGAACAAAACAACAGTTACATTCTTAAATTGGTATAAAAATCGTTACTATCCGAATTCACATACACTAAAGGATTAATATTGATCCTTTGAGTGAGTCGATAAACTCATCATATTTTCCTCTGATGATGTCATGATTGGGTTTTCCCTCCTATTTTCTCAATCATATCGATTCACTCAAGCGATCAATTCTTATTTTTCATTTTTTCGGCGGAATGGAACCGCCAATAAATTGTCGGTTCTATATATTGTAATTGTATAGAAAATGTCTTTCGACATTTTTTCAATGGTATTTCTATTTTATAGTTTTCTTTCTTTTATTTTAAAATGGACGCCGCCTAGGTCGGCTTCGGCTTTAGCAAGAGTAAATATAGCATTTATCTTATCTATTATGATTTGATTAATTATCTAGAAAGGAGTCAAGATATATGAGCTTTGATAGACATCTCAACGAAATACAACGTTCTAATTCACCAGAATACTCTCCTTCTCTTTTAGAATATATGAAGTCTGTTCATGAAAGATTTAATATATCCATGGCTTCTTTCTTCTCTTCTGGATACACTAGCTCAGAAGAACTAATCAAGGTTAAAATCAATGATTCAATAAGAAAACAACATAGATTACAGTTCCATAACGTAGGACATAACCCTTGGCTACGTTATTTTTCCATGGATAATCATTATCCATGGTTACAATTAGAACAATACTTAATTCAACATATGTATTCAATTAATAAGTCAGAGAGTCACATCTCTAATAAAAAGATAGCTATTGCTTTAGGTTGGATTAGTAAGAATGAATCTGATCCAGAAGTTATCAGAAAAGCATCTAGAAAAGTGACTGATAATCTAAATATTCTTAAGACAGTTAGAAAATCATTCAATGTTGAACAAAAATATAACTATGGAAAAAAAGGTTCATATCACTTAATAACTGCCGACTGGTTAGTGATCATGAACTTATATCAATCATACAGCTTAGAAAAAGGCCAATCGATTAGATTCAGAAAATCGATTAAGTATAGAATTATCTCTCTTATCAGCAAATTTACAAGAAAGTTCAGCAATGCCCTAGCTGAACTCATGAAGAAACAAAAACGCTACTTAAAAGAATTACTCAATTTTAATCTTGAGGACTTCCAGGATCTAAAATTATATCTCTTTAATGTATTTGATTATTACTGGGATATCATCATACCAGATAGTAAAAAAGGCTTATTCATTCCAAATTATTATGATGAGGATAAAACGATCATTCTAGAGATAAGAGACAGAGTATTATTTGATGAATTAGATTTTGCCGGTGTTGATTTAGGTTTTAAAGATAAATGGGGTATAAACTTGAAGTTAGTAGCGAACTTCTAACATAAAAAAACAAGCTCTACATGATTGTAGGGCTTATACTCATGATTAAGTACTTAGATTTTAGAGAGCTCTCCATGGAAGAGTTCTTTTTTTTGACTTCGGTTTTTAAAAGTCGTATATGATAGTTTTTAAAAGTTGTAGGTGATATATAGAAGTCGTAGGTGATATATTAAAAGTCGTTGTTCAATAACTGTTTTTAGTGGTTTTAATTAATAGATATCTAATAATTCTTTAATAGATGCAACTGCGTTGCTTTCATAATATATTTTAACAATCAGCCTTAAGCCCTTATTGTAAAGCATATATAATTAACTTAACAACTATTTGCCTTGAATTTCTTTATATTTAGCCATTTATATGATAAAATATAAGTTGAAGAGGTGATATTATGATTATTGAAAATATCTCAAAAGTTTTCAATTTACCAAACAAAAGAATCAGTGACTTAATTCAAGAAGGTATCATTACAAACGATCACACTGGTACATATTTTAAATATTTTAGATTAGACCCTAAAATAGAAGAAAATGTAACAATACCTCAACCTTACATTTTTAATGTGGACTATCTTTCTGAAATTCGAATGGTTGATAGGTATCTTTTAGAAAATCTTAATTTGGATCATAAAAAATTTGTTAATGTTGAAAGAAACTCCTATTCTATTAATGGCTACTATCCAATTATAAACATCGTTTTTGACTTAATGACGGACTTAGAGAAAATAAGTATCGATGAATTAAAAAAAGAGCTTATAAAATATAATAAACTTATAACATAATTTTTATCCTAGACAAATGAAAATCATATGTGATAACATATGATTAGGGGAAAACTCAATCAAAAACATCAAAGCGCCAGAGGAATCTGCGCTTTTTTTGCGTTTAGAAAGGAGTATAAGCCTATGATCACAAAAGACATGCTATCTGAGCTTAATGATCGTCAGGAAAATTTGTTTATCTGGATCTTCAATGAATGTGTAAATAACTTCAAGGTTACTAGCACTAATAGAGACATTTCAAAACAACTTAATCTTCCAGAATCAACTCTAGAAAAATATCTCAAAAAGCTTGATGATTTAGGATTGATTGAACGATCAAATGATAGAGCATATAACAATCATACTTTTACCTGGGAAACTGTTGCTAGAGAGATCAGATTAAATCCTAAGCTTTTTGATCCGTTTGTACTAGCTAAGCTAAGAGAGAAAAGAATTGAAGATGCTCTTAAACTTATAGAAACTCCACAAGCTACACTTAAAATGATTGAAAGAATTAAAGAAGCTAGAGGTAATGCGACTTGATAAAAGCAAAAAAAGATAGATCATTCATCGAGAAAATACAAGACAGTTATACTGCAATCGATGAAAACAAGAAGACACTTAGAAAGATATATCTAGCTATCATCATTATAATTACACTTTATTATTTTATCGATGCTTATACCAACTATGATTTTTCTTACTTCTTATTAAAAGAGATTTATCTGGGAATATATGTAGCTTGTTTGTCTGTAATAAAAAAGCTATTCCATGAGCTATTTGGTAAGTGGTTTATTCACGAGAATAAAAGAAGATTAACTGTTAGGTATATCAAAGAAAAAATGCCTAGAGCGCAAAAGTATGAAGGTCCTACTGGTATTGGAAAAGATAGCACTGTTAACGGAGTAAGAAAGATATTCAGAGAAGACATAATCGATTATATCAATGACAAAATGGATGTATGCGAAGTAATCTGTTATCCATATGATTTCAACAAAATAAAAGAGTACCTGGATAAGCACAAAAATATCTTTATGACTAACTCAAAGAATGAATATTTCACCGCTTTTCTATCAATGCTTAAAACTAATAACTGTTTCATAAAAAAGCAATATGAGAAGGATTTTGATACAGATAAACACTTAAAAGAATACTTCGCAATGCAAAAGAATCCATATGATCCGATACACAAGAAAAATCCTTATAAATTTGATGACGGCATCAAAGTTCAACACTATTTATCCTTGGTATTAAAGTACTGTATTCACTATATCCGGATTAATTATTTAGATAATTTTGTTATCACTAATCAACCTACCATGGAGATCGGCGACAAACCGGCTAAGCTGTTTTCAACTAGATTCACAAATATTCAAACTAAGAATTCTGAATGGCCATGGCCGATAGACGGAAATGTAATCATTATTGAAACAGAATCAGATGCATTCTATCCGAATGTCGGACTTCCAAAGGGTGAAAATCCGATGAAGACAGGTTATAGAAATACTAAAGCTTTCTGGAGACAGTTCTTCAAGGAAAAATCAGTCTGGATAAACATAGGCCAAAAGTCTTCAAGAACACATAAAACCATGAGAGAGTTAGATCATGTCTTTATAACAATCATTGAACAATCAATAGTTTTTGGTGGTGAAAAAAGGATCTTCTTCCTGGATAAATACTTATCCTGGATAAACTTCTGGCTAAGCAAATCAATCTTCAAAAAATCAAAAGAAAAGCAGCTAAAACGAAGATCTAAAATCTTAGAAAGAATCAAGTATTTAGATAACACAGGATACATCTATGTTGATCTAAAAGTATCAAGATCAGACCAAAGTTTCTCAGCTGAGGAAATGAGCTTGAAAACTATATTATCATATGACAAAAAAATCTATGAAAACTATACTGTGAAGTTATGTTTTACCATTAAAGACTTGTACGAAGGATATAACACTGAATACATGGAAGCTATAGCCGAACTTAAAGCTAAAGCATCTAAGCTCAAGTGGGGTGAAGTGATGACCTGGGATCCTGATTTAATCATGAAAAAGAAACACATGGAATATATCGGTTATCGGATATTAGATGATATAGCCGGTATTGATAGAAAAAAACTAGAAAAGAAGAATCAACAAAAGAATAAAGAAAGTGAGGAAGATCACGATGAAGAAATACAAGAGGAAGAGTGAGTTTAGACTGTGGCATCTCTTTAGTGTTTTACTGATAGCTGCAGTAATGTTTGCCGGAATAACTGTTGTTAGCTCTTGGGCTTATGCATACATGGAAGCAATCGATAATCAACAAATAACAACTCAAAGAACAACAACCAATAACGATGAACAAGCTATCCTTTTAGCTACTAGGCAAAAGCTAATAGAGGCTAATGTCTTTATCCAGGTTAACTTACCTAGCGGCTATGAAATTGGCTCAGCGACAATCATTCATCAAGATAATGACTATTACTATGCGATAACCAATGAACATGTCTTAGACGGTAATAATGAGGTAGTTAACAGCTACCAGGTAACAACTTTTGACAACATAACGACTAGCTTTGAAGTGTTGGCCATGGATAACGTGAAGGATCTAGCTCTTATTAAGTTTACCAAGGGGGATAGAGAAGAAATAAATCCGCTTAGGACTCTAAATGAAGGAATATATATTGATGATATTGTCGTAGCAATTGGCAATCCTTACGGTAATACTGCAGCTATATCTTATGGATCTATTCACCAGGTAACCACGATCAGAGAACTAGAGATTGAAAGACTAGTCATTGAACATGATGCACCAAGTTATACCGGCTCAAGTGGTGGAGCTTTGGTTGATATGTACGGTAATTTAAAGGGTATAAACAGTTGGGAGCTTAATGGTTTATATTATGCAATCCCTATATCTGTTATAAATACATTTTTAGAAAATAATCTATAAAGGAGAAAAGAAATGAAGAAATTAACAAGTATTTTTGTATTAATTATCATGACTCTAGGAGTCACAATGAATGTTGCATTTGCGGAATCTACCGATTTATATGACGATGCAACACAAAATCAATACGGATCAACTGAGATAGAATTACTAGCTAACAGTAATTATCAGTTGACAGTCTTCAGAGACGATGCTCAATGGGAAGCTAATCACTTCTTACAAGAATTATCTCAAGACACACTCACACTTGAAATCTATGGTATAACAAACTGGATTTTTGAGGGTGATAGCTATGGTTGGGAAAGTTTTTCCACATATACAACTACATTCTCAACTACAACGGCTCAGTCACTATTTATTGATGTGTATTCAACTAACAATTCATATGACTTAGGATTACTTTATCCAAATGTCGATATTCAAGTGATTTGGTTAGGTAATACTGAGCCTATCGATGAAGTTCCGCCACAATACACATATTCAAATGTAAGTGTTGATACACCTTACTATGATTTAGTAACTGTAGCTGAAATTCAAGCTCAATTACAAGCTACTGATGACGAAGACGGTGATGTAACTGATAGAATTCAAGTTTATGAAGATCACTATACTTCAATCACTCCAAAAGTGGTTGGTGATGAGTACTTCATCATGTTTGTAGTCGATGATACTGCAGGAAACTCTGCTTACTTAAGAGTTGATATCAATGTAATTGATGACAAGCGTCCTGTAATGGAAAATGGTCAAGATCAATATGTCAACGGATCAACAATCAACTTCACCTGGTATGATGATGAGATTGAAGACGGAGTGAATCCAATTGAAGAATATCAAAGCTATACATCAATAATCGACGAATACCATGGAACTGTAGTTCTAGATGATAGTAATGCAATCAGTGCAGGTTGGATATTTGCTTATACTGGAGACTGGGGAATATTCAACCCTAAAGCTCCAGGAACTTATAACTTAGTAACCTCTGTTACTGATCCAAGCGGAAATACAATGACTTATACAATGCATGTTGTCATTAATGATAATCAAGCTCCAGTTATTACTGGTGAAAATGCTCTAACTATTGAAGTTACTGATTTTAATGTAAATGATATTATTTCTCAGTACAGTGCATCAGATTTAGAAGACGGAGTCTTATCTGTAGAATTAGCTTATTCTTACACTGTAACTAACTATGAATCAGAAGATTATGGTACTACTTATAACTATGACTATGAATGGATGAATAATCCAGTATTAGGAGTATATACGTTATACTTAAAAGCTACTGATTCCTATGGAGTAACTACAATTAAACAAGTAGAAATTACTTTGGTTGATACAACAGCTCCAATATTTAAAATCAATAACATAACAACAAGCAATTATTCTCATACCGTCTACATGAGTGATACAACATCACTTCAAGCTTTAATTGATAGTATTATCGCTATCGATGCTTATGACGGTGAATTAACTCTAGAAATGTTAGTTCCTGCATTCCCTAGCTTTGCAGTACCAGGAACTCATAACCTAGCTATCACTGTAACAGATAGTTCAAGTAATGTAGGCACATTAACAATTACTGTGACTGTAGCTGACGATATTCTTCCAGTTATTAATGGAGCGACTAAGATTGTTAAGGGTAAGACTGAAATCTTAACTCTAAGCGATATTTTAGCTACATTAACCGCTACAGATAACGTGGACGGATCATTGACTCTTGAATTAGTTCAAGACGGATATTCTGGTAACTCTGGAATTATTGGTTCTTACCTAGTTAAGTATAAAGCTACAGATACAGCAGGCAATATCAAATATCATGATGTTAGAATCTGGGTAGTCGATAATCAAGCTCCTGCATGGATCATCAATGATTATTTTGTTAACCTTGGAGTTAACGAAGTCATGACTAGAGCTGAATTAGTTTCACTACTTCAATCAGCTGGGATGATCGGATCAGACATTAGTTATACTGTTACATTCTTAACTGATGAATACACAGGAAACGAAACTGTAGAAGGTGCTTACTCAGTAGTAATGAATGTTACATTTGAAGACGGTTCAGAAAGCGTATTATCATTAGAACTTAATGTTCCGGAATACACTGACGATGATGTGATTGTAGTTGATCCAGTGCCAGTTCAAACAGGACTTCAAAAATTCATAACTGGAGTTACTAATGTAGCTAAGAATATTTGGAACACAATCAAGTCTATTGGTACTTGGATTTGGGATAAGCTAGTATGGGTTTATGATCACATTTTAGTTCCTGTTTACGAGTTTATTTTCGTAAAAGATACTCCAGATATTATTCCACCAGTGACTACTGAGACTCCACTTAATAACACTACAAATAACACAACAACAATGCTCTTACCTATCACTTCAACAACGAGTCCGATTCAATACTTATAACGAAGGGAGTGCATAATCTATGAAAAAAGCACTCATAACAATTTTATTAACAATAATCATGTCAGCTGGGATAATCTTCTCAGCTGACTTAACCAAAGCAAAAGCTGAAGATATTCCTATTGTTTATTCGCTAAGCACCTGGAATGATAGAGGTATTATCAATATCAATTCTGATAGTATAGAGAAAGCAATTATTGAATATACTTTTTATTCAAATGATATTTTGTTTTCTAAACTAGATAACTTTAACCTGGTATATGAGGCTAATGCAATAGGTACTGATAGCCACAAGTACTCTTTTGAGTTACCAGAAGGCACTCTTAGCTTTAAAGTGTGGCGAGTAATAACTAAAACAGATCAAATCATGTCTTTATCTGGTGAGAATGAGCTTATTCTTCAAGAAGGTGCAGGAATTGACGCAGTAGAGACAAGATTAAAAACGTTGATTATCAATGATGACCTAGTCACAAAAGAGCCAGTGTGGAGCGATTTTGCCGGTATAGCTAAGTATGCTTTTAGGATGCATTTTAATGTAGAAGATCAAGAAGGGAACAATATCCCTATCGATCACATCTATAGCTTAGAAGTAGAGTTCAATGTAGTAAAAACTACATTCTGGGTAATAACATCTGAGCAAGAACAAAGCAAAGTAATTAAAGCTACTGAGCAAAGAAATTATTTAGCTTGGCCGTTTATTTACTCTGATACAGTTATTAATGCAATAGAACCTTCAAACGATAGTCAAAATCGCTTTGATTGGATGTTTGAGTTAGGAACTTACAGCATCAACATAGTACCAGGAGCTAGCATTACTGTTGATAATACAACAGTCATCAAATTAAGTTATTTCTACAATGGTGAATTCTACAACGATATAGATGTCATAGATGAGCCTTATGACGGTGATGATGTTATAACAGTTATACCAGGAACTACTGATCCAATCACAAGTATTATTGACTGGGTAGCTCAAGTAGGTAGCACATTGAAGTTTATTCTGATAGCTGTAGTAGCATTAATAGCGCTAGCTGTTATATCTTTAGTATTTAAAGCGTTTGGTTTTGTGAAGAGTTTATTTGTGGGGGGTTATAAATTGATTATTCTATTTTTAAAACTAATTAAATTCATTGTTTTTGGAATACCAAAAGCGATCATTAATTTTATAGTATTTTTATTGATACCTAAGGCACAAAGGAAGGAGAATCGAAATGTTAGTAGATATTTATAGAGGTGTTAGGATAGTAGTTAAGTTTTTGTTTTATGATGTATGGGTTGGAGCAGTTAATATCTTATTTAGAAAACAAAATGATAAGATTAAGACAACCTATCAAAGAAGAGTTCAGACCAAGAAAAAAAGGCTGTGAGAACAGCCTTTTAATATTCAAGTTTAATTAGAAAAAATATCATATTCTTTTTTGGTTATAAATCGAATATCTTCTTTAGTTAGGTAATAATCTGGATTTAGATCTATAAAGTGTTCATAGTTTGTGCCTGTTTTATAATGATTTTTTTCACTATGACAAATGACCATTTGAAGTTTATCTACTTTAATATAAATAGGAAGTCTATCGCTTGCTTTTGTAGGACTAAAATATACATGTAGTTTATTATCAACAACTCCATATTCTAGCATTTGATATCCTAATTCAGCATCTGTTTTGTACTGAATCCATGATTTTTTAAACTCTTCAATAGCAGCATCTATTACTCTAGATTTTGTAAAGTAATCTAAAAGGCGTTTTTGACTTTGTGATTTTGGAAAATTTTCATCCATACAAATGTCTCTGGCTAAGTCTCCTAAAGGCTCGTTTAAGTTTTCATAATTTTTAATCCATGTTTTATAAGATATCATATAATCACCTCTTCTAATTGAATTATAACACATAACCATTAATGAATCTATATGATTTTATTTAATTTAATCTAATATAAAACAATCTAAATATATTATAATTGTCTATGCGGCCGCATTTTGTTACCTGGATCAAGAAAGGGAATATAATGAGTACTAATTTTGAAAAAGCAATAGATGAGTATATGGATACAGTAAAAATCAATAATGCTACTGATACTTATAAAGCATATAGCTATCAATTTAATGTGATAAAAAAATACTTAAAGTCACAAGGCATTAATCATTTAGAAGAATTGAACAAAGACATGATAAATGACATGATAAAGCATTTCAAGAAGACTTGTAAGAACAATACGATTAATAGGCGAATAAGGTTGCTTAAATCAGTTTACAAACTGAAAAATATTGATAATGAGTATCTCTTTTCTCTCAAAAAATTTAGGATTGAAGTCATTCATTATAATATGTTTACTGAACTAGAACTTAAAAAGATTATGAATTATGTAAATAACTTGGACTCAAGCAATCCATATGAGCTCACAAGGATGATTATAATACTTCTGCTTATTGAAACTGGAGTTAGGCAATCAGAACTTTTAAACATAAAAATTAAGAACATTAATATTGATGAAATGACTATCAAGCTTACATCAACAAAAACCAAGGAAGAAGGATATGTTTTCTTTACAAAGATGACAAAGGATCTGCTGAAGGAGTATATAGAGTTCTATCCAGATAGAGAATACTTGCTATTTAATTACATGTCATATAGCAGATATACATACCGACATCTTAACGCTTTTATGGAACATCTAAGAAAAAATTTAAAATTAAAGCATTGTCATGCTCATATGTTTAGACATACCATGGCGACCATGCTATTAGAAAATGGATGTCCTATAACATCTTTACAAAAACTTCTAAGACATAGCGACATATCAACAACTCAGATATATTTGCATATGACTATCAAAAAAACTAAAAGCGATTATGAAAAATATGCTGTTTTAAAAAATTTATAGTCATAATAACGGGTTGACATTTTACACCTAATTTTAGCGCTTTTAATTAATTATATAACATGATATAATGACGATAGAGGAGGTGAAAATATGAAGTTTATAAAGCTAAATCAAGGAGATGACAATTATATCTACATTAATTTAAAAAATGTCATAGCGCTAAAAAAATCATCATATGGAACAACAATTATAATGTCCGATGATAATCGCTTTGAGGTTCTTGATGATATCGAAAGTATTATGGATACAATCGGACTAGCCTTGATTTCAGAAGGTAACATCTTTTAACAAAAAAAGACTAGATTTCTAGTCTTTTTTCATGTCATTATCATCATCTATCAATCCAAGTAAATAATCTGCAGAAACTTCTAAAGCTTTACAAATTTTTCTAATGTCATCTTCATTCATTTTCCTATCTTTCTCATATCGAGAAATTTGAGGTTGAGAAACTGAAGATTTTCGAGATAAATCGCTCTGTGACATTTGCTTTTGTTCTCTGATATGCTTTAATCGATTCTTTTCCATATAAAACTCAACTCCTTTTTTTAAAAAGTCACTTGACTTATGCCATATGGCATAGTAAAATGATAATATCTATACCATACGGCATAGGTCTTGCTGTTAGAGTTGATATCCGATACTATCAACTCTCTCAGCTGAATAGTATCGGCTTTTCTTGCAATTTGGTGCGGGCGACAGGACTTGAACCTGCACTCATAAGAACTAGATCCTAAGTCTAGCGCGTCTGCCAATTTCGCCACGCCCGCAAAAAGATGGTGACCCGCAGGCGATTCGAACGCCTGACCCTTTGATTAAAAGTCAAATGCTCTACCGACTGAGCTAGCGGGTCTAAAAAAATGGCTGGGCTAGGTAGATTTGAACTACCGATCTCGGAGTCAAAGTCCGATGCCTTAACCACTTGGCCATAGCCCATTCTTTCGTAAATGTATTGGGGCGACTGATGGGACTCGAACCCACGAATGTCGGAGCCACAATCCGATGCGTTAACCCCTTCGCCACAATCGCCATATAATTTTCGCACTTACTAGTTTACTAAATGATAACTCTTTTGTCAAGAAATATATTTCCAAATTAAAAAAAACAAATTTCTAGAAAAAATCTAGAAATTTATTATCTTTAATACCCTACTATGGCGATTCCAAAACCTTTATTTCCAAGGTGAACATAAAACACCGGGCTAACATAATTAGTATGATTTATTTGCATTTTTGGATAGTTATCTTTAACATACTGATCTATTTTCCCGGCCCACTCTTCATTGTTCAAATGAATAATATCGATTGCTACGTTATTATATTTGTTTGCATAGTAATCAATCTTTTCAATAAAGAAATCTAAACACGCATTATTAGTTCTCGTTTTCTTTACTAATTCTAATTTTCCGTCAATCATTTCAATTATCGGTTTGATTCTTAGAACTGTTCCAAGTAGCGCTTGAACTCTACTTAATCTTCCGCCTTTAAAAAGATGCATTAAATCTCCTAAAGTGAATGTTACTAGCGGTTCTTTGAAAACTTCATAATAAAAGTCAATTACTTCTTTAAAACTCGCTCCATCTACAATTCTTTTAGCAATTAGTGAAATTCCATTTGCTAATCCAAAAGAAGCTGTTTTTGGCGAATGAATGCTTATTTCTAAATTTGAATCTTCAAGCATAGTTTTAGCAATCAAAGCAGATTGATATGTACCGCTTATTTTTTCCGATAAACAAACGACCATAACATGTGTATAACCTTCTTTATCGAACTCTTGATAAAGATCCACGAAACTTTGAGGAGCTGGTTGGGAAGTGAGCATTTTATGTGAACCAGAAACATATTTTTCCATTTCTTCAGATGAGAGTTCACTTTCCAAGTATTCCTTATTGTCGATTATAACTTTTAAATAAGCTGTTTTAATGAAATTAAAATCATTAAGTTCTTTTCTTGTAAGTGTTGTGCTATCAATTAATAATCCTATTTTTTCCATATTCTATCACCTTTTCAATTACTCTATCACACATAATACTTTACCACTAATAGAAATCGATGTCAAGAAAATTGAAAAACAAATGGCAGCCAATAATGACTGCCATTTTCTTATAAATTATTTATGTTCTTCTACGTATTTTTTGTGTTCTTCAACGATTTTATCTATTAAGTTTCCAGGTACTTCTTCATAGCGAATAAATTCTCTCGAGAATGTTCCTGACCCTTGAGTCATAGCTTTTAAATCGATTGTATATTTAGTGATTTCTGCTTCTGGTGCTTCAGCAACAACCTTTTGATATCCTGCTACGGCTGGTTCCATACCTAAAACTCTACCGCGACGTTTATTGATATCACCTAATACATCCCCAAGATATTCATCTTTAATAGTGATTTCTAATTTATGAATTGGTTCAAGAATTGTTGGTTTTGCACTCTTACATGCTTCTTTAAAAGCAATTGACGCAGCCATTTTAAATGCTAATTCGTTTGAGTCAACGGCGTGATACTTACCATCAATTAAAACGCCTTTTACACCAATAACTGGGAATCCGGCTAGAACACCATGTTCTAAAGTTTCTTGCAACCCTTTATCTACAGCTGGGAAATAACCTCTTGGTACAGCTCCACCAAAGATTTCTTCAGCAAACTCGTAATCGGAATTAGGATTTGGTTCAAATCTCATAACTACAACACCATAATATCCAGAACCACCGGATTGCTTAATGTATCTACCTTCTGCAGTAGCTGTTTGTTTGATTGTTTCACGATAAACGATTCTTTGTTCTTCAGAAATAAGTGTTACTTTAAACATATTTTTCATCTTATCGATGATATATCCTAAATGAATCATGCCTTGTCCACCAATTAAAAGTTGAGATGTTTCTTTATTTCTTACAACTTCTAATGTGTTATCTTCTAATTGAAGTTTCGCCAAAGCATTAGACAATTTATCTTCATCTTTTTTATTTTCAGGTCTAATCGCTACGTACATAGTAGGAGTAGGTGAAGTGATTTGAGGATAGATTATGATATTTTTCTTGTCAGATAAAGTTGTACCAGTCTTAACGTCCGCAACTTTAGCCATAGCACAAATATCACCAGCGTGGAAAACATCCATTGATATTTGATTTTTGCCCATAAGTGTAAATACTTGAGACGCTTTATCTGTACTTTCTTTACTAGATACATAGATTTCTTGATCTTTTTGTAAAGTACCTGACTTAATTTGCATTATATTGATAGTTCCAACAAATGGGTCAATTAAAGTTTTAAAAACAAATGCTGAAAAAGGTTCATCATCTTTGTAATGTCTTTTAACTTCTACACCCTTGTCATTTACACCAATAATTTCTTCGCTTTCAGATACAGTTGGGAAGTATTGACGAATCATATGTAATAATGTCAATGCTCCGATATCTTTAGTGCTTGAACCAACAACAACTGGAACTGCTTCTCCAGCATAAATAGATTTTTTCAATCCGGAACGGATTTCATCCATTGTAAGTTCTTCGCCTTCAAAATACTTTTCAAGTAATTCTTCATCAGATCCAGCAACAGCTTCAATTAAGTCTTGTCTTAAAGATTCAACTTTTTCCATTTTTTCTGGATAAATTTCACCGTCAACTGATTTAGTTCCATCATAAATTCTTGCCTTTAATTCAACGATGTCCGCAAATCCGTTAAATTCATCGCTTTTACCTAAAGGCAAACAGAATGGTACAGCTTGTTTACCAAGTTTAGTTCTAATTTCTTCAAGAACTTCTTCAAACTTGATATTTTCCTTGTCCATTTTATTTAAGAAAATGATTGCCGGTAAGTTTCTTTTCTTGATTTCTAACCACATTTTTTCAGTTCCGACTTGAACACCGCTTGATGCGTCAACAACTAAAACTGCAGCATTAGCAACAGCTAAAGAATGAGTAATATCACCAATTAATTCGTCAGCTCCAGGAGCATCTAAAATATTGATTTTTGCTTCTTTAAATTCTAATGGCAATATTCCAGTTGATAAAGAACTAAGCTTACCTTGTTCTTCTGGAGTATAGTCAGAAATTGTTGTTTTTTTCTCAATACTACCTTTCTTATCAATCGCTCCAGCCGTGAAAGCCAAAGATTCTGATAAAGATGTTTTGCCACTTCCTAAGTGGCCAAGTAGGATAACGTTTCTTAAAGCATTCGCCTTATATTCGTTCATATAATAAATCTCCTTCCATTTAAAACGCTTTCAGTCTTATTACATTATATCATAATTGATAAAAAATAAAAGACAATAAAAACCGTTTTTTACATCAAAATATACTCAAAAAGCTGTTTAATAATTCACAACATATAAATTTTTATATTTAACTGTAGAATCCGGTAAATAAAAAAGAGGCTGTAAAGAAACA
>DDWJ01000030.1:0-327 GCA_002345505.1 Caryophanales bacterium UBA2289
AATTAATGTACAGGATAGGTGGGAGGCTATGAAGCCGGGACGTCAGTCTCGGTGGAGCCAACGTTGGGATACCACCCTTTAATTATTGGATGTCTAACCTGCGGATGTGTAATCCGGGGGACAGTGTCTGATGGACAGTTTGACTGGGGCGGTCGCCTCCCAAAGAGTAACGGAGGCGCACAAAGGTTAGTTCAGAATGGTTGGGAATCATTCGTAGAGTGTAATGGCAAAAACTAGCTTGACTGCGAGACGTACATGTCGAGCAGAGACGAAAGTCGGTCATAGTGAACTGGCGATCCCGTATGGAAGGGACGTCAATCAACGGAT
>DDWJ01000030.1:515-8731 GCA_002345505.1 Caryophanales bacterium UBA2289
TTCGGTCCCTATCTGTCGCGGGCGTAGGAAATTTGAAGGGAGCTGTCCTTAGTACGAGAGGACCGGGATGGACGCTCCAATGGTGCACCAGTTAGTCTGCCAAGGCTATAGCTGGGTAGCTAAGAGCGGAAGGGATAAACGCTGAAAGCATCTAAGCGTGAAGCCCCCCCTAAGATGAGATTTCCCATTAATTTAATTAAGTAAGACCCCTCAAAGATGATGAGGTTGATAGGCCAGGTGTGTACGCACGGTGACGTGTTTAGCTGACTGGTACTAATAGGTCGAGGACTTAACTTTGCATTAATACAATTTATTCAGTTTTGAAAGAAGGTCTGGTGACGATGGCGAAGTGGACACACCTGTATCCATACCGAACACAGAAGTTAAGCACTTCAGCGCCGAATGTAGTACAATTTGTGCGAGACTAGGTCGTTGCCAGGCTATCTTTCTTATAAAACTAATAAAATCCTTGATTTAAATATCGAGGATTTTTTTATTGTTACATATTAGTAAAATTCATCAAATTTCTACCAATTATTTTCATAAAGTGATATAATCTTCATAATTAAAAAGCATTAATGCTTTTACTCTCTGATTTTGGGTGATATTATGAATGAGATGATCTATCTTTATATTTATGCGATATTGATACTATCTGTGATATTTATCAATATGTTAAAACAAAAGGAAAGTAACTTAACAGCTCAAAACTTATATCGAAAGATAGTTCTTTTCAGTATAATCTTGCTTGGAATAGATATTACTCATGAATATTTATCTGGTGTTTCTGGTAGTTTAAATGCAATAGTAATTCGAGTTATTACGGTTTTACTCTTTGCATTTCCATCATATATTGTTGTTTGTTGGTTTAATTATTCTTATTTGATAATTTATCGAAAAAAAATTGAGCGTAATAGAAATTATTATCTTTTTCTAATACCAATGTTTTTGAACATAGCTTTATCTATAGCTAGTTTGATTTCACCACTATATTTTACGATATCACCTGAAAACGTCTATTCTAGAGGTAATATTTATCTTTTATCAGTTTTCCTTCAATATTTTTACCTTTTAGTGCCAATTTTCTTGGTTTTATTCAATCATACTAAAATTAGAACAGATAAATTTTATCCACTTATTTTCTTCACTATTCCACCGATGATTGGTGGTTTAATTCAAGCTTTTAATTATGGACTACTTTTAGTTTTGCCACTGTTAGCTTTCTCAATTTTTGTTGGTTATATTTTTATTCAGTCTAATTTAATATCGATTGACTATCTCACTGGCTTAATGAACAAGGGAGCCTTTGAAAAATATATTGAAAATATTAATCCAATTAAACGTAAGGATAGAGTTCTTTCTTTTGTTTTGCTAGATTTAGATGGATTAAAAAATATTAATGATAATCATGGACATTTAGTCGGGGATAAAGTTCTTAGTTTGTTTGCACATCGATTAATAAGTAGTTTTGAGAAAAATGATTTTATTGCTAGAATTGGCGGCGATGAATTCGCAGTAATTAAATATATTAAAAAAAGATCTGAAGTTGAGGTTTGTTTGGATCGATTAAACCTAGCGATTAAAAAATTAAGTGATGAAACTGATATACCGATTCCAGTTAGGTACAGTTATGGCTTTGATATCTTAAATATTAAGGATCATGACTCAATAAAAGATTTAATCGCTCAAGTTGACAAAATTATGTATGAAAGCAAAGCTCGAAAAAGAATATAAAAAAAGGCAACCTTTATTAAAAGGTGCCTTATTTTTCTAAACAGTTGAATTAATTTTATTTTTTACTTCCTTTTTATTATATACTAAATCAGTAACAGCAAATACAATACCGACCAAAATAGCGAATCCACCAATCATCGATGCAATGTAAAGCGGTTTTGATATTTCTAGAATAAAAGCTAGAGGTGAGCCTGTTCCTTTGTTCAATAACATAAAGTCTTTATCTAGTAATTCATTTGCGACCATTGCGATTGCGCTGAATATTAAACCTATTATCATTGTTTTTGTATAATCAATAAGTTTGAAATTATAATACTTTGATTTCAATAAATATAGACTTGAGAAGATCATTAATCCATGATAGAAGAATGATATAATCGGTAAAATGTTATCTTTTAAAGGAAACCAACTAGTTTGTGATCCAATAATATTTATTGGCAAAGCTAAAGCCATAATTCCAGCGATTAATACTAAACTATAACTAGTAGGTAAAATATACTTTTCCACAAATTTAGTGTTTCTAAAGAAATACATTATTGGATAAAGATAAAGCGGTATCGAACATAGATGAAATGGTAATTGATAAATCGGATAAGCCTTATCTAAGTAAATGATATAACCGATTTTCAGTACTTCTAAGATATAGAAAGCAATCATAAAAATTAAAATTGTATTTTTTTGATTTTCATTTTTTTTGTTTTTAATTATCGATGAAATAAATAAAAAAAACAAAGTTATAAATAATAGTCCAATCAAGTGTTTTGAGCCAAACAACGGCGCTGTCAAAATGTGCATATAAATCTTCCCTTCTTCCCTAGTTTTATAGTATATCATAAAATTTCTTTTTGTAAATAGTGGAAATGGTTACAAAGTAACGTTGTAAACTAAATCAATTCACTTTATAATATTAATTGTAAGGAATAAATTTATGAATTTTGAAGATAAGAATAACATAATGATTGAACAATATTTAATTGCTAGAGGCATAAAATCGAACAGTGTAATAAATGCCTTTAAGCAAGTTAAAAGACATCTTTTTGTTAGAGAAGAAGATATCTTTTTTGCCTATGATGACTTCCCTCTAGATATTGGATTCAACCAAACAATTTCTCAGCCATATATTGTTGCTTTAATGATTGAATATTTAAATATTGATAAAAATGATAAAGTATTGGAAATAGGAACTGGATCAGGTTATCAAACAGCAATTCTTAGTCGTATTGCAAAAGAAGTATATACGCTTGAACTAAATAAATATTTAGCTAAAGAAGCTAAGCGTAAGCTAACAGAACTCGAGTACAAGAACATCACATTCAAATATGGAAACGGATATGACGGATTTTCTGAATACGCCCCTTATGACAAAATTATCGTATCTTGTGCAGCAAACAAAATACCGGAAAAACTTATTAATCAACTAAGTGAAGAAGGTAAAATGATTATTCCTATAGGTAGTTATTCTTGGCAAAATTTATATTTAATAGAAAAAAATAACAAGCAAATTAAAACAAAAAAATTGGATGCAGTTAGATTTGTTCCCATGAAAGAATGAATAAATATAATGATATTAACTCATATGATGTTATAATGGTCTTGTGTAAAAATAAAAGGTGGATAATATGCTTATAGGAATTGTAACAATACTTTATTTGGTTTTTGCTATATGGACCATATGGTTTAGCAAGAAGAAATCAAAACTGCTCATATCAAAAATTTTATATAGTTTCTTAGCTTTAATTTTAGTTTTACTTCTTAGTAGTTTCTCATTTTCACCAAAAACATCTTTTTTTATAAAATCATTTCCAATGAATTTAGATCGCGAATTTAAAGAAACTATAGTAATTGAAGATTATACCTTAGTTGTCTATCAAGAAGAAAGCGATTTCTATGGTTTTGAAGTTTTTTATAAATTCCTTAATATCGCTTATGTGGAGGATTCGTTACTTATAAGAAGTGAAACTTATAAAAATATCGATGACGGCACTTTGTTATACTTCACTTATGTTAATGTTGGAGATACAGATTATCTTTTACTTTTTAACGAGGATTTAAAGACTTATAGTTCTTTAATTATAGGTGATCAGGAAGTAGATTTAATGGAATTAGACGACAAGATTTACAGTGTTTTTATCTTACAAGAACCCATTGAAAATATTGAAACCGTTATCCTTAATAATCAAACCTATATTGAGCTTGAAATTGAGTAAAAAGAGAAACTTTTTACTTGATTTTTTTTCATAATAATATATAATATAAAAGGTTGAAATTTTTCAAGAATAATAAGCACTTGACACACCTAGTATAGTGGTGTATAATACTTTTGCATTAGATTTTAATTATTCTTCGGTTGCGTGAGCAACCTTATAAAAATGAGACAAGCGCACCTCCCGGGTGTGTGGGTATGAAAGGAGGAATGTACATGCCAACTATTAACCAGTTAATCAAAAAGGGACGCCAAGACAAAATTAGAAAATCAAAGTCACCTCAATTGAACATTGGATTCAACAGCTTACAAAAGAAATATACTGATGTTTCTTCTCCACAAAAACGTGGTGTTTGTGTCAGAGTTGCGACTATGACTCCAAAGAAACCAAACTCAGCTTTAAGAAAGTATGCTCGTGTTCGTTTATCAAATGGTGGTGAAGTTAACGCATATATCCCTGGAATCGGACATTCATTACAGGAACATAGCGTTGTATTAATTCGTGGTGGACGTGTTAAAGACTTACCTGGTGTTCGTTATCATATCGTTAGAGGAACACTAGATACAACAGCTGTGGATAAAAGAATGCAAAGTCGTTCTAAGTACGGAGCTAAAAGACCTAAAAAATAATATTAAAGAAAAAATTATGAAAAGTTTGAGAATTTCGAAAGGAGGAATTACTTATGCCTCGTAAGGGTAAAATCGTAAAAAGAGATGTTTTACCAGATCCAATTTACAATTCAAAATTAATCACTAAGTTAATTAATGGAATTATGTTAGATGGTAAAAAGAACGTAGCACAAAATATCTTATATAATGCGTTTGGAAGAATTAAAGAAGTTACTGGCAAGGAGCCAATGGAAGTCTTTAATGAAGCTTTAAATAATATCATGCCTGTTTTAGAAGTGAGAAGCCGCCGTATCGGTGGACAAAACTATCAAGTTCCAGGAGAAGTTAAAGCTGACAGAAGAACTACTTTAGGTTTAAGATGGTTAGTGCAGTATTCTCGTTCTCGTAATGAGAAGACAATGGAAGAAAGACTAGCAAAAGAAATTATAGATGCAAGTAATAACACAGGAGCATCAGTTAAGAAGAAAGAAGATATGCATAGAATGGCAGAAGCTAATAAAGCTTTCGCACATTATAGATTTTAATTAAAGGAAGGGAAAAGTTATGGCACGTGAATATAGTTTAGATAAAACACGTAATATCGGTATCATGGCACATATCGATGCTGGTAAAACCACAACTACTGAAAGAGTTTTATTCCATACAGGAAGAATCCATAAAATGGGAGAAACCCATGACGGCGCAAGCCAAATGGACTGGATGGAACAAGAACAAGAACGTGGAATTACCATTACCGCTGCGGCTACTACAGCTTTCTGGAAAAATCACCGAGTTAATATTATTGATACCCCAGGACATGTGGACTTTACTGTGGAAGTGTCAAGATCGTTGCGTGTATTAGATGGTGCTGTAACGGTATTGGATGCTCAAGCTGGAGTTGAACCTCAGACAGAAACAGTTTGGCGTCAAGCAAATGAATATAAAGTTCCAAGATTGGTTTTCGCAAATAAGATGGATAAAATCGGAGCGGATTTCGGCGCTGCAATTGATTCTATACACAGACGTTTAGGTGAAAAAGCAGAAGCGATTCAATGGCCAATCGGAGCTGAAGATGATTTTACAGGAATTATTGATTTAATAGAAATGAAGGCTTACCATTTCGATGGTGGTCCAGAAGAAAATTATCAAGAAATTGATTTTCCTAGTCATTTACTTAAGGAAGCTACTGCTAGAAGAAACAGACTTATCGAAGAACTTTGTGACTTTGATGAAGAATTAATGTTGACTTTCTTAGAAGGTGAAGAAGTTACAGTTGAGATGTTGAAAAAAGCAATAAGAAAAGCAACTCTTTCTGTTAAATTTTTCCCAGTAATGTGTGGATCAGCTTTCAAGAATAAAGGAATAAAGTTTGTTTTAAATGCTGTTATAGATTATTTACCATCACCAGTTGAAGTTGCGCAAATTCGCGGGTTCAACCATAAAGACGAAGAAGTTACAATCTTTCATGATGATGATAAAGAATTTGTCGCTTTAGCATTTAAAGTGATGACTGACCCATTTGTGGGTAGAGTTACATTCTTTAGAGTTTATTCAGGGGTAGCTAAAAAGGGTTCATATATTATGAATACTTCTAAAGGCAAAAAAGAAAGACTAGGAAGAATTTTACAGATGCATGCGAATTCTAGAACAGAGATCGAAGAAGTTTACTCGGGAGATATCGCTGCAGCTGTCGGTTTCAAAGATACAATTACAGGAGATACTCTAACTTCAGAGAAAATGGATATCGTTTTAGAATCGATGAAATTCCCTGAACCAGTTATCTCAGTAGCTATTGAACCAAAAACTAAGAAAGACCAAGAAAAAATGGGTGTTGCTCTTCAAAAGTTATCTGAAGAAGATCCAACATTCAGAACGTATACAGACCAAGAAACATCACAAACAATTATTTCTGGTATGGGTGAACTTCATCTAGAAATCATTGTTGATAGAATGAAGAGAGAATTCAAAGTAGAAGCGACTGTCGGGAATCCTCAAGTATCATATCGTGAGTCAATTACTAAAGAAGCTAACTGTGAAGGTAAATTCGTTCGTCAGTCAGGTGGTAGAGGTCAATATGGTCATGTATGGATTAAGTTTGAACCTAACCCAGGAAAAGGTTATGAGTTCGTTGATAAAATTGTCGGCGGAACCGTTCCTAGAGAATATATCTCTGTCATCGACAAAGGAATTCAAGAATCTTTACCAGGTGGTGTTATTGCTGGTTATCCTTTACTTGACTTAAAAGCAACACTTTATGATGGTTCATATCATGAAGTTGACTCTAGTGAAATGGCATTCAAAATCGCTGCTTCAATAGCGCTTAAACAAGCTAAAGATAAGTGTGCTCCTACATTGCTTGAACCAATCATGAGCGTAGACGTTGTTACACCAGAAGATTACATTGGTAATGTTATCGGTGATTTAACATCAAGACGTGGACGTATTGAAGGACAAGAAAAGCAAGGGAACGCGCAAAAGGTTAGTTCAAAAGTGCCGTTATCAGAAATGTTTGGATACGCTACAGCACTTAGATCAAACTCACAAGGACGTGCAAATTTCACAATGCAATTCTCGCATTATGAAAAATGTCCAAAATCAATTGCTGAAGAAATTATTACTAAACGCAACAATTAATCTATTGAAAGATTTTATTTATTGCAAAAAAATAGATATTGTTATAAAATAATATCGATAAACACATGCTAAAAAGCGAAAAATAATAAAAAAGGAGAAATATAAAAAATGGCTAAAGCTAAATTTGAACGTACTAAACCACATGTTAATATTGGTACTATCGGTCACGTTGACCATGGTAAAACTACATTAACTGCTGCTATTACTACAGTACTAGCAAGAAAAGGCCTTTCTGAAGTAAGAGATTATGCTTCAATTGACTCAGCTCCAGAAGAAAAGGCAAGAGGTATTACTATTAATACTGCACATATCGAATACTCAACAGAAAACCGTCACTATGCACACGTTGACTGCCCAGGGCATGCCGACTATGTAAAAAATATGATTACTGGTGCTGCACAAATGGACGGAGCTATCTTAGTTGTTTCTGCAGCTGATGGTGCAATGCCACAAACTAGAGAACACATCTTATTGGCTGGACAAGTTGGAGTGCCAAAGATGGTTGTTTTCTTAAACAAAGCTGACATGGTAGATGATGAAGAATTAATCGAATTAGTAGAAATGGAAATCCGTGAACTATTAGACGAATACAATTTCCCTGGAGATGATACTCCAATTATCGTTGGTTCTGCTTTAAAAGCTCTTCAAGGCGACCCTGCTCAAGAAGAAAAAATCTTAGAATTAATGGCTGCAGTAGATGAATACATTCCTCTACCTGAAAGACCAGTTGACAAACCATTCTTAATGCCAATTGAAGACGTGTTCACAATTACAGGACGTGGAACAGTTGTTACTGGTAGAGTAGACCGTGGTCAAATCAAAGTTAATGACAAGATTGAAATTATTGGTATTAGAGACACTAAAGAAGCAGTTGTTACCGGTGTTGAAATGTTCCGTAAATTATTAGACTACGCTCAAGCAGGAGATAACGTAGGTTTATTATTACGTGGTATTTCAAGAGATATGGTACAACGTGGACAAGTTATTGCTAAACCTAAGAGCGTTACTCCTCATACAAAATTTACTGCACAAGTAT
>DDWJ01000022.1 GCA_002345505.1 Caryophanales bacterium UBA2289
AACAAGGAACTAAGTTCAAGAGCGATAGGGTGAATTAATTCAACTTCCATTTCAATGTTATCTCCAGGCATAACCATTTCAACACCCTTAGGTAATTGAAATGGTTATGCCTGGAGATAACATTGAAATGGAAGTTGAACTAATTCACCCTATCGCGTTAGAACAAGGAACTAAGTTCTCAATCCGTGAAGGTGGACATACAGTAGGCGCTGGATCAGTAGTTACTATTTTAGAATAGTATTTTACTAAACAATCAATTTAAAGCATCCCTTTGGATGCTTTTTTTGTTTTGAAAACAGATAATTGCTAAGAGAAAGCGTTATCATGAAAATAATTTTATTTTCTTATTGTCATTAATAAGCATATTTGTTATCATACTTGCAAAATAAATTTTTATAGAGGTTAAATAATGTTTTTACAATTTAGTGGATCATATCATCATATGTGGAAAAATCGAGGTTTGGATATTAGTTATTAAATGACTAATGGACAAGCTTGTTTATTCATATATGCTTGTCTATATCCGCTAAAAATATTACATTTTTAAATTAAGCGCTGTAGATTAAGCTACAGCGTTTTTTATTTCTATAAAAATAATTTAAAGGAGAGAAAGAAAATGAAATTACCTTCAAAAAAGTTTGGAGTATTCACTGCAATGGCTATGGTGGTAGGAATTGTTATTGGTAGTGGAGTGTTTAAGAGTGCAGGGGATGTATTGTTTAAAGCTGGGGGCAGTATGACAACAGCAATCTTAGCTTGGATTATCGGAGGAGCAATTATAATATTCTCAAGCTTAGCTTTCGGTATTGTAGCTTTGAAACAAGCAAATAAATCAGGAATAATCGATTTTGTCGAAGGTGTTGTTGGCGATAAGGTAGCTTATTTAGTTGCTTGGTTTATTAATTTTGTTTATTTTCCGATTCTTGTTGGAGTATTAGCTTGGCTTGCTGGTAGTATTACTAATAGTCTAGTTGGGCTAGAACAAAATTTAACTTGGGTTTTTGCAGGAGTATATTTTGTCGGTTCATATGTTCTAAATATATTAGCACCGGTACTAGCTGGAAGATGGCAAGTTAGTGCAACTAGCATTAAATTGGTTCCACTGATTTTAATAGCTATCGTAGGATTAGTAGTAGGTCTGATTAACGGTACGACAGTTGAGTCTTTCAGGATTCCAGCAACGGTTATAAGTTCAAGCGGAACGGGTTTAGCTGCAGCTGTAGCCGTGACTGTTTTTGCTTATGATGGATGGATTACAGCTCTAGCGATAACTCAAGAGTTAAAAGATCCTAAAAGAAATCTATCAAGAGCTTTAATTGGTGGATCCTTAGTTATCGTTTTATGTTATGTACTATTCTTCATTGGTTTATCAGGCGTTATTACAAATGATGAAGCAATCAGTCTTGCAGGATCTTTGGATACATCGATTTTAGCAGCTAGCAGATTGTTTGGAAACTTCTTTGGGTCAATAGTTTCGATTCTAATTCTAATATCTGTATTAGGCACTTTAAATGGATTAACACTAGGTTCTGTTAGAGGGATGTATCAAATTAGTATTAAAGGTGTGGGACCATTCCCTGAACTATTCACTAACTTAGGAAAAAAAGACCAACCTTATGCTTCTGGATTGATTAGTTTTGCATTTGCTTTTTTGTGGGGAATAATTTGGTATGGAAATTTCCAAGGTTACTGGGGAGGCTTCATGGACACTTCAGTGTTAACAATTGTTTTCCTCTATGCATCATTTATTTTGGTTTATTATAATATCATCAAAAACTTCACGGAGTTAGGAGTATTCAAAAGATATATTGTACCTATTTTAGCTACTATTGGTGCGCTTTATCTAATCTACGGCGCTTTTGTTTCTGATCCGATGATGTTTGTATATTTCACTTTGATTGTTTTGGTAATATTATTTGTTGGAGCCTTAACATTTAATTCTAGTAAATTGGTTGTCAAGGAACAAGTAGAGAGTTTGATTGAATAACTTCTAAATAGCCTCTTAAGAGATTTTCTTAAAGGCTATTTTTTATTCGAAAATCATTCTAGATTACCATATGATAAACTGATTGTTTATGCTTTTTATCAGTAGATATCTATGATATAATATTGATGTTAATAAAAATTATTATAGAATAGGTGAGAATATGGAAAAATCGATAAATGCTTTAAGATTCTTAGGTTTAGATATGATAAACAAGGCTAATTCAGGTCATCCTGGGATAGTATTGGGAGCTGCAGGAACAGTTTATGAGTTATTCACAAAACATTTGAATGCAAATCCAACGAAGCCTAATTGGTTTAATCGTGATCGATTCTTTTTAGCCGCAGGTCATGGAAGCGCGCTTTTATACGCAACATTACATTTGTGCGGTTATAATTTAAGCATTGAGGAATTAAAGGATTTCCGACAACTCGGAAGTATTACACCAGGACATCCAGAATTTGGTCATACTCCAGGAGTTGATTCAACCACAGGACCTTTAGGACAAGGTATTGCCATGAGTGTAGGTAACGCTCTTGCAGAAAGTTATTTGAGCGCAAGTTTCAATAAAGAAGATATAACGGTAATTGATCATTATACATATGCTTTATGTGGTGATGGAGATTTACAAGAAGGCGTAGCTATGGAAGCGATGGCGTTAGCCGGAAGACTTAAATTAAGCAAGTTGATTCTGTTGTTTGACTCTAATGATATCCAACTTGATGGACCCACACATTTAGCTACAAATGAAGATATAAAAGCTAAAGTTGAATCAATGAATTGGGATTATCAGATAGTAAATGAGCCTAATGATTTAACGGATTTATCAAAAGCGATTGAACAAGCTAAAAAAAGCGATAAGCCTTCGTTTATAGAAGTAAAAAGTATAATCGGATTCGGCTCAAAAAATGCTGGAACTTCAAAAACACATGGTTCACCTATTGGGACAGAAGAAACAGCTAACATGAGAAAATCATTAGGTTATGACTATAAAGAATTTGTTGTTCCGGAAGAAGTTTACGAAGATTTTAAAAGTTCATTTAAAGCTAGAGGTGAAAAACTTAATAAAATTTGGGAAGAAAATCTTGTAAAGTATCAAGAAAAGTATCCAAATGAGTTTCTAGAACTATCTTTAATTATGAGTAATGACATTAATATAGATTTCGATAAACTTATACCACAAGAAAATAGTGTTAATGAAGCCACTAGAGTCACTATCGGCAAATTAATTAACACATTATCTCCACACTCAAAAGCTTTAATTGGCGGTAGTGCAGACTTAACATCTTCTACAAAGGTTAAAGGGGTCAATGGTGATTTCGATTTTGATAATCGCACCGGAAGAAACATCAATTTTGGTGTTAGAGAACACGCTATGGCGGGCATTATCAATGGTATGGTTCTTCATAACTTAAAAGCTTTTAGTGGTGGATTTTTTATCTTTTCAGATTACATGAAACCAGCAATAAGAATTGCGGCATTAATGGATATACCAGCGACATATATTTTCACCCATGATTCTGTGGCGGTTGGCGAAGATGGTCCAACTCATGAACCAATAGAACAGCTTACTATGTTTAGAGCGATGCCAAACATCAATGTTTTTAGACCAGGAAACGCAAATGAGGTAAGACATGCGTTTAGGTATGCTCTAGAAGCTAAAAAAACACCAAATATAATAGCTTTAACAAGGCAAAATATTAAAGTTGATTACACTGTTAACTATGACACATTCAAAAAAGGTGCTTATACTGTTTATGGTGGTAAAGATTTCGAAGCTATTTTATTAGCTACTGGTTCTGAAGTAGAATTAGCAGTAGAGACAGCGGAATTATTAAAGCAAGAAAACAATATAAACGTTAGAGTTGTTTCTATGCCTTCAAGAGAATTGTTTGTTAAGCAATCAAGAGATTATCGAACAGAAGTCTTGCCGGAAGATAAGCTTATAATAGCTATAGAAATGGGTTCAACTTTAGGTTGGTATGAGTTTGCGGATATCGTTTATGGAATTGATGAGTTTGGTAGAAGCGGCAAAGGTGAAGAAGTACAAGAGTATTTCGGATTTACAAAAGAAAAATTAGCTAAATTTTATTTAGACAATTTAAATTAAATCGAGGTAATTTTATGATTATAGATTCTCATGTTCACTTAAATGACACTGAGCTTTTTCCACGTGTTGAAGAGATAATCGAAAACGCAAAAAAAGAAGGTGTTAAAGCCTTCATATGTGTAGGATATGACAAAGAATCTTCTGAACTTGCATTAGACATTGCGTCAATGTATGAAGAAGTTTTTGCGGTTATCGGCATTCATCCAAGCGAAGCAAAACATTATAAAGAAAGTGATTTAGAATGGCTTGAAGCTAACTTAAATCATCCAAAAGTTAAAGCGATTGGCGAGATGGGTCTTGATTATTATTGGGACCGTTCTTTTGAAGACAAACAAAAAGATCTTTTTATCAAGCAAATTAAACTAGCTAATAAATATAAATTACCGATAGTTGTTCATATGCGGGATGCTATAAATGATACATATGAAATCATCAAAGAAAACAAAGATAAAGAATTATCTGGAGTTATGCATTGTTACTCAGGATCATTTGAATATGTAAAAAAATTTACCGATTTAAACCTCTATATTTCTTTAGCCGGACCAGTAACATTCAAGAATGCAAAAGTACCTAAGGAGATAGCTGAGAAAATTGATTTGGACTATCTTTTAGTTGAAACAGACTCACCTTATTTAGCCCCAGCACCTAATAGAGGCAAAACGAATGAGTCGAAGAATTTGAAGTATATTGTTAAAGAAATAGCCACAATTAGGAATATTTCTTATCAAGAGGTTGAACAGAGAACCTACAAAAACACAGTTAAACTATTTAACTTGTCAAAAGAATTGAAGGAGAATTTATGGGATTAACAGCAGGGATTGTCGGCTTACCAAACGTTGGTAAATCGACCCTTTTTAATGCAATAACTAAAGCAAAAGTCTTAGCCGCAAATTACCCTTTTGCGACTATCGAGCCAAACATTGGAGTCGTAGAAGTGCCGGATGAAAGGGTTGACAAGTTGACAAAACTGTATAATCCAAAAAAAACCATTTACACAACTTTTGAATTTAGAGACATCGCCGGTTTAGTTAAAGGCGCATCTAAAGGCGAGGGACTCGGTAATCAATTTTTATCGCATATTAGAACCACTGATGCTATTGTTCAAGTAATCAGATGTTTTGATGATGATAATGTTGTACATGTTGATGGCAGTGTGGATCCATTAAGAGATATCGAAACAATTATGATTGAATTGATATTTGCAGATATGGAAGTTATCGAAAAACGAATGCCAAAAATTAGAAAAAGAGCGGAATTGAAACTAGACAATGAAGCTGTAGAAGAATATATTTTATTGGAAAAAATTCTTGAGGGATTAAAAAACGAAATACCAATTAGAGCTCAAGATTTAAGCGATGATGAAATGAAATTAATCAAAAACTTCTCTTTTTTAACAGCTAAACCAATTCTTTATGTATGCAATATTTCTGAAAGTGAAATTAATGATTATTCAAACAATATCTATGTTAAACAAGTACAAGAAGTTTCCAAAAAAGATCAAGCCAATGTTGTCGTAATTAGTGCTAAAATAGAGCAAGAACTTCAAGAATTAGATCCAGAAGAAAAGGGCTTTTTTATGGAAGAACTTGGAATAAAAAGATCAGGTCTAGATGAATTAATTAGCGTTAGTTATGAAGTGTTGGGACTAAAAACATTCTTTACGGCAGGAGAAAAAGAAGTTCGAGCTTGGACTTTTAAAGATGGCATGAAAGCGCCTGAGTGTGCAGGAATTATTCATAGTGATTTTGAAAAAGGATTTATTCGCGCTGAAACTATCAGCTATGAAGATTTGATTATAGCTGGTTCTGAATCTAAAGCCAAAGAAATGGGTAAGTTTAGACTTGAGGGCAAAGAATATCGAGCTAAAGACGGAGACGTATTTCATTTTAGATTCAATATCTAATTAGAGGTAATGATTATGAAAGAAAATCTTAGAAATGATATCAGTTTATTGGCTCAACAAATTATTGAGCTATCAGTACTAAAATCAAAGAAGATAAGTTTCGCTGAATCGATGACAGGCGGACTTTTAGCTAGTTCCTTAACAAACGAATCTAATGCATCTAAGATTTTTGAAAAAAGTTATATAGTATATTCTGATGAAGCTAAAATCGAAACATTAAATGTGGAGAAAAAAACGATAAAGGATTATTCGGTTTATTCGTTTGAGACAATCGAAGAAATGCTTGACGGTCTAAAAGAAAAAACTAAATCTGATATCTTAGTGGCTGTTTCTGGCATAGCTGGACCTAATGTGGAAAAAGATAGAAAAGTTGGGGAAGTATATATTGGGATAATGATTGGTGAAAAAATTGAATTGTTCTTAAAATACTTTGAAGGCGATCGAGAAACAGTTCGTTTAGAAACAGTTAAATTCTGTTTTGATTACATCACAAAATATTTAAAAAATATTTAATGACTGATTTAATTATCATTATTAATATGTTACAATTTTAATACTGAAAATTGGAGGATAGTTATGGAGTTGACATCTTTGACGAAGAAACAGACATTATGGGTTTTTCTAGTCACTTATTTATTGGCGATATTCATCGGAGCTTTAACGCTTTTATATGGCATCAATAATGAATATGATATCGTTTTAACAACGCTTGCTTCAACTGTATTTATGACAGTAGTTATATTCTTTTTTAGTAACATTACCAAAAATGCTTCGCTTTACGATCCTTATTGGAGTGTTATTCCAATTGTAATTGTTATTGAATGGATTTTGATTTACAAGAATTTAAGTATCAATGTTATCTTATTGTTAATTGCAGTTTTAGTGTGGGGAATTCGGTTGACTCTAAACTGGTGGAAAAACTGGAGTGATTTTAAACACCAAGATTGGCGCTATACGCATTTAAGAAATCAAGCTCCAAAACTTTATTTTGTGACAAATTTTTTTGGGATACATATGATTCCAACTTTGGTAGTTTACATTCAACTAATTAATGCTCATGATGTAATGCAATATCAAAGTATCAATGCAATATTTATCATCGGGTTTATTTTGTCTTTGTCAGCAGCTGCAATTCAGTTTATAGCCGATAAACAAATGTATGATTTCCGCATGAACAATAAAACAAAAAGTAGCTGTATTGATGAAGGACTTTGGAAGTATTCAAGACATCCTAATTATCTAGGTGAATTGACATTTTGGATCGGTATATATTTAATGTATTTCTCCTTTGTTAGAGTTATCAACAAAAATATCGCATATCCAATATTAATGATTCTTCTATTTATGTTTATATCAATTCCAATGATGGAGAAGAAATTACAAAACCGACCAGGTTATCAAGAATACAAAGAAAAAGTATCAATGTTAATCCCTTTTAGAAAGAAAACACAGTAAGTAACGAAAAGAATTTTTATTGACTTATCTCCTTGATTAAGATATAATTTTCAAGAGATAGTTATAATATGAAATATTATATTTTAGGATGGTGCATTTATGAGAACATTTAAGAAATTTTTAGTTTTATTAACATTTGTATTATTAATTGGTAGTTTGACTGCTTGTAGTTCTATCAACAAAATTACAAAGAACTTTAAAGAAGCTGGTTACAACTATTATGAATATAACTTTAAAGGGGATTCCCTTTTATTTAGCGATGTAGATGCGATTGTTGAAGACTTAAACATCACAATTATTGAAACTACAGTTACAACAGAAGAATTCAACGACATTACAACCACATCAACTTTAGATGCAGTAACAACAGTTACAATCAATCAAATTGCAAATGTGATTGGATTTTCTGTTTATGCATTCACAGATTCAAGAGATATTGTTGTTGTCGTAATTGAATTTGAATCAGAAGCAAGAATGAATGAAGTTTTAGACCAAAGCCCAACATTACAAGCCCTTGTTGAAGGATTGGATGAAGCTGATTACATTAACGGCAATTGTTTATTGATAGCTGATGCAGAAGTTTACGAAGAAGTAGTAGAAATATTCCAAGGAAGATACATCCCAGAAGAAAATCCAACTACTGAAGAACCTACTACAGAAGCTCCAACAACTGTTTTAGAAACAACAACAAACTAGTTAAAAACAAACACCTGAAAAGGTGTTTTTTTTCTAGACATAATTATTTAAGTATGATATAATACATCGTTGTGATTTATCTCACTTGCTGCTATAAGCAGCCAAAAGACCAAAAGGAGGTATAAGTATGAAAAGATACGAAATCATGTACATCATTCGTCCTAATCTTGAAGAACAAGCGAGAAAAGATTTAATTATGAACTTAAATCAAATTCTAACTAGCAATGGTTCTCAAGAAGCAAAAGTTGATGAATGGGGCATTAGAGATCTAGCTTATGAGATTGTCGATTTTACAAAAGGTTACTATGTTGTTTTAAACGTAGTTGCACCAATCGAAGCAATCAATGAAGTTGATCGCGTAATGAAAATCCGTGAAGATATCATTCGCCATATCGTTATTGCTAGAGACGAAGCTTAGGAGGAAAATTGAATGTTTAATAAAGTTGTACTTATCGGGAGACTAACAAGAGACCCTGAATTAAGATACACACCAAACAATATTCCTGTATGCTCATTCTCTTTAGCAGTCAATCGCCCGTTTCAATCTAATAACACAAATAATGACAAAAATGCTGACTTTTTCAACTGTACTGCTTGGCGTAAACAAGCAGAAAACGTTGCTAAGTATGTAAACAAAGGTTCGATGGTTGCCATTGAAGGCCGTTTACAAACACGTGACTACATGGATGAAAAAATTAACGCAAGACGTTATGTCACAGAAATTGTATGTGACTCAGTGGTGTTTTTAGATTCAAAGTCATCGGGAACTGACGATTCATATGATGCGAAAAATGAAGACAATGATATTGATACAGGGACTTTCAACAACGTTGAAGATGACTTACCATTCTAAAAAAGGAGGAATAAATAATGGCTAGACCAGGATTTAAATCTAGAGGCCGTAGAAATAGAAAAAGATGCTATTTTACTGAAAATAAAGTCACATATATCGATTTTAAAGATTTCGAATTATTAAGAAAATTCGTTTCAGATAGAGGCAAAATTCTACCAAGACGTGTCACTGGAACAAGCGCATATTATCAAAAACATTTAGCGACTGCAATTAAAAGAGCACGCTTTATGGCTTTGTTACCATATGTAAAAGAATAGTACTAAACTTGGAATTTAAAACCTACCTATGTAGGTTTTTTCTTTGCGAAAAAAAACATTGAATATCAAAATGTTTTTCTACCCTTTCAAGTTTATTTTTTAGTGGGATTATGATATAATATCATATTATGAATTCAAGCGAGGTTACAGATGAAAAAAACTAAGACTACAAAAATTATTTTTTGGTTCATAATCTTTGTAATTCTTATAGCAGCTGGATATTTATTCCTTTTTCCAGAAGGTGTCTTTTTAATAATTCCAGGCCTTAATCTAATATATTTTATTTTCTATAACATCCTAATTTTAGTTTTCCTTGTTTCTCTAATTGTGTCTCATTATCTAAACAAAACAAGAAAAGTCAGAATCAACGAACTAGAAAATAGAATCAGAGAGATGAATAGTCTTCAAAAAAGACGTTTTAATTCTGAAGAAATAGCTCTTTCAAGTTTACCTATAGGGATTATTCTTTATGACGAAGAATTTAATATTGTTTATGCCAATGCATTTGCTAAAGAAATATTTTCAAACGCTTTGGTTGATAGAACTTTAAAAGTTATAAATAGAGATTTATTTGAAAATGTTTCAAAGCGAATCGGTAAATTTACAACAGCTGTTTATGATAAGATTTATGATGCGGTTCATTATCCAAAAAATAACGCCATTTATCTTTTCGAAGTCACTGATCGAGAGATGATAAAACAAAAATACTATGATTTTTCTGATGTTATTGGGGTAATGAGTTTAGACAATTTTAATGAGGCTACTTCTAATCTTGACTTTCAAGTAAAAGCTAACATCCAAGGGCTACTTTTGTCAGCTCTTAATTCATGGTGTTCATCAAACAATATCTATTTTATTAACTTAAGACCAGAAAAATCTGTTATTATGATGGACAGAAAAAAACTCGATGAGTTGATGAAAAATCAGTTTACAATTTTGAATATCATCAGTAAAATAGCTAATGATAATGATGTTAGAGTTACTCTTTCTATTGGGATAGCGGCTTTTGAAGTTTCGCCACCAGAACTAGGAGAAGCAGCTGAAGAAGCTTTAAAACTGGCAATCGCCCGTGGTGGAGACCAAGCGGTTGTTAACCTTAAAAATCAACCAATAAAATTCTTTGGTGGAAAAACTAATACAGTAGAAAAAAGATCAAAGATTTCAGCCAAAGTTAATTCAAGGGCACTTGAAGATTTCTTTAATGAAAGAAGCAATATCTTTATTATGCCTCATAAAGGAACCGATTTAGACGCCTTAGGAGCAGCCGTTGGTTTATTAGAAATGGCTTTAACTAAAAACAAGAATTCCAAAATAGTATTAGATTTCGATAATGTTGATCAGACTACTGCAAAGTTAATTAATATGTTGAATCAAGAATATATTAAATTGCTTGATTATTTGATTGACCCTGAAGATGCTTTAGAACAAATTAACCATAATTCATTATTAGTTTTGGTTGACCATCATTCTCCATCACAATCGAATGTACCTTTACTTACAGAAAAAACAAAACATATTGTTGTGATTGATCACCACAGAAGACTCGATAATGCTATAACCGATATGTTAATGAACTATGTTGAACCATATGCATCATCATCAGTTGAACTTGTCACAGAATTAATCGATTTCTTTAGAGAAGAAGTTGAACTTGACCCTTTTGAAGCAACAATTATGTTAGCCGGAATGATGATTGATACGAACAATTTTACAGTTCATACCGGAGCTAGAACCTTTGAAACAGCGGCAAAACTACGACTTTTTGGCGCTGATCCTGGAAAGGCTAAATTGATTTTAAGAGAATCGTTGGATGACATTAAAACTAAATCCAATTTGGTTAACAGAGCAAAGATAATCAATAATCATTTTGCGATTACCTTGCTTGAAAAACAAGATATTACCGATCGAGTCCAACTAGCTAAAACCGCTGATGAACTACTAGAAATCGATAATATTATAGCTGCTTTTGCGATTGGTTTCATCAGTAATGAAACAGTTGCGGTTTCAGCACGCTCTATCAACAATTTCAACGTTCAAATTGTCATGGAAAAATTTGGTGGTGGCGGACATATGAATAACGCCGCAGCACAAGTTAAGGATACTTCGCCAGAGAAAATTGCACATGAAATTGAACAAATTATCCATGAAAATTATAAGGAGGATACAATAATGAAACTAATTCTTATAAAAGACGTAAAAGGTAAAGGCAAGAAAGGCGATGTTATCGAAGTAGCTACTGGATACGGTAATTATCTTCTAACATCAAAGCATGCTATAGCTGCTAACCAAGCAAACCTAAAGAGTCTTAATGAAGAGATTGAAAAACAAAAACAAGATGCTAATAAAGAATATCAAAACGCCTTAGAATTAAAGAAGGATATTGAAGAGAGTCCAATTAAACTTTATGTTAAAATTGGTGAATCAGGAAAATTGTTTGGCTCAATCAGTTCAAAACAAATAGCTGATGAATTAAAGAAAGTTTACAATATTTCAATTGATAAAAGAAAAATAGATTTAGATGATAATATCAATTCTTTAGGGAATTATGATGTTAGCATAAAACTACATAAGGATGTTAACGCCAATATAAGTATACAAGTCCTTGAACAAGAATAGGAAGGTAAATTATGGAATCATTGCTCTATAGCTTAGAAGCGGAAGAATCTGTCTTAGGTTCTGTTTTCTTCAATAATAATGAGATGCATGTTATTGCTGACAAATTGTTAGTTGATGATTTTTATAGTCCTAGCAATCAAATAATATATAAAGCGATGTTAAAACTATTTCATAATAACAACGCTATTGATATTATTACTGTAATCACATATTTAGAGAATATTAATAACCTTGAAAAAGTTGGTGGTAGAGATTATATCATCAACCTCGCTTCCGTGGTTCCTTCAACAGCCAACCTATTAGAATATGTAAATATCGTTAAAGATAGATCAGTTTTAAGAAGACTACAAGAAAAATTTAATGATCTTATAGTTCAATCAAAACAGGTTGAAGACGCGCCTCATTTTATCGACCAAGTAGAAAAAGAAATTTTTGAAATAACTAAGAATCGCCGAACATCCGACTTCGTAAAAGTAGCTGATATTGCTGAGGAAACTATCAATAAACTAGCTGAAAGAGAACGCGTTGTCGACAATGTTACAGGACTAGACACAAGATATAAAGCTTTTAATAACTATACTTTAGGTCTTCAACCTTCCGACCTTTTGATTATAGCAGCGCGTCCAGGTGTTGGTAAGACAGCCTTCGCTTTGAATCTAGCATTGAATGTCGGTTCTTTGGAAAAAAGACCGCACATTGCTTTTTTCTCTTTGGAAATGGGCGTAGAACAATTATTACTAAGACTTCTTAGTGCTCAAGCGCAAATCTCAAATACAAAACTGAGAAAAGCAGATCTTTCCGCATCAGAATGGGAAAGACTTCAAGCTGCTGTAAGCAATTTAAGAGATACTAATCTCTATTTTGATGATTCCGGTACTGTTGAAGTTATGGATTTGAGAAGCAAATGTCGTAAGATGAAACAAAACGGAACTTTAGATTTAGTTATTGTCGATTACTTGCAATTATTAAGTGGTTCTGGAGTTTATAAAGGTAATAGAGTTCAAGAAGTATCAGAAATATCTCGGGTTCTAAAGGAAATGGCTCGTGAATTAAAGGTACCAGTAGTAGCTTTAAGTCAGTTATCAAGAAGTATTGAACAACGTAAAGGGGACGATAAACGTCCAAAAATGTCTGACTTGAGAGAGTCTGGATCAATTGAACAAGATGCTGATATCATCATCTTCCTTTATGTTAAAGACGAAGACAATGATGATGAAAGAAAAAGAAATTTAACGCAATTTTCAGTTGCGAAGAACCGGCATGGAACGCCTGGGGATTTCCAATTAATTTTTAATAAGGAAACTTCTAAATTCAACTCTTATTCCGGTGACTAAGAAAGGTGATACACAATGTTACAAGAAAGATTAGAACAACTTGAGAATAGATACGTAGAAATCGGTACTTTAATGGGTAAACCAGAGATCGCTACCGATATAAAGAAAGTTACTGAATTAGCTAAGGAATATTCAAAATTAGAAAAACCAGTATTGAAATTTCGTGAATATAAACAAATTTTAGAATCCCTAGACGGCTTAAAAGACATGTCTAAAGACAAGGATCCTGAAATTAAAGAAATGGCTGAAATGGAGCTTGAATCGGCTAGAGAAAGAATGATTCAATTAGAAGAAGAGTTAGAACTTTTACTAATACCGAAGGATCCAAACGATGAAAAGAATGTTATCGTAGAAATCCGTGGTGCAGCTGGTGGAGATGAAGCCAATATTTTTGCCGGGGATTTATTCAGAATGTATTCAAAATATGCTGAAGCAATGGATTGGAAAATCGAATTATTGTACGCTGAACAAAAAGAAGCTGGCGGATTTAGTCAGATAGAGTTTATGGTTACAGGCGATAGCGTTTATTCATATTTAAAGTATGAATCTGGAGTTCATCGCGTTCAGAGAGTACCGCAAACAGAATCTAGCGGAAGAATTCATACTTCAACTGCAACGGTAGTAGTATTGCCGGAAGCGGAAGAGATTGATTTTGAGTTGGACATGGAAGATGTTAGAGTAGATACTTTCTGCTCATCAGGACCAGGCGGCCAATCTGTTAATACCACAAAATCTGCAGTTAGAGTAACGCATGTACCGACAAATACAGTCGCTCAATGTCAAGACGGGAAATCTCAACATGAAAATAAAGCTTCAGCTTTGAGAATCTTGAGATCTAGACTTTATGACCAAATGTTACAAGCTAAACTTGAAAAAGAAGGCGAAGAAAGAAAGTCTAAAATTGGTAGTGGGGATAGAAGTGAAAAAATTAGAACTTACAACTATCCGCAAAACCGAGTTACTGATCATAGAATAAACTTAACAATCCAACAATTAGACAGAATAATAGATGGAAAGCTAGATTCAGTTATTGAAGCTTTAATATCTGAAGAACAAAAAAGAAAGTTGGCAAAACAATAATGTTGAGTTATAAAGAAGTTCTAAAAAACGCTAAATCTCTTACCAGAAAAAAAGGTAAAGAAACAAGCGCTACTGAACTTCTTTTTCTTGAGTTTTCTAAACTTTCACCAAGCGAACTATATTTAAAATATGAAGAAGAAATGCCGGAAACCTCAATCAAAAGTTTTCATGAAGTTTTGGAAAAGTATCTTGAAAAAAACATTCCTGTTCAACAAATCATCGGGTATGTATATTTCTATGGATATAAGTTTCTAGTAAAAAATACAGCTTTAATTCCACGCTTTGAAACAGAAGAATTAGTCGCAAACACTCTTCTTTATTATGATGAACTTTTTAATGGCGAAGCGGTGGATGTTGTAGATGTAGGAACTGGTTCTGGATGTTTAGCTATAGCTCTAGCCAAAGAAGAGAGTAAAATGACTTTAACCGCTACAGACATTAGTATTGAAGCTTTGGCTTTAGCAAAAGAAAATGCTTTGAACTTAGATGCTAAAGTCGATTTTATTCAAGGCGATATGCTTAAGCCTTTGTTTGGGAAAAAATATGATATTTTAGTTTCTAATCCACCATATATCCCAAATAAAGAAGAAGTAGATCCGATAATCTATGATAACGAACCTCATATTGCTTTATTTGGTGGAGAAGATGGACTTGATTTTTATCGTCAAATCCTCAAAGATGCAAATCAAATATTAAAAGAAAAAGCAATGATAGCTTTTGAGCATGCCTATGACAAAATGGAAGAACTTCAAAAAATAGCTAAAAATTATTTTCCAGACGCAAGAGTTATTACTTTAAAAGATATGCAAAAGAAAGATCGAATGACATTTATTTTTATTGGGTTTTAAAATGAAGCGGGAATAATCTCGCTTTTTAATTTGTGATAATAATATATATATTATTAAGAAAAAAGTATACATTTTTCTCAAATAAAAAAAGTTGACAATTGAAAAATTATGCGTATATTATATAAGGGCGAGGTGAATTATGGCGAATAAAGTTGTAATCGTAGAATCTCCATCCAAGTCAAAAACGATTAAACAATACTTAGGTAAAGATTATTTAGTTACTGCAAGTGTTGGTCACATCCGAGATTTGGCTACGACTGGAAAGGGAGGATTAGGTATTGATATTGATAATGATTTCACTCCAAATTATCAAATTCAACCTGATAAGAAGAAAATTGTAAATGAGCTTAATAAATTAATTAGCACTGCCCAAGAAATCTATCTAGCGACCGACCCGGATCGCGAAGGTGAAGCGATTTCTTGGCATTTGTACGATACATTAAAAATTGGCAATAAGAAAGTTAGAAGAGTTGAATTCAACGAAATAACCAAAGATGCTATTCTAAGAGCCTTTGAAAACCCAAGAGATATTGATATGGATTTGGTATCTTCTCAAGAGACTAGAAGAATGTTGGATCGGATTATTGGATTCAAGCTTTCAAAATTACTAAATTCCAAAATCAAGTCAAAATCAGCGGGTAGAGTTCAATCAGCTGCTTTAAAACTAATAGTTGATTTGGAAAAAGAAATAAGCAATTTCGTTCCGGAAGAATATTATGAAATTTATGCAAAATTCGGTGAAATTGAAGCGCAACTATCGAAAATCAATAACGAAAAAGCGGAAATTAAAACATCTGATGAGGCTAATAAAATATTAAAAGGTTTAAAAGAGTATTTTAAAGTAGCTAGTGTTGAGATTAAAGAAAGCAAGTCATATCCAAGACCTGCACTAACAACATCAGCTTTATATCAAGCGGCTTCATCAAAATATAAAATGTCTTCAAAACATACAATGGCGATTGCTCAAAAGCTATATGAAGGTATGGATATTGACGGTGAAACAGTTGGTCTTATCACTTATATGCGTACTGACTCAACCAGATTATCGGAAACATTTATTGAAGATACGAGACATTTCATCAAAGAAACTTTCGGTTCAAAATATCTAGGCTATTACCGAAAACCTAAGAATGCTGAGAATGCTCAAGACGCTCATGAGGCGATTAGGCCTACAAGTTTAAAAAGAACACCAGAGTCATTGAAACACAAACTTAAGACTCAAGAATATAAAATTTATAAACTAATTTATGATAAAGCTCTAGGATCATTAATGAGTCCGGCAACTAACGAAGTTACCACCGTTATTTTCGAAAATAATAATAATCAATTCAAAGCTTCAAGTTCTAAACCGATTTTTGATGGTTACTTAAAACTTACTAGAGATTATGAAGATGAATCAAGCGATAAATTGTCTGACCTTTCGATTTTTAAAGAGAATGATGAAATTAAAGCAGACGAAGTCTATGATAAACAATTATTTACCAATCCGCCATCAAGTTATACTGAAGCTAAATTGATTAAAGATATGGAAGAATTAGGTATAGGAAGACCTTCTACCTACGCAAACACATTAACGACTCTTCAAGATCGTGGTTATGTTAAAGTAGAAAACAAAACAAAACTTATTCCTACTGAACAAGGAATTCTAACTACCGAACAACTTGACGAATTTTTCTCTGATTTTATCAGTGTTAATTACTCAAAAGAAATGGAAGAATTCCTAGACAATATTGCAAATGGCGAGATTCAACAACTAAAAGTGTTAAAAGAATTCTATAAATACTTTATGCCTTTGGTAGAAAATGCACAGAAGCATATGGTTAAAGTTAAAGCTAAAGAAACTGGGGAAGTCTGTCCAGTTTGTGGCGAACCGATGGTTTGGCGTACAGGGAAATATGGGGATTTTGAAGCTTGTTCAAATTATCCTACATGTAAGTATATTAAGCCTCAAGAAAAAGAAAAAACACCAACTTTTGATACCGATGTTACATGTCCGGAATGTAAGGAAGGAACTCTTGTAGTAAGAGTAGCTAAAAAAGGTAAGAACAAAGGCAATAAATTCTTAGCGTGTTCAAGATTTCCAAAATGTAAATATATTTCACCTTTGAAAATTGTCGAAGAAGAATGCCCTAAGTGTAAAAGCGTTGTAGTTAAAAACGAATCAGATGAAGTTTTTTGTCTGGATGGATCCGATTGTAATCACAAGCATTAAAACTTAAAAATCTTCACAAAAACTTCATTTGTTATGTATAAAAAAATATGATAATATATGGGTACAACTACTTCAAGTAGTTAATTTCCCTAAAGTGTTATATAAACACTTACCCTTCCTAAATTCGTCTCAGTTATCTGGGGCGAATTTTTTGTTAATTATTTAGTAAAATATTAAATCTATGATATAATACATATAGATTTTTTAGGTGGTGAAACTATGGGTTTATTTTCTAAACTCTTTAGCAATAAAGAAAAAAGACAAAAAGCTGAAAAATTCAAAATTGGGATGATGAAGACAAGAAATCAATCTTTGTCTTCTTTAAAAGATATTTTAGAAAAATCGAAAAAAATTGATGAGGATTTATATTCGAAATTGGAAGAAATTTTCATTATGGCTGACATCGGTGTTGATACAGTTGTGGAGTTCGTAGAGAATATTCGTCAAACAGTAAGAAATAACAAGATAGAAAAGCCATTGGATTTAGAAAACATAATTGTTGATCAAATGTTTGAATTATATTTAAAGAACGAAGTTGTTAATACGAATATTAGATATAATAAAGAAGGATTAACGGTAATTTTGTTTGTCGGCGTTAATGGTACTGGAAAAACAACTTCAATTGGTAAGTTAGCTTATCGAATCAAAAATGAAGGTAAGTCGGTTATGATGGCTGCGGGAGATACATTTAGAGCTGGCGCTATTAATCAACTCAAAGTTTTTGGGGAAAGAGTTGGTGTTGAGGTTGTTGCCAAAGATGCTGGTAGTGATCCTTCAAGCGTTATCTTTGACGCAATTAAACAAGCTAAACAAAAGAATATCGACGTATTGTTAATCGATACTGCAGGCAGATTACAAAACAAGAAGAACTTGATGATGGAACTTGAAAAAATAAACCGAATCATTAAAAGAGAGACAAACAATCAAAGTTTCGAAACCTATCTTGTGATTGACGCGACCACTGGACAAAATGGACTTTCACAGGCACAGATATTTTCTGAAGTGACAGATATTACTGGGATTATTTTAACAAAACTAGATGGTACAGCTAAAGGCGGGATTGTCTTAGCGATAAGAAATAAATTGGGAATTCCAATCAGTTTCGTTGGTTTAGGTGAGAAATTGACGGATTTGGAATATTTTGACATAGAAGATTATATCTATGGTTTATTCTCCGATTTTTTTGAGTAGGTGAAAATATGGGATATGATGTAGAAGAAACAATTAGATTAAATAGATTGTTTGATATCTATCAAGAGCTATTGACTGAAAAACAAAGAGAATATTTCGATTATTATTTTTTGAAAGATTATTCTTTAGCTGAAATAGCGGAAATTTATAATATTAGTAGAAATGCAGTTCATCTTCAAATTAAAAATATTATCAAACATTTAGAAGACTTAGAAACTAAACTAAAAGTTTTAGAGAAAAGCAAAAGTATTGATGATTTATTGGATGAACTAAAAAAAGAAGAAGATAACTTATCTTCTAAAGTAAAAACATTAATTAAAAAAATAGAAAAGGTGATGTAATATGGCTTTTGAGAATTTGACAAGTCGTTTTCAGATGGCATTAAGAAGGCTAACGGGAAAAGCAAAACTAACGGAAAATGATATTGATGAAATGATGAGAGAGGTAAGACTCTCATTATTAGAAGCCGATGTTAATTATAAAGTTGTAAAAGATTTTACTGAAGAAGTTAAAACACTCGCTATGGGAGAAAAAATCCTTAAAGGATTAAATCCTGACCAACAAGTTGTTAAAATTGTTAATGACGAGTTAACAAAACTGATGGGTTCAGAGGCTAGCGAACTTAATCTGGATGATGATTTGTCCATAATTTTGATGGTTGGACTTCAAGGTGCAGGTAAGACTACTACAGCTGGCAAGTTAGCTAACTTGATAAGAAAAAACAATAATAAAAAACCATTATTAGTTGCAGCTGATATTTATCGCCCAGCAGCGATTGAACAATTACAGACAGTTGGAAAACAACTTGAAATTGAAGTTTTTGAAATGGGTAAAACTGACCCGACAAAAATCGTCAAAGAAGCATTAGATTATGCTAAAAAGAATGAATTTAGCCTAGTAATTATCGATACTGCCGGTCGTTTGCACATTGACAATCAAATGATGGATGAGATTAAAACCATCGCCAAGATTACTAAACCGCAAGAAATTTTACTAACAGTTGATGCTATGACTGGTCAAGATGCTGTTAATGTTGCCCAAACATTTAATGAAGCTTTGGATATAACCGGCTGTATTTTAACTAAACTTGATGGCGACACTCGAGGTGGAGCCGCATTATCAATTAGAAAAGTAACTGGAGTTCCAATTAAATTTGCTGGTACAGGTGAAAAACTTCAAGAAATAGAAGTCTTTCATCCAGAAAGAATGGCCTCAAGAATTCTTGGTATGGGTGACGTACTAAGTTTAATTGAAAAGGCTACAGAAGAAATAGACGAAACAGAAGCCATGAACATGATGGAAAAAATGATGAGTGGCAATTTCAATTATAATGATTTGCTTAAGCAGATGAAAATGATTAAAAGAATGGGTAAATTCTCTGGGATTTTAAAAATGCTTCCAGGCATGGGCCAATTAGCTGATATGGACAAAGTTGATGATAAGCAATTGGTTTTCATTGAAGCGATTATTTCTTCAATGACAAAAGAAGAAAGAAAAGACCCTGATTTACTTAATAGATCATCTTCAAGAAGAAATCGTATAGCAAGAGGTTCGGGTAGATCAACAACTGAAGTTAATCGTTTGATATCAATGTTAGAGAAACAGTCAAAACTAATGCGTAGAATGGCGGGAATGAATCCGAAAAACATGGAAAACATGTCCAACAACATCGCTACAGGTAATTTTCAACCGCGACAAAGTCGTGCAGATAGAAGAAAAAATAAAAAATAAAGGCTAAATTTAGCCTTTATTATTTTTTATAGTCAGGAAATCGGATAGAAACCGATATACTGCACCATCTTTTGATGTGTTATCTAAAACCAGATTAGCTACTTTTATTAATTCAGGATGGGCATTTCTTACAGCTACTCCTAAAGAAGCGTACTCAAGCATTTCAATATCATTGTGTCCATCGCCGATTGCAATAGTTTGACTTTGATCAAATCCGAGATATTTAGCAACATAAGCCAATGCTTGGCCTTTATTTGACTCCGGTGTAAAGACTTCAATTATTGAATCGTATTCACCTGATAAATCCCAAATTCGAGATAAGACTTTATTAGAATAGGTTTTATCGATATATTCTTTTATTAATTTTCCACGGCCTTGTTTACCAATGATGATTGCGCCATTTGGATCCTTATCCAAAATATCTTTGAACTCTCCAAAAAGAATTTTAGTTGCGCCTTTGACGTGAAGCAGCGGTTCGATTTCCTTTTCTTCCCATTCAACATAGATCGAATCTCTTACTTCACAAAAAGCGTTTCTAATATGATCATGATTGTTATCACAAATATCAATAATAATATTTTTATCAACAGTATAATTTACACGATTAAAGTTTGGATTTTTTGGGTGAGTAATCAAACCGCCGTTATAATTTATTATCGGTGTATCGAGTTCAAAACGATCATAAACAAACTTTGAACTTCTGTAAGGTCTTCCAGTTGCGATTACGATTTTGTGACCTTGTTTTTGAACCTCTTTCATGAAATCACATAGTGTTTCAGAGAGTGAATCAAAGTCATAAAGAATTGTGCCGTCTAAATCAAGAGCGATTAAATATTTGTTCATCGATATGTTTTCTCCTTAAACTTTCATTCATTATAGAATAATTATCTCATACCTATTATATTTATGCAAATGATTATATACATTGATTATTATTGAGAATTAAGATATAATTTATTTAATAAAGGAGACTGATTTAATGTTAAAAATAGCAGTATTACAAACGCAAATTTCATCTTTTTTAGCTATCTCCTTTGGTGACGTAACTAATTTTTTATTAGGTGCTTTAACAGGTTTTATTTTATTGGGATTATTTATTACATTCCTTATGACAAGCAGTTCGAGAAGAAAACAAAGGAAAAGGCTAACAGCTTTACCGGTAATGATAGAAAAACAAGAGATTCTTAAAATGATTGAAGCCAAACAAGCTCAACTTGTAGAAACAGTCAAGTTGACAGACAATGCTTATTTTAGAGTGGCTTTGGAATTGAGTTTGGAACTTACTGAAGAAATAGCCAAATATTACTATCCTAAAGCAAAATATCCAAAGTATGAAATATCAATCGAAGAACTTTTAGAGTTGAATTATTATATTACCAAAAGAATCGAAAAATTGGTTAACGGTAAAATTTTAAAGCATTTTAAAAGTTATAAAATTTCAACAATAATTGATATTTTAAACAAGAAAAAAGCTATCGATAACTCCAAATTAATGAAGTTAAATAGAAAACTAAAAATATCTAAGATTTTAACAGTTGGCAAAGCGGTGTTAAACTATTCTAATCCTATATATTGGTTTAGACGTTTGGCAATTAAACCATCAACAGTTTTGGTAACCAAAGAAGTCTGTAAGTTTATAATCGCAATTGTAGGTGAAGAAACAAACAATGTTTACAGCAAGAGTTTATTTAAGCATTCTGAGACAGAAGTAATAGAAGCCGAAGAAGCTTTTGATGAATTAATCGAAACCGAGGAGGAATAACATGTGGTTCAGTAAAAAGAACAAACCGGAAAGAATCGTTCCTAAAACATCAAGAACCAAGGACAATCGTCCGTTTTTCATCCCGGAAATCAGAACAATTGAAGATAAAAAAAATATGAGTAATACTTTCATTTCTCCATATGGAATTGAAAACAAACATGAAGTACACATACCGAATGACCGTACTGGAACTGGAGATATTGATAAGAAATACGATATATTCAGAAAGCAGAAACGCTTAACAAAAGAAGAAGCGCAAAAGCGTTTCGGAAGTTCATATTATGAGTTTGTAAGCATTGATAATAATACTCATAAAAAAGCTTTCACTGAAGAGGGTTTAACTCCAGAAGATTTACATTCAAAAAGACCGGTTGAACCAAAATACACATCAAATGAAATAATGGATGAACATCGAACAATTGAGACTGTTCCAGTAGATGAGTTCTTTGAGAAAGCATCAACTGCGAAAGAAGAACCAAAACCTAATCCTGATGATGAAGTTTTAAATGATCTTTTATTCAATGATAAAAACAATGAAACAGAAGATATTCATCAAGCAGCTGAAGAAGAGTCTGCCGATGATATAATTTTCAAAAGTGATGAAGTAGTTGAAGATACTCCGGAAATTGGTTTTGCGGATGATTTTGTTTATGAGGAATACAAACCGGAAAAAGAAAATCAACCGAAACCACATATCGCTCCAACATTTGAAAATGAACATCGGATTTTAAAAGAATATGTCTTACCACCGATAAGTTTATTCAAAAAGAATGAAAATAAGACTGATATTGAACCTTCATGGGTTAAAGAAAACATTGATGTTATTAATGAAACCATGTTGTCTTTCGGAATCGAAGGCACAGTTACTAATTATACAATGGGTCCTACTGTAACAAGATACGAAGTATCGCTTGCATCAGGAGTGCCTACAAAAAAAATCACTTCAATCTCGGATAATATTCAAATGAGTCTTTCCGCTTTTTCAATCAGAATTGAAGCGCCAATACCTGGTAAAAATACAGTTGGTATTGAAGTTCCAAATAGAGTTAGAGAATCTGTTTTCTTTGGCGATGTAATCGATAATCCAAAATTCTTAAAATCTAACGATCCATTGCTATTAGCAATTGGTTTGGATATTGACGCTTTACCAGTTTATACTTCCATCGAATCAATGCCTCACGGATTAGTTGCTGGTTCAACACAATCTGGTAAATCTGTATGCATAGCTTCAATTATTGTTTCTTTAATCACAAGAAATAAACCGGATGAAGTTAAACTTATGTTGATTGATCCTAAAAAAGTTGACTTACAACAATTTGCTGATTTACCACATTTGGTAACACCAATCATTGATGAAACTAACGTAGCTAATGAAGCCTTAAAGTGGATAATTAAAGAAATGGAAAACCGTTATGATATTCTTAAACGTTTCAAAGCGGTTAATGTTGTCGATTATTATACAAGAAGAAGTGATGCACCAAACTTTATAAAAATGCCAAGAATTGTCGTTATAGTAGAGGAAGCATCTGATTTGTTGCTTAGTGGCGGTGCGGAGATTGAAGAAAGTATTCTTAAACTAACCCAAAAATCAAGAGCTGTTGGTATCCATGTTTTATTAGCTACTCAAAGACCTTCAGCTGATATTCTTAAAGGCGCAATTAAAGCTAATATTCCGACAAGATTTGCTTTTAGAGTGCCTTCATCAACTGACTCTTCAGTTGTTTTGGATATGACTGGAGCCGAAAAACTACTTGGTAAAGGTGATATGTTATTCTCTGAAAATGGTATGGCTCGCAGACTTCAAGGAGCTTATCTATCTCCAGATGAAATTGAAGCCATAACTGAATTCATTAAAGAACAAAGAGAACCTGAATATTTGTTTACTCACGAGGCTTTGGTTGTGCAAATGAATAGCCTCGAAAACCTTGATCAGATTGATGAGCTTTTCAAAGAAGTGGCTACATATGTTGTAGAAGAAGGCAAATGTTCTCTAAATAAAATAACTCAAGTATTTGGTATCGGGTTCAACCGAGCAACACAAATAGTTAATTCTTTAGAAAAATTTGGTGTAGTTTCCGAAAATGTTGGAACTAAACCAAGAACAGTATTAGTTGAATATGCAGAGTTAAGCAGAATATTCGAAGGGTTGGATTATTGATGGATTTTGAAGAGGTAAATGAATTAGAACAATTAAAAAGACTGATGAAAAAATCGAAATCGTTACTCATCAGTTTTTTCTTGTTTTTATTTTTTGATATCATTCTTTTTATATATTTACAGAAAAATCAACTTTTTATGTTTAGCCTGACAAAGAATGAGGAAATGATCCCTAATTCTTTGATAACAGATATCTTCTCATTCTTATTTTACACAATTATATTGATAGCCATAATTGTCTTTTCGATATTTTTGGTTATGACTTTAAAGAAAGTGTACAATACTAATGTTAGCGGCTATAAGAAAGTTTTAAATGTTGCTGATATTTTTAATATAGTTCCAATATTCTTATTTGTAGCTATTATTGTAAATGGTTTTTTTGTATCTTTAGCTCAAGTAGACGGAGAATCGATGTCTCCTACTTTTTGTGATAATGATACAGTAATTATCGTTTACAATGACGATTTTGTTGCAAACGATATTATGATAGTCAAATGGGATGATCATTTTCTAATCAAAAGAGTTGTTGGGTTGCCTGGGGACGAGTTGATTGTTAATGAAACTGGAGTATATATTAACGGAACATTGGTTGAAAGTTATTTACCGGTAGGTTATCAAGAGTTTAATGATATAATACCTGATGGTTATTATTTTGTGTTAGGAGATAATCGAGAGCACTCATTAGATTCTAGAGTAATTAGCCTGATTGAAAAAGATGATGTACTTGGTGAAGTAATTTATAACATGACTAATGGTACTTGCGAATAAAAATGGGAAGTGGTTAATATGAAACAAATTCAATGGTTTCCAGGGCATATGGCAAAAGCTAGGAGACAAATAGAAGAAAAATTGAAAGTTATCGATATTGTTTTTGAACTCGTGGATGCAAGAATTCCCGTTTCTTCCTCAAATCCAATGTTGAATGAAATAATTAAAGATAAACCTAAACTCGTTATGTTGAACAAGATTGATTTAGCCGATCCTAAAATTACAGAATCATGGGTAGATTATTATGGGTCCCAAGGGATATCTGCGATACCTGTTAACTCTTTAAATGACAATTTGCAAAACGTTATTTACTCAAAAACAAAAGAGATTTTAAAAGCAGTAATCGAAAAAGAAGAAACAAAAGGCATGAAATCAAGACCTTTTAATGCGATGGTCTTGGGCATACCTAATGTCGGTAAGTCTCAGTTTATTAACAATTTAGCGCAAAAAAATAAAGTTAAGACGGGTAATAAGCCCGGCGTTACAAAAATGCAAAGTTTCTTAAGTGCAGGAGATAACTTGAGAGTTTATGATAACCCTGGAGTATTATGGCCAAAATTTGATGATGAATTAACCGGTATGAAACTGGCTTTGCTAGGATCTATCAAAGACAGTTTATTACCGCTTGACGATGTAACGCTTTTTGGAATTGAATATTTATGTAAATATTATCCTCATAACATAGAGAAAAGATATGGAATTAATTTAAAAGAGTTGGAAACAAAAATAGATATTTTAGAAGCTATCGGGAAAAGAAGAGGCTGCTTAATTAGTGGTGGAGAAGTAGATTTCGAAAGAGTCTATAACCTTTTTTTGAACGACCTGAGAAATGGCCAGTTAGGAAGAATGAGCTTTGAAAGAAAAGAAGAATTTATTGAGGTTTGAAACCGAACTTATTAATAAGGGTTATAATTTGATAGCTGGAGTTGATGAGGTGGGTAGAGGACCGTTAGCAGCTGGTGTTTTAGCTGCAGCGGTTATTCTAGATCCTAATAATCCAATACCGGGATTAAATGATAGCAAGCAACTCACAGAAAAAAAGAGAATTATTTTAGCAAAAGAGATTGAAGAAAAAGCTCTTTTTTATTCTTATGGGTATGTTGATGCAAATATCATCGATCAGATTAATATCTACCAAGCATCAAAATTAGCAATGTTAAAAGCACTTAGTTATTTGAAGGCAAAACCTGACTTCATTTTAAGTGATGCCATGCCATTAACAGAACAAGATATACCTTTTGAAGCAATTATTAAAGGTGATAGTCTTTCAGCCTCAATAGCAGCAGCTTCAATTATCGCAAAAGTAAAAAGAGATGAAATTATGGAGAAGTTTGCACTTATATATCCAGGATATGGCTTTGAAAAACATAAAGGATATCCCACAAAATTACATCTTGAAAAACTATGCGAATTAGGACCATGTGCTTTGCATAGAAAAACCTATCGACCAGTAAAAGATTGTTATTTAAAACAGATGAACTTGGAGGACTACTTATGAAATACAAAGCAGTAATTTTTGATTTAGATGGGACACTTCTAGATACTATTGAAGATATTAAAATAACCATGAATAAAGCTTTAGCCAGATATGATTATCCACAATTTTCGACAGAAGAATACAAGTATTTTGTTGGCAAAGGTGTGGATAATTTAATTAAACAAGTAATTAAAGCTGGAAGAATAGATAAGAGAGTTTTTGATAATCTTAAGAGAGATTATTATGAAATATACCTTGAACAATCAACTGTAAACACAAAGATTTATGACGGGATTGAAGAGCTAATATTCAAATTAAAACAAATGAATGTTTCAGTAAACGTTTTATCCAATAAACCTCACGTACAAACGGTAGACGTAATTGATCACTATTTTGAAAAAGGGACTTTTGATTTGGTTTACGGAAAAAAAGAAGAATTTTTACCTAAACCGGATGCAAGCAGTGCTTTAGACTTGATAAACGCTTTAAATATTAAGCCTGAAGAAGTTTTATATATCGGTGATACAGAAACCGATATGTTAACTGCGATTAATTCGGGTTTTTACAGTGTTGGCGTTTTATGGGGTTTTAGAAAAGAAAATGAGTTAGTTCAAGCTGGAGCTGACAAAATTGTAAATCACCCTCTAGAAATTCTCAATTTACTTTAAAACATTTTTGGTTTGAAAAAAGAGACTTTATATTGAATAATCTTATAAAGATTATAATTGTATTTGAACTCTAAATTTGCTATAATTGTAATGATATAAACGATAAAAGGAGTGATGAATTTGAAAATTGCTATTGGAGCGGATCATGCTGGTTTTGAGTATAAACAAGAAATAGCTAAGTATCTAATCAATCAAGACTATGAAATCATGGATTTTGGAACAGATTCTAAAGATGCAACAGACTATCCTGACTATGCAGTTTTAGTTGCTAAAGCAGTAAGTATGGGTAAAGCTGATTTTGGAATCTTAATCTGCGGGACCGGAATCGGGATGAGCATTGCAGCGAACAAAGTCAAAGGTGTAAGAGCTGCGGTGGTATCGACAAAATTTACCGCTGAATCATCTAAGACGCATAATCATGCAAATGTCATTACCTTTGGATCAAGAGTTAACTCAATTGAAGAAGTATTGTCTTTCTTACAAATTTATATGCAAGCTTCATATTCTGAAGATAAAAGACATATAGAAAGAGTTGAAAAAATAGGAAAGTATGAGAATGAAAATGAGTAAAGTTGTAGTTTTTGATCACCCATTAATTCAACATAAAATGGCAATAATAAGAGATAAATCAACAGATACAAAGACTTTTAGAGAGAATGTAAACGAAATTGGTTCTTTGGTAACTTATGAAGTCACAAGAGATTTAGAAACAAGAAATATCGAGATTGAAACCCCTATTTCTAAGACAACCGTTAAGATTTTAGCTAAAGACGTTGTCATTGTCCCAATATTAAGAGCTGGGCTGGGAATGGTTGACGGCATTCAAAAAGTAATACCAACAGCTAAAGTCGGACACATTGGCTTATATCGTGACGAAGAAACTTTAATGCCACATGAGTATTACTCAAAATTTCCAAAAGAGATTAAGGAAGCAACGGTTTTAGTGGTTGATCCAATGCTGGCAACCGGCGGATCTGTTATAGCTGCCATTGATCGAGTTAAATTAGCTGGCGCTAAAGACATTCGATATGTTGGTATAGTTGGGTGTCCTGAAGGTGTTGAAGCGCTTCAGAAAAAACATCCGGATGTAGATATTTACATGGTTTCAATAGATCAAGGCTTAAATAAGGTCGGATACATTGTTCCTGGACTTGGTGATTGCGGAGATAGGCTTTTTGGAACTAAGTAATTATGAAAAATAAAAGTAACAAAACAGCCTTTTTTATTTTTAATATGGTTGTTCAATTCTTTATCGAGACTTTTGTAGCGATGGTAATCGGGTATTATATCGGCAAATATCTCGATAGTTTACTCTTCTCTGAAGAAGTAGTATTAGTTTATGTTTTTGTCGTAATCGGAATTTTTGCCGGTTTAAGAAATTTGATTGTAAGAGCATTAAAGTATAGCAAAGGAAATATCGATGATGAAGAACCTGATTCAAAAGAAAAATCTGATTGAAAAAATATTCCTATTTTCTTGGCCTTATGGGATTTTATTTGCTTTGGTTTTATATTTGATAACTCAAAATACCAATTATGTGTTAAGTTTTCTTTTAGGATTAGCAAGTAGTCTGTTAATGAATTCTTTGAATTATCGAGTTATGAAAAGCATTTATGAAAAAAGACCGGAAGTTATTCAATCGAGACATATTTTCATGTTTATCATTAAATTTTTGTTCTTTGCTTTAATTATGTATATAGCTTATAGTGATCCGGAAGAATGGAATATCTATTACACTTTCATTGGTTTGTTAACGTTTAGATTGATATCGATTCCGGTTACTTTGATTTTTGCTAATAAGGAGAGTGATTGAGATTGCTGGAATTTACATTATTTGAGTTTTTATCTCCGCAAGTTTTCTCTACTCTAATAGTAGTAACAGTTTTATCGATAATATTTATCGTAATTGGCAACAAAGTAAAGAAACTTGATCCTAACAAAACTCCTAAAGGTGTTGTCCTAGTGGCGATATTGGCAGTAGAAACATTTAACAAAATGGTTCAAAGTTATATGAACTATAAACCATATAAATTCTTTGCACCTTATCTTTTTACAATAATAACATTCTTAGCAGTGGCCAATACAATTTCTCTATTTGGCTTAACCGCTCCTTTATCAAATTTAGGTGTTGCTTTATCTTTTTCTATAATGACATTCTTTGTTATTAAGATAGCAGAATTTAAGTATCTTGGAGTGGTAAAAAAGATTGATGGTTTATTAGGTCCTGTTAAACCAATGGCTATTTTGATGTTACCAATCAATTTGGTCGGGGAAATATCAACTCCATTTTCTATGGGTTTGCGTTTATTCGTTAATCTGATGGGTGGAGCCGTAATCGCGACAATGGTATATGCTGCTTTACATTGGAGTTTGGGTATTATCGCAGGAGTATTCCTGCATGCAGTGTTTGATATATTCTTCGGAATAATTCAAGCTTTCGTATTCTTTATGTTAACAACAGTTAGTATTTCTATGGCTTCAGATGCTTAGAATATAAATAGGAGGAAAAATAAATGTTTGAAACGATTTTTGATTCAGTTATTAGATTTGCAGCTGAGTATAATGAACACTTTAGTAGTGGTATGGCTTACTTAGGTGCTGGTATTGCCGTTGTAGCTGGTCTTGGGCCTGGTATTGGTCAAGGGTTTGCGGCTGGTAAAGCTGCTGAAGCAGTAGGACGTCAACCAGAAGCTCAAGGTAAGATTTTGGTAACTACACTTGTTACTCAAGCCGTTGCAGAAACAACTGGTTTGTATGCGTTGTTAGTTGCATTCATTTTAATTGGTAAATAAGCAATAAAATTAGATATTTAGGAGGGCTTTTATGCCTGTTATTGAGAGAATAGTACAAGCGGTTCAAGAAATTATTGATCAAGCGCTTGGAGTTAACCTTCTAGACATGCTAGTTCAGATTGCTGCTACTTTGATTTTGGTTTTGATTGTTAAAAAGTTTTTCTGGGGAAGAATCACAGATTTTTTAGAAAAACGTAAACAGATTATGGAAACAGAAATGGAATCCGCTAAAAAAGAAAATGAAGAAGCTAAGATTCTAAAAGAGAAACATGAATTTGAATACAATCAATTAAAACAAGAGTCGAAAGAGTATTTAGATAACGCTAAAGTAAAGGCTGAAGTTGAACGTAAAAGAATTCTTGCTGAAGCTAAGGGTAGCGCTAATGAAATTTTAGAAAGAACTCAAAAAGAAATCGAAGCGGAAAAAGTAAAGGCGAAAGCTGAACTAAAGAAAGAAGCGGTTGAATTGGCTGCATTAATGGCTGAGAAAATTGTTTCTAAAGAAATAGATGAAAGTTCATATCAAAATCTTTTGATCGATGATCTTGAAAGAAGTGAAAAATCATGACCGATGTTGCTAATCAATATGCACATGCGGTTTTTTCGCTTGCATTTGAAGCGAATAATCATGAAAATATCGCTTCCGAATTAAATAATTTCTTTAGCGGTTTAGATGTTAACGAATGGCAATTTTTTTTACATCCGCGAATTACTAAAGAGGAAAAACATCAAGTTATTGAGAAACTTTCTCTTGATAATCTTACAATTAACTTTCTAAAAGTGATTATAGACAATGAAAGATTCGATTTGCTAGAAAATATCGTTGTTGCTTACCGTAAACTGTTGGACGAATCTAAGGATTTAGTCTTAGTAAAAGTGACTAGCAAAATCAAACTTAGCGAATCAAATTTAAATAAGATTGAAAAAACACTAAAAAACAGAATGAAAAAGAATATAAAAATTGAAGAGATCATCGATAAGAATTTATCTAGTGGTATAAAGATAGAATATGACGGAGAAGTAATTGATTTAACTGTCAAAAGAACAATCGATGAAATTAAGAACCAATTACTAGGAGGAAATTAAGTTGAAACTCGACCCTTTAGAAATAAGTTCTTTATTAAAAGAACAGATTAAAAAATATGAAAAACAAATAAAGACTGAACAAATAGGTTCAGTTATTTCCGTTGGGGACGGTATTGCTTTAGTTTATGGTATTGATAAAGCTATGGCTGGTGAACTCTTAATTTTCCCTGATGGAGTATATGGAATGGTTCAAAACTTAGAGAAAAATCATGTCGGAGCGATTCTTCTTAATGATTCCACACTAGTAAAAGAAGGTATGGAAGTTAAAACGACAGGAAAAATTCTTGAGGTTGGTGTCGGCGAAGAGTTGATAGGAAGGGTTGTTAATCCTTTAGGCCAACCACTAGACGGTCTCGGTGAAGTGAAAACTAAAATAACCAGACCAATAGAAAGAAAAGCTACTGGTGTTATTGAAAGACAATCAGTTAACGAACCTTTGGAAACTGGTATAAAAGTTTTAGATGCTTTAGTGCCAATTGGTAGAGGACAAAGAGAACTTATTATTGGGGACCGTCAAACTGGTAAAACATCAATTGCCGTTGATACAATTATTAATCAAAAGGGAAAAGATGTAATTTGTATCTATGTTGCAATCGGGCAAAAACAATCGACAGTTCTAAACGTTTATGAGACTCTTAAACAGTTTGGAGCTATGGATTTTTCAATAATTGTTGCAGCTAGCGCTTCAGATCCTGCTCCACTATTATATCTAGCGCCTTATTCCGGCGTTACGATTGCAGAAGAATTCATGTTTAAAGGCAAACATGTATTAATAATTTATGACGATTTAACTAAGCATGCTATTGCTTACAGAGAATTATCCTTGTTGCTAAGAAGACCACCAGGTCGAGAAGCTTTTCCAGGAGATGTTTTCTATCTTCATTCTCGCCTTTTAGAAAGAGCTGCTAAATTATCCGATGCTTTAGGAGCGGGTTCAATTACTGCTTTGCCGATTATTGAAACTCAAGAAGGAGATATTTCTGCTTATATCCCTACGAATGTAATTTCAATTACCGATGGGCAAATCTTCTTACAGTCACAATTGTTCTATTCTGGAATTAGACCAGCTATTAATGCAGGTTTATCAGTGTCACGTGTTGGGGGAGCAGCTCAACATAAAGCGATTAAAAAAGTTTCTGGTACATTAAGATTAGACTTAGCGAGTTATCGTGAGTTAGAAGCTTTCACTCAATTTGGTTCTGATTTAGATGACGCTACAAAATCAAAACTTGATCGCGGCGAAAGAACAGTAGAGATTCTTAAACAGGGATTACATGAAACAATGCCTTTTGAATTACAAGCACTATCGTTTTTTGCATTGTCAAATGGATTTTTAGATCAGATAAAAATCATTGATGTAAAAAGATATGAAACTGAATTACATCGTTTCTTCCAAACTGACGCTGTTGCAAAGCCAGTTTTAGAAGAAATTAGAAATACAAGAGATTTGAAAGATCGTGATTTATTAAAGAAAGAAATCGATCGATTCACTCAAGACTTTATTTAAAAAGGAGGTAGAACATGGCTTCGTTAAGAGAGATCAAAAAGAAGATTGAATCTACTAAAAAAACTTCACAGATCACTAAAGCCATGAATATGGTTTCTGCCTCAAAATTAAGAAAGGTGGAAAGACAATTCAAGGCTTTCCAACCAATCAAAGCCAAAGTTAAGCAATTGTTGGAACATGTACTTTCAACTAACCCTGAATACTCACATCCATTATTGGAAACTAGAGAAATAAAGAAGGTTGGATACATTTTAGTAACCAGCGATAGAGGCTTAGCGGGACCATATAACAGTCAAGTTTTAAAATATTTTGAAAATGTAATCAAGGATAATAAAATCGATTTTGTTATCGGAACGATTGGATATAAAGCTTTTAGTTACTGTAAAAGAAAGAACTATCCTTTGTTGAACAAAGAATCAATAAATTCACGGGATGATATCAAGTTCATTGATTTTCAAGTAATGTCGAGAGCATTTATCAGTCTATATCTTGATAAACAGGTAGATAAAATTGTAATGATTTATACCGATTATATTAATACATTGAGTCAGGTTGTAAGAGAAGAAGTTCTTCTACCAGTCACTGATTTAGTAAAAGACAAAAAGAAAATGGTAAGCGATTATATCTTTGAGCCTTCAGTAGAAGACGTCATCGATCAATTGTTGCCAATCTATTTAGAAAACACACTTTACGGAATAATTCTGGATGCCAAAACCGCTGAACACGCTTCACGAATGACAGCTATGAAAAATGCGACTGATAACGCTAAAGAAATTATCCGTAAACAAAATCTGATTTATAACCGTGCTCGCCAGGCACAAATTACGATTGAACTCACCGACATTATCGGTGGCGCCAATGCGGTTAAGTAGGAGGAAATATGCCTAACAAAGGAAAAATCATACAAGTAATGGGACCGGTAGTTGACGTAGAGTTTACTAAAGGAATGCCCCAAATAAATAATGCTTTAGAAGTTAAAGTAAAAGCAGAAGATAATCATGGAGTAGAAATTAATTTGACTCTTGAAGTTTCGCTATTTTTAGGTGGCGGCGTTTTAAGAACGATTGCGATGGATTCTACTGATGGATTAGTTCGAGGTATGGACGTTATTGATACTGGTAAACCGATATCTGTTCCTGTTGGAGGAGTTACCTTAGGAAGAGTTTTCAATGTTTTAGGACAACCTATTGATGGGTTACCGCTTGAAGGTGATTTTGAAACAGCGCCGATACATAGACCAGCTCCTAAATTAGAAGATTTAAATGCCGAAGTAGAGATTCTTGAAACTGGAATTAAAGTGGTTGACTTACTAGCTCCTTATATTAAAGGTGGTAAGATTGGACTTTTTGGTGGAGCCGGTGTAGGAAAAACGGTTTTAATCCAAGAACTTATTAATAACGTAGCTCAAGAACACGGCGGTATCAGTGTCTTTGCCGGTGTTGGAGAGAGAACAAGAGAAGGAAACGACTTATATCACGAAATGACTGAATCAGGGGTTATCAAAAAGACAGCCATGGTGTTTGGACAAATGAATGAACCACCTGGAGCGAGAATGAGAGTCGGGCTTTCTGGTTTAACAATGGCAGAATATTTCCGTGATCAAGAGAAACAAGATGTATTATTATTTATCGATAACATTTTCCGTTTTACCCAAGCGGGTTCAGAAGTTAGTGCCCTTTTAGGAAGAATGCCTTCAGCAGTTGGATACCAACCAACTTTAGCTACTGATATGGGACTTCTGCAAGAGAGAATCACTTCTACAAAAGACGGTTCAATTACATCGATTCAAGCGGTATATGTACCAGCAGATGATTATACTGACCCTGCTCCAGCTACAACTTTTACCCACTTAGACGCTACTACAAACCTTTCAAGAAAGATTTCTGAAGAAGGTATTTATCCTGCGGTTGATCCATTGGCATCAACTTCAAGAGCTTTAACACCAGAAATAGTTGGCGAAGAACATTATAATGTAGCTAGAGAAGTTCAAAGAACTTTACAAAAATATAATGATTTATTAGATATTATCGCAATTTTAGGTATGGATGAACTTTCAGAAGAAGATAAATTAGTTGTTCATCGCGCTAGAAGAATTAGATTATTCCTTTCTCAAAATTTCCATGTTGCTGAACAATTTACTGGTCAAAAGGGTTCTTTTGTAAAGGTAAGCGATACGGTTAAAGGTTTTAAAGAAATTTTAGAAGGAAAATATGATCATTTACCAGAAGATGCCTTCCGTTTGGTCGGAAGCATTGAAGAAGTTATTAAAAAATCAGAAAAAATGAAATAGGAGGTAAATTATGAAGATTTCAATTGTGACACCAGATGGTGAATTATATAACGAAACCGTAAATGCGGTTATTGTTTCCGCATCCAATAATGGTGATTACGAAATCTTAGGAGATCATTTACCGATTGTTTCGACCATAGATACGGGTTATATTAAGCTGTTTCAAGGAAACTTAGTGTATTATGTTGTGGTTATTAACGGGGTAGTAGAAAATCATCATAATAAAATAACATGTATAGCTCAAGACGCTTTTATTGGTGAATCCAAAGAAGAAGCGATGAATAATTTAATTGAGATTAGAAAAAATCGAATTGAAGAAAATCGTGAAAGAAATGTTGAACTAGCAAAAGCTGAAAAAGAATTATTAAAACAAATCAAACAAACCGGCGCCGGTCATATTTAGGAGATGCTTATGAGATCAAGAGGATTTGAAGTTGTAAAAAAATATCAGAATGAGCAAATATCTTTACCGGAAAGAAAGACTAAAGGCAGTGCTGGATATGATATATCTTGTGCAGTTGATATCATAGTTAAAAAGAAGACTTTTGAGTTTGTGCCTACCGGTATAAAAGCATATATGCTAGAAGATGAAGTTCTTGAGGTTTATCCTCGTAGTTCCTTATCGTTCAAAAAGAAGTTGGTAAAGCTTAATTCCGTTGGCATAATTGATTCTGATTATTATAATAATCCAGATAATGAAGGCGAGATTATGTTGATACTTTACAACTATGGCGATGAAGATGTTTTAATAAAAAAAGGTGAAAGAATTGCCCAAGGAATCTTTATGAAATACTTGACGGTTGATTCTGATGACACTAAAGTTAAACGTTTGGGAGGGTTTGGTTCTACAGGGAACTAATCCCTTTTTTCTTTACTACGTAATTATTATAAGTATAAGCTTTATAGCAGTAAATAATACTTGATTTAAGTTGAAAAATTTGATAAAATACAAGAGCCGTAAAAAATACACACATCTATGAGTTTAAGACTCGGGAGCTGCTAGAATTAGTGGTGGGTTCTAAGCGATGATTAGGTGGAGGCTAAAAAATCAAAAAGGAGGAAACAAAAATGGGAGTTATTTCAATGAAAGCCTTGCTTGAAGCAGGGGTGCATTTCGGACACCAAACTAGAAGATGGAATCCTAAGATGGCAAAATACATCTACACTTCTAGAAACGGTATTCACATTATCGATTTGCAAAAATCTAGCGACTTGATCGATGAGGCATACAAAGCTTTATTCGACATTGCATCAGAAGGTGGAAAGGTATTGTTTGTTGGGACTAAGAAACAAACACAAGATCCTATCAAAGAAGCAGCAGAACGTTCAGGACAATACTATGTAAACCAAAGATGGCTAGGAGGAACACTAACTAACTTCAAAACAATCAAAAAATCTATCAAAAAACTTCAAGATCTTTACAAAATGCAAGAAGATGGAACATTTGATGTTTTACCTAAAAAAGAAGTTATCAATCTTAAAAAAGAAATGGCTCGTCTCGAAAAATTCTTAGGTGGAATTAAAGATATGAAGAAAGTTCCAGAAGCTTTATTCATTATCGACCCAAGAAAAGAGAGAAACGCTATTCTTGAAGCAAGAAGATTAGATATTCCTGTATTCGGTATTGTTGATACTAACTGTGATCCAGATGAAGTAGATTACGTAATTCCAGCTAATGATGACGCTTTACGTTCAGTAAGATTAATCGTTAACAAATTGGCTGATGCAGTAATCGAAGCTTCAGGTGGAGAAAGTGCGCTTGATGAAGAAGCAGATGATGAAAACCTAGAAGGTACTGACATCGAAGATGTAGAAGATGAAGAAGTAGTTGTTGCTAAGAAACCAGTCGCAAAACCTGTCGAAAGCAAACCTGTTGTGGTAAAAGTTACTTCTCAACCTAAAAAAGAAGAAGCTAAACCAGAAGTTAAAGAAGTTAAAGCAGAAGTTAAGGCAGAAGTTAAAGAAACTAAACCAGCACCTAAAGCAGAACCTAAGTATTCTCAAGAAGACTTAGAAGCAAAAACAGTTGCTGATTTAAGAGAATTAGCTAAAGAATTAGACTTAAGCGGTTATTCGAGTTTAAGAAAAGCTGAATTAATCGAACTTATACAAACAGCACTTTAATAAACACTGGGAGCAAGATAAAAAATGCTCCCTTTTTAAAGAGTTATAGTGTTGTAAAGAAAATTAAAATATGATATATTAAATATGATAATTTGGGAGGATAGATTATGGATATTAGTGCTAAATTAGTAAAAGAATTAAGAGATAAAACTGGCGCTGGACTAATGGATTGTAAAAAAGCCTTAGTTGAGACTAATGGAGATATAGATTTAGCGGTAGATTGGTTAAGAGAAAAAGGTATCGCTAAAGCAGCGAAAAAATCTTCAAGAATTGCAGCCGAAGGTTCTTGTGAAGTGAAAGTTTCAGGAGACGTAGCTGTAATATTTGAACTTAACTGTGAAACTGATTTCGTTGCAAAAAACGATAAATTCCAAGTTTTGGTAAACAAAATTGCTGATCATTTATTAAAGGTTCAACCGGCAACAAGTGAAGATGCATTAGCTTCGATTATTGATGGGAAACCACTTCAAGAATTACTTCTTGAACAAGTTTCAACAATCGGTGAAAACTTAACATTTAGAAGATATGAGTTAGTTAATAAAACAGCTGCTCAAACATTCGGTGCTTACATACATATGGCTGGTAAGATTGCTTCATTAGCTATCATCAATGGTGACAACGCTGAAGTGGCAAAAGACGTTGCAATGCATGTTGCAGCATCTAGTCCTAAATATGTTAGTCAAGAAGAAATCTCTGAAGAGTTTATCGCTCATGAAAGAGAAGTTTTGACTAAAGAAGCTTTAAATGAAAATGCTGAATCAGACAAACCAAAACCAGAAAACATCATCATTAAGATGGTTGAAGGAAGATTGAACAAAAATATGAAAGAAATATGCTTACTTAACCAACCATTTGTTAAGAACCCAGATGAAACAGTTGAACAATATGTTAAATCTAAGGGCGTTTCAGTCGCTTTATTTAAACGTTTGGCTGTTGGTGAAGGCGTAGAGAAAAAAGAAGAAAATTTTGCTGACGAAGTAATGAGACAAGTCGGATAATTAAAAGGACATTTTTTTGTCCTTTTTTTAAAATATTTAGGAGGGAAATTATGCCAAGAAGAAGAATCATGATTAAAATAAGCGGAGAAGCTTTAGCCGGAGAAAATGGTGTCGGTGTTGATCCACTTACTGTAAAACATATTGCCAAAGAGATTAAAGAAGCTTATGATTCGTGCAATTGTGAGATTGGCGTTATTGTCGGCGGAGGAAATATTTTCCGGGGGAAATTAGCGGAAGATATGGGGATTGAAAGATCCAGCGCTGACTATATGGGAATGATTGGCACAATTGTAAATGCTTTAGCTTTACAAAACTCACTTGAAGCAATGGGTGTAGAAACAAGAGTTATGACTTCAATCAACATTCCTGAAGTTGCTGAACCATACATCAGAAGAAAGGCTCTATCACATTTTGAAAAAGATAGAATTGTAATTTTTGGTGGCGGAACAGGTAACCCATATTTTTCAACTGACACTACAGCAGCCCTAAGGGCAGCTGAGTTAGGTGCTTCAATTGTTTATATGGCTAAAAACGGTACTGATGGAGTTTATAATAAGGATCCTCGCAAATACGATGATTCAATAAAATTTACAAATTTAACTCATCGAGAAGTTTTAGGAAAGAATTTAAATGTTATGGATTCAACTGCGGCAGCTTTATGTTATGATAATAATATCGATATCTATGTTTTCGATATGAATGTACCTGGTAATATAAGGCGTGCTATTCTTGGCGAAGATATAGGGACAATGATTCAAAAAGGCAAGGGAGGAAAGTAAGATGCCAGAAACAATTCTTTTAGAAGCAGAAGAAAAAATGGAGCACACGCTACAAGCTTTACATCGTGATTTTTCAACTGTAAGAAGCGGAAGAGCAAACCCGAAGATGTTAGAAAGAGTTAACGTGAGTTATTATGGTGTTGAAACCCCAATCAATCAAGTGGCTTCAATATCTGTACCGGAAGGTAACCAAATCTACATCAAACCTTACGATAAAACACTTGTATCAGAAATCGAAAGAGCAATTTTTGGAGCTAATATTGGTGTAACTCCTTCAAATGATGGTATCGGAGTAAGAATCGTATTACCACCTATGACGGAAGAAAATCGCCGTAACTCAGTTAAAACCATTCATAAAATGGCTGAGGATAGTAAAATTGCAATTAGAAACATTAGAAGAGATGCAATTGCTCATTTTAAGAAGATGGAAAAAGATTCTGCTATTACTGAAGATGATTTAGTTTACTATCAAGATGAAACTCAAAAACTAACTGATAAGTTTACTGAGAAAATTGATGAGTATTTTAAAGAAAAAGAAAAAGACATAATGCATATCTAAAATCAATAAAGTTTGTAAAGTATCTTCGATAAGAAATTTACAAACTTTTTATTTTCGATTTATAAAATATGGCTAACAGATAAAAATCATAGAATAATCACATAAAATATAGTATAATCTATTGTTAGAAGAAGGGTGTGATAATGTGCAGAAGTTAAAACTCAAAGAAGAATTAAAAATTCCTCAACATATAGCAATCATCCTTGATGGTAATGGCAGATGGGCGAAGAAAAGACATATGCCTAGAACCTACGGACATCAAAAAGGCGTAGAAAATATTCGAACAATTTGTATTAAAGCAAGTGAGTTAGGAATAAAGGCTTTAAGTGTTTATGCTTTTTCTACTGAAAACTGGTCAAGACCTAAAGATGAAGTAGATTTTTTAATGAAACTTCCTAAAGAATTCGAGAAACGCTTTAAAGACGATTTTAAAAAATATGATATTAAAGTTATGTTTTCGGGAAGAAAAACCCACTTAAGTGCTGAAAATCTTGAAATCTTAGAAAGAATAACAAATAATACAGCAGATCGACAAGGCTTAGTTTTAAATATCTGTTTTGACTATGGCTCAAGAACGGAAATTGTTGAAGCGGTCCAAAAAATATCACAAGGTGTATTAGACGGCAAAATCAAACCAAATGAAATTAGTGAAGTTAATATAGAAGAATACCTTTATACGAAAGATTTACCACAACTTGATTTGTTGATTAGACCGAGCGGCGAGATTCGTTTATCAAACTTTTTGTTGTGGCAAGCAGCTTATGCAGAACTATATTTTACGAAAACATATTGGCCAGCTTTTTCCGGTAAAGATTTAATGGAAGCAATAACTGAGTATAACAAAAGAGATAGAAGATTCGGGGGACTAAAAGGTTAAATGAAGCAACGAATCATAACAGGAGCTATTCTAGTAATAGTTTTAGGTTTATTCATATATTTCGGTGAAGGGGAACTAGAGTTTCTTTTTTCTGGATTATGTGTAGTGTTATCCTCCCTCGCAGCTTTTGAATTTTCTAGAATGTTAAATAAAGAGAAAAAGTTTTCTGTTTTGAACTATTTATCGATACCATTTACTTTTGTCTTTACACTACTAAGTGTTATCTTTTTTCAAACAGATTTCTTTTATCTAATCGTGTTTGTTTTCATAATTTCCATATTACTTATCTATTCATTGATTTATGTTTTCAATGATGGCTTTATGAAAAAAGATTTTTCTGAACAAATATTGACGATTTTTTATACTAGTTTGGGATTTATCGGTTTTGCATATTTAAGAACCGTTTCAATTCATTTAATTATTTACCTATTTATCGTCGCAATGATAACTGATGTTTTTGCATACTTCATTGGCATTAGATTCGGTAAAAGACGATTAGCACCAAAGATATCACCGAAAAAGAGTGTTGAAGGCGCTATTGGAGGTTTATTATTTGGTGGTGTTATTGCTGGATTATATGCATATTTTCTTAGTGTCTTTGACACTAACATAATATTCATATTTTTGATTAGTTTTGGTTTGTCTATTATTGCCCAAATCGGCGATCTGGTAGCTTCAAAATTTAAAAGAGAACATAATATCAAAGACTATTCAAACCTATTTCCTGGCCATGGCGGAGTAATGGATCGTTTTGATTCAAGTGCTTTTGCAAGTATCTTTTTAATGCTTTTAGTGATGGTGATTTTATGATGAAGAAAATCTATCTACTAGGCGCTACTGGTTCTATCGGTGAGCAAACAATTGAAATCATCAGGGAGAATCCAACAGATTTTATTTTAAAAGGAGTTTCAGCTTACAATAATTTTGAAGCTTTAAAGAGAATAATTAAGGAATTTGATTTGGATATCGTTTGTGTAAAAAACGAATCTCAAGCAACAGAAATAGCTAAACAATACCCAGATATCAAAGTTGTTTTCGGCGAAGAAGGTTTGTCTTTCTTGGCGGGATATAATCCTTATCAAGATATTACCCTAATAAATGCGCTTGTAGGCATGGTGGGATTAAAACCAACTATAAAAGCAATTGAAATTAACCGCGATATTTTACTAGCAAATAAAGAAACCTTAGTTGTTGGCGGACATCTAATTAAGGAAAAGTTAAAAACTTCAAAAGCAAAGATTTATCCTATTGATTCAGAACATAGTGCCTTATGGCAGGCTTTAAATGGTGAAGAACTCTCGACGGTTAACCGACTGATAATAACAGCTAGTGGTGGAGCCTTCAGAGATAAAAATAGAGAAGAATTAAACAATGTTTTAGTTAAAGACGCATTAAATCATCCTAACTGGGCGATGGGTAAAAAGATTACCATCGATTCAGCAACAATGATTAATAAAGGTTTTGAAGTTATCGAGGCATGTTATCTTTTTGATATTGAAATTGACAAGGTTGAAACTATTTTACATTATGAAAGTATAATTCACTCGATGATAGAATTTGTCGATGGTTCGATAATGGCTCAAATCGCTGATCACGATATGCGATTACCGATTAGTTACGCAATGTATTATCCGCAAAGAAAACCTTCAATCGCTAATAAGTTTGATCTTATTCGATTAAACAATCTGCATTTTGAAAAGATGAATTTTGAGAGATACCCTTGTTTGTTATATGCGATTGAAGCATATAAAAATGGTGGAAGCTTAAGAACAGTTTTAAACGCTGCTAATGAAGTGGCGGTAAAACTTTTTCTTGAGGAAAAAATTGCTTTTTTAGATATTGAGAAAATAATTAGAGCGGAAATGGATAACCATGAAATTATTCCTTTTCCAAGTCTAGAAGAAATATATTATATTGATAGAGAAATAAAAGAGAGAATTTATAAACAATATTAAGGAGTTTTACAACTATGATTATAACTTTAGGAATTTTCCAAACGCTTGGAAACATTATTTTGTTTTTAATTGTTTTGGGAGTAATTATATGTGTTCATGAATTGGGACATTTATATTTCGCAAAAAAAGCTGGAATTTTATGCCATGAATTTTCATTTGGTATGGGACCAAGACTTTGGAGCATTAAAAAAGGTGAAACAATTTATTCGATAAGAGCAATCCCAATTGGTGGGTTTGTTTCAATGTCTGGTGAAGAGTTGGAAGAAGAGATAATTAAAGTCGGCGATAAAGTAAGATTAGATTTTGATAAATCTAATGTTGTAAAAAACATTATCATTAATCCAAACAATCCTAAATATCAAGATTTAATTGAAGTGACAGTAGAAACAATTGATTTAAAGAGCGATAAGTCTCTTTTTATTAATCAATACTCTGTAAAACAAGATGCAATGTATATTTTTGACAAGAGAGAAATGCAAATTGCTCCACTAAATAGAAGATTCGCTTCAAAGACTAAATGGCAAAGATTCATCGCTACTTTTGGTGGGCCGATGATGAATTTTGTCTTAGCCTTTGTTGTGTACTTAATCATTGCATTTGCAGTTGGAGTGCCAAATACGGGTAGTACAGAAATTAGTTCAGTAAATGAAGCGGGTCCCGCTTATGGTATTTTAATGGATGGAGATAAGATTGTTTCAATCAACGGTGTTGATGTAGAGACTTGGACAGGTTCTAGTAACTCAGTATCAAGTGAGCTAAATAAAACTATAGATGGATATATCATTGTTGTTGAAAGAGATGGACAGTTAGTGACTTTGGATGAAATCAAGCCATTAATGTTATTCTATAGTTTAGGTTTCCAAGCTACAAACGATTCAAACGACTTAATTATAAAAGCTCCGATTGATGTACTTGCAAAAAGCGAACTTAAAGCAGGAGATAAGATTTTAAACATTGAAGATACTCAAATGAATACTTGGGAAGATGTAATTAATTTTGTTGAAAACAATAAAGCAGGATCTGAATCTAAAGAAGATTTATATAAGATGACTGTGTATCGTCAAACTATATCCGAGTACTCTGGTTATATCGCTAGCGTAAAACAAGAAAATGGAGTTTATGTTGTTGAAATAAATCCAACTGGAGAACAAGAAAATATTATTTACAACATTGGCGGTACAGAAACATTGCTTGTTAGTGCTGGAAGTCAAGTTGTTGCTGGTGAAGCATTAGGTAGTGGCGGAAATTATGATATTCAATTTGTCCTTTATGGCGATAATGTGTTAGAGGCAGTAGGAGTAACTCCTTTCGATAGTGTTATCGGAATTGAGGCGACAAATCATTTTAGTTTCTTCGGTTCAATTGGAAGTGCATTTAATATGTTAATAAGTGCTGGGACATCAATTTTTGGAACTTTAGGATTATTATTTACATCTAATTTGGTTGGCGTTTCAGATTTGAGCGGCTTCGTTGGAATCTTTTCACTAACAAGTAGAGCAGCAAGTGCTGGTATAATCACACTATTGAGTTTTGTTGGCTTTTTATCAGTTAATTTAGGTATTGTTAACCTTTTACCAATTCCGGCTTTAGACGGCGGAAGAATCGTTTTTATAGGGTATGAAGCGATATTTAAGAAGAAGCCAAATCAAAAAGTTGAGAATTGGTTACACACTATAGTTTTCTTTTTATTGATGGCTTTGATGCTTTATGTAACTTATAATGATATTTTAAAGCTTTTTGGTATCTAAAAAAAATATAAATATTTAAAATAAATTATATAATTTTAGCTTCGAATTTTAAGATAGTTGATAGCCAAAGTTAGCCAAAATCAACTATCTTTTCTTTCGGGTAATATTTGTGGAATTTTCCGGTAAATAATTATTGACAATAATTTTTTCGTATGATAAAATATATAAGCGCGTCAAAGAATGCGCGTTTGTAACGAAAGTTACTTTTGATCTTTGAAAACTAAACATATAATAAGAAAAGAAAAAAACAACAAACCAAAAAAAAGAAATAATGAGCTAAAAAGAATAATTCATATAAAAAATATGGAGAGTTTGATCCTGGCTCAGGATGAACGCTGGCGGCATGCCTAATACATGCAAGTCGAACGAATTTACTTTCGGGTAAATTAGTGGCGAACGGGTGAGTAACACGTAGATAACCAACCCTAAAGACGAGGATAACCCGGGGAAACCTGGACTAATACTGGATAGGAGCTAACTCCAGAAGGAGATAGTTTTAAAGATGCCTTAAAGCATCGCTATAGGATGGGACTGCGTCGCATTAGCTAGTTGGTGGAGTAACGGCCCACCAAGGCAACGATGCGTAGCTGCGCTGAGAGGC
>DDWJ01000036.1 GCA_002345505.1 Caryophanales bacterium UBA2289
TGTCCGTTTTATAGGGTATATTTTATAATTAGCAGTTCTCTTTTTTTATTAAGATTGGTATTCTGATAATGGTTTTATAAATTGCTCAATATAGGAATATAACTTGTCTTCTTTGTAAATGGACAAGGAATCATCAGGAACAAAAATCCGTGGTGTTTCCGTAGAAACCGTCAAACTACTGATATTGGTTATTGAGCCATGTACATAATAACTTCTATTAATAATCATTGTTTCGATACTTGATCTATATACCACTCCATGAGATATCCACTCAACAGAAGCTGGTATACTCAAAATACTTAACTTGTTTGTATAAGAAAATGCCAATGAGCCAATTGAAGAAAGCCCATTATTTAATATTAATTCTTCTAGGTTCTTACTGTTATTAAATGCAGAACCACCTATGTAATAAACATCTTTAGGAACAGTGTATGATACATTAGGATTATTCGCTGGAAAATAAAATAAGCCTAAACCAAAGACAGAATCTTCAAAAACGATACCATTAATTGAAAAATATTGATTTTCATCCCTTGTAACATTTATTTCTTCAATTCTTTCCATTTTATAAAAAGCGTCACTTTCAATTTTTTCAACGCTACTAGGGATATTGATTATCTCCAGATTTTGATTTTCACGAAAAGCTAGAAAATAGATAAATTTTGTAGTTTCAGGAACATCATAACTGCTACCTTTTTTGTCAGCTGGATAATATACTAAAGTTTCTAACCCTTTGGTGAACAATACTCCATCAACAACTTCAAAATAAGGGTTATCATCAACTTTTAATGTTTGAAGACTTGGTAATTCTTCAAAGAATGCCGGCCCGAAATGTTGAACACGAGCATTCAATTCTATAGTTTTAAGATTTGGAAGATTAAATAGACTTAAATGTTGTAATTTAAGGTTATATTCAAATTCTTCATAAAACTCAAGATCAAAAATTACAACATAAGAGATATAGACTTGATTGTTAACTGATACTGGTTCAGTTGAACTTAGTGTTTCAGAAATCGGACAGCCATACTCAAACTTTCCTTGAGCTAGAGTACCTTTTGTTAGGTTACAGACATCACTGTTCTCACTTAAAATTTGTTGATACTTATCATGACTGATAATTTCTTTTGCATATCCCCCATAATTGCCATAGAACGAGATTTTTTCAAGATTAGGCATATAAGAAAATGTCATTTGCCCAATGTATTGAACAGTGTTAGGAATTTGTACCTCAACTAAATCTAATTCTCTGAAAGCATTATGACCCAAACTAGTAACCGGTATTCCTTCAATATATCTAGGAATAGTAAGATACTTAGCTTGACCGGTATAGGAAAAAATAAATGCATTTAACATTTCATTATCAAATGTGTAATCAAAAACCAAAGTAGGATCTTCTAGTACGACCGATAAAGTAGTTGATTCTTCCACCAGATACTCTTTGTAATAGATTTCTTCTGCCTGTTCCCAACCAACAAAAATATAGTTTTCCGCATTGTATTCGGGTAAAGAAATTGTTGAACCAACTTCAATGTCTTCCATGACTTGAATCACTTCTTCAGATTCATTTAAAAAAGTTAAATCAACCAGTTCCTTTGTTTTAGTACTAGTTGAAGTGTTGCTGCAGCCAATAAGTAATATCATTAAAAAAATAAAGTAAGAAAATTTCTTCATAAGTCCTCCCATTTTTTTAGTAATTAATCTTTGTCATTATAACATAATGAATAGTGAATTTTAATAATGGCAAAAGAATTCATCAAAAAAAGTTAACTATGCAAACAAAAATGTATGAATTATTAAACATTATTGATATAATATTTTATACAACTTGGAGGATGATTTATGAAAAAGTTTTATTTTATGTTATTTTCTTTAACTTTAGTAGTTTTTTTTGTTTCTTGTGACTTTTTAGGAAATAAGACGACAACTAATTTTGAAACTACTTCAACTGATACAGTTCAGGATACCACTGAAGCAAGCTCTATTAGTTCTAGTACTGTTTTTACTTCTAGTATTACAGATTCTAGTATTTCTACTGTGAATACAACTACAAATAACCCTACAACTGAAGCATCAACAACTATTACTACAACAACTTCAGTAGTGACTACTACAACCATTGTAATAACCACTGAAACAACTACAGAAGAAATAACCACAGAGATTAATTATCCGATTATTCCTTCTGGATATAGTTTATTACAAGATGAATTAGAGTATGTTGGGATTCCATCTATCGGTGAAGCGAAAGTCTTAGTTTTCGCTGTTGATTTTCCCGATCAACCAATCAGCAATGCTTCAAGTGTTTTAGCCGATTTAAATATCGCTTTTAATGGTAGTTCTGATGATTTGGTTTATGAATCTTTGCATAGTTATTATTTAAAAAGTTCTTATAACAAATTAGATTTAACCGCAGATATCTATGGTTTCTACCGTGCAGAACATGATTCAACTTACTACGAAACCTTAAATGATGAGTATTATGCAACTGACCCTAATACCGGACAGTATTTATATCCAGATGCAAGTCATCCTGATAGCGATTTAATCTATGAGTTATTGACATACTATGATGGTGTTATTGATTACAGTCAATATGATAGTAATAACGACGGTTATATTGATGGTGTTTATGTAATTTATAATCATGACGTAAGTTATGAGAGCGGATCTGACCTTTGGTGGGCATATCAATATTATTATATGTATTATGATACCTTTGACGGTGTTGATCCAAATTATTATGTTTGGATGGGTCTTGATTTCTTCTATGAAGGTGATGAAGACATCAACGCTAGAACATTGATTCATGAGAGTGGACATATGTTAGGTCTTGATGATTATTATGACTATTATCCTGATGATGCATATAATGAAGGCGGATTAGGATCATTCATGATGGATTATACGATTGGTGATCATGAACCATTTTCTAAAATTCTTCTAGGGTGGGTTACTCCTATTGTTATCGAAAAATCAATGACGGTTGATTTAATGCCTCATCTTGAAAACGGTGATGTGTTATTGATTATTGATGAGTGGAATAACACTATTTTTGATGAATATTTACTGGTGATGTATTACACTCCTGAAGGATTAAATGAACTCGACACTGATTATATGTTCTCCTATTCAGGAATCGTAATATTCCATATCAGTGCAGCAATCGATAATGGTTATAACCCAGATTCATATTATTACTCAATTTTCAATAATAACAATACCGATAGTTATAATAAATTAATAAATATTATTGAAGCCGATATGGATGAAGATATTGAAAAGTTTGCGATAGTTGAAGATAGTGATTTATTTTTAGCTGGAGATAGTTTAGGTTATAGCGTGTATCCAAACTATAAATGGTATAACGGTAATTCAATAAATTTAATAATTGATATTGTCACGATCGATGATAGCCACGCAGTTATAGAAGTATTCTTTAAATAATAAAAAAAAAGTGGATTAGTTTTTGATAACTAATCCACATTTCTTTTAATTGGAAAGAATAATTCTTCCTTACCATCAGTTGAATGTGCTAGATAAGGAAAGGCTGGCATATACTGCGATACATTGTGCAATTTGCAATAATCTTCAATTTCTTTATTGAAACTGTCTTGAAGCTTCTGATTACCAAAGAGAATGTCTTGGTAATATTCTTTATCTACTTTGATATGCAGGTAATAACTTGATTCAACAGGTAAAATTTGAATTTCACTTTTATTGAAGTTTTGGATTTTTTCATCAGCTTCTGTATAAAGAAATACAATTTTTGCGTTCATCGTTCTGATTTCGGCATGGTAAAGCAATGCATCTTTGATATCTTTATTTGCTAGAGCAAGATATCTTTCGATTTGTTCATGAGCGCTCTTGTAACTGGTCGCAATTGTGTAAGCCAAAGATAGTTTTGGCCACTGAACTTGTTGAATAAATAGATTCATAAAAATCACTTCCTTTTTTAAATGCACTATTATTATACCTTACTTTTGGTTTTTTTTCTACACTTAGTGATGATGGTGATTGTGATTGCCATCTTCGATTTCGATATCTTCACAATCTAAGTCTTCACATTGATTGTCAAAAAATTCGATTTGAATAGTGGAATGGGTTATTCCAAGATTGTGGAGTCTATTCTTTAAGTTAGATGTAATCTGAACCGTTTCTTCGATTGTTACTTTGTGACTCAGTCTAGCGTGAAATGTCATAATCGGAATGTTGCCTTCAATTGACCATAGGTGAATGTGATGTATGTCTTTTACATTTTCTTCTTCAAGTAAGTTTTCTTTAATTTTATCAATTGAAAAACCTTTAGGAGCTTTTTCTAAAAAGACTTCCAAAATACTTTTTAAATTTCTAAAAACATGATATACGATGAAGAGAGTGAAAAGAATTGATAAGATACTATCTAGGATTTGAATATCGAAGATGTTCATAATTATGGCTCCTATTAAAAGCGCTACCCAACCAAAAACATCTTCAAATAAATGCAAAGAAATTACCTTCTCATTGGCACTTTTCCCTTTTGAAGCAATTAAGGCAGCAGCTCCATTAACAATAACGCCAATTACTGCAAAATAGATCATTAAACTAGTATTAATCGTCTCGGGATTAAACAATCTTTTAAAAGCTTCAATGATGATTATTGTTGAACCAATTATCAAAATTATGGAAGTGATTAAGCCTCCTAACAATGAGAAACGGTAATATCCAAATGTATATTTGAAATCTTTTGCCTGTTTAGATTTTTTTTCAAGATAGATTGCGACACCTATTGATATGGAGTCACCCAGATCGTGAACTGCATCAGACATCAAAGCTACTGAATTTGTTAGTATTCCACCGACAAATTCGAAGATTGTAAAGATAAAATTTAATATGAATGAAATAAACATTCTTTTCTCTGATTTCATCTTACTTCACCTTTCAAAAGACTTTCATTATAATTTTCAACCGCTGATATAATGATGAAGAATATAATCATAAATTGAGGCATGTAATAGACGTTATCAACCATTCCGTGAATATTAGCCCCAATTAAAGCGATAAGAAGAATCGTTTTTTCAATAGTAAAACGATTGATAAACATTTTTATAACTTCTATGATTTGCCAGACGATCGAAATAATCCCTATAATCCCAAGTGTAGCCAAAGTATGCATAAAAGTGTTGTGATAAAAACCGAAATAATTTCCTTCTACTCTTGCGAATAGACCTGCCCCAAGAAGCGGATGCTCGGTGAAATTTTCCCACGCTTCTTTCCAAAGTGTAAAGCGACCATTATCGATAAAGAAACCATCAGCTAAACGTTTGTAAATAGTTTCAAAAATATCGAATCTGATAAATACAAATATTGATAGAACAATTATAGCAACTACTATATTAATAGCCATTTGTTTCTTTTGTTCACAGTTATGGAAAAGATATACCATTAAAAGAACAAAGGTTATAACAAAAGATAATAATCCTCCTCTTGAAAGCGTAAATATTAACATTATTATTTCAAAGGTCGCTAACATAACTGGGATTATGTGAAGTTTATAGATTTTGATAAAGTAAAACATTGCTGCAATAAACATTATTAGATATGTCGCCACAAAATTAGAAATACCCCATCCCAAATCTAAGTTTTTAGTAGCAAGGGCTAAGATTACATCATCGACTCTAATGTAATAGATCAGAACTTGTATTGACACTAAAACTCCAGATACGGCGAATATTTTAATTAAATAGTGAAGACTTTCACCATTGATTGTACTCTTAAAAAAGAAATAGATAAACATATAAAACAAGCCAATGACTAGATAGAATAAATAGTTAGAATTGATGAATTGAGCATTAATCATTGATAACAACATACCAATAAAAAGCAATAATAAAGGGTAAAACAACTTTCCTTTGTTAAATTTTGGTTTGAATCTTACAAAATGAATAATAAAGCCAATGATGATAAGTACTGGCATTAGGTATAAGTACGTTGGTATTAAATCTAAAGACCATTCTGTTTGTGATATCATAAATAACATATTGAGAAAAAACGGTACAACTAGCATACCATTTTTGTAAAGTGCTAAAACTGCGATTGCGGCTATTGCGAATAAAGGCATGCCAACAAATTCGAAGCCAAAAAACCAAAAAATTAAAGTTAGAAAGCTTAACCCAGCTAAAAAAGGAAGACTTTCAAAATGTTTTTGTTTAATCATCTTGTTCACCAAATTAATTATACTCTAAAGACAGAAAAAAATCTCTTAAATTAGCTTATTAACACTTAGTTTTTATAAATCATTCGATCATACTTATGAACAAATCCCATTTTTTTATAAAGTTTCTTTGCATTCTTGTTATCTAAATCAACGTGTAAAGATATATTGCCTTCTGTAATATCAATAGCTTCTTTGATTAGTTCCGAACCTAATCCACGACCTTTATTATCGGGATTAATGCCAATATAACCCAAGTGGTATCTCGGTATAAACTTATCAATTTTTAAATCAACCACCACACAAATGCCATCAATGTTATCCTGTCTGGAAGCAACTAAGATAAACCCGTCCTTAATAGCCATTTCAATTGCGTCAATGGTTTCTTGATAACTATCTTGATATTTGTCAAGAAACTTAATAACTGTTTCTGTTAGTTTTGCTTTGGATATTTCACTAAAGTCATTAATCTGATTTATGGTAACTCTGCTTCTTGCGGTGTTTAAGATAATGATATGTCTACCTTCTTCAAGTGAATTGTCTTCAAGTCTTTTTAAAAATGCCGCAAAAGGATAAACATCCTTTTGTTTTACTTTTAGATGTTCTTCTTTTTGAAGTAATGCATGAGCTTTCTCTAAGATATCATTATTTACATAGGTGTAGTTTTCTTCTGTGTATTTTGCATTTACACTGTCACCTGAACCGTAAATTGTTGGTAATTTTTTTAAAGATGACAAATGCTTCTTAAAGAATGTGTTTTGTATTGCCAGATTAGTTTCAGGATAATCACTTTGATAAAACAATGAATCAATATCGCCGTTGAATCGATCGTAGATTTCTTCTGAAAGTTGTTCATCGGCTAGGATAAGAAGTTGGTTAAAAATATCTTGAGTTATTAGGTATGCTTGATTACTTAATGATAGATTTTTTAATATCGTTGGTATGTCATTTTTCTTAACCCCTGCCATATCTAATAACTTATCGCTATTTATTATCTTTTCTTTCCAATTTTCTTTTTTGTATTTTGGAACCAAAAGTAATAAATTATTAATTTCGCATTGAAAATTTAGCGCTCTTAAGAGTCTTTTATCGCCATCAAAAATAATTGCTTTTTTATTTTTAATTTGTGCTGCTTTAACTATTATATTCGCTAAACGATCAAATTTAGTATTAGTTGGATTGTTTCCTTCAAGTTTTAAATAAATCTTTTTTACACCAAGAATTTTCTCGAGGTTTTTTGCTCTTATTAGTGGTGTTTTTCCAATATAGTTCATAAATTACACTCCTTCAAAATAAAAATGATGACCATAGCCATCACTTTATTATATCACATTTAAGCCTTTTTTTCAAATCTACACTGGTCTATTGATGGTCTCTCAACCGTTTCTCACCGGTTAATTTTTGAAAGCGAGTAATGTCTTGAGATACTTCTAACACTCCTATATAATTGCTTTTTTCATCTCTAACAGCGTAATAAGCGATATATAATAACTTTTCTTTAAAATTAATCCAAAATTCTTCGAAGTCTTTCTTGTTCGATTTGAAATCGCTGATGATCCCTTCAACTACATCTACACTCTTAGGTGGGTGACAATTTTTAACCTGTCTGCCAATAACAGCTGGTGTTCTAGGAAAATGTCTATTAAGATTATCATTGTAGTAGAGTACAACGTCATCTTTATCGACAAAGGTAATATCCATCGGTAAATGATTAAGCATCTGGATAAGTTGATCAATGGACATTTTACCAGTTTTACTGTTAAAATATCCATTTATGTTCATTGTAGATTTTGAACGTATTGGTTCTAGTTTATCTTTATTGAAAACAAAGCCAACTTCTAGACATTCATTATAAATTTTATTGAGTTCTTCTTCTTTAAACAATTGTTTTAGTACTGGTAAAAGAATAATTTCTTCCTTTTGGCCAATGCCAAAAATTAGATAATGGAATTGTCCGATTTGCTTAATTATCTCTTCTTCGTCATTTGTTTCAAGCAAGTCTAGAATACTCTTTAGTAAATGTTTAGAATCGTCATGAAGTTCCCATAGAACTTCTAATGGTTTAGTTGAGGGAACTCTCTTTTCAAGGTATGAGAAAATGATGTTTTCATACTTATTGAATTTTAATTCAAAGTCATTACACTTGTTAAAGATAGTTTTCAATTCCTTTTTATGATTTAATATTTCTCCTCTTTTATAGAATGGTTTAATTAAAGATAGATGATTCTGAATACTTTTGTTTTCTTTTAAAAGTTGGACAAATAATGGATGTTCTCCAAAATTAGAATGTTTAAAAATTCCTTTATGAAACACATTGACGAACTTGTTAGCACTTTCTTTGATTTCTTTTATTGATAGTTCTGAGTCATTGCTATAAAAGTCTAAATAGAAGATATCTAAAGGATTTAGGTTTTCGATTTCTGTTTCGAACTCTTTGAAAAGTTTTACTTTTTCAGATGAATCTTTAAGTTCTAGAAGTTTTTTCATGAAGATATTTATTTTTTGAACTCTTTCAGCATTATACTTAAATATTTCCATTTTTTGTTTCTCCTCTTTTCTTTAGGATAGTTTTGTTTGCGAAAAACAGCAAATAGCCAATTATAATGATAAACACCAGGACCAGAAAGAAATAACCAATTCCAAACTTTTCGAAATTCAAGAAGAAATAAGGATAATTTGATTCTTCTGTACCAAAATTAAAATTACCCCCAAGAGCTATATAAACAATTGTAAATATCCAATATATTAGCGGGAAGATTAGGTAATATAGCGGTTCAAAAATCGTCATTAACCCATTTTTAGTGAAAACAATAAAATCTGTTAAGACTAGAATCGGGGTTATCGTGTGAACCAATAAATCGGATAGTGAATTTGGGTTATAATCAATACCATCTAGATATGGTCTAAGCATTAAATTATATACTAACCCGGTTAAGATTATGGCTAAGGTAGCTTGATTCTTGATAATTAATAAAAGTGAAGATTTGTCTTTCTTTATAACTAGAGTTAAATAGACAACAGCGACTAATATATTTGATTGAATTGTAAAATAGGCATACTGTTTAAGTGGTGATTCATAACTGAATGTACTTAATAAAAATCCAACTGTAGCGGTAATGATTATTAAGATTTTAAATATTTTTTCGTATCTTGCATTTGTGATCAATTTAAAGCTTCTCCTTTGAAAGTCCAGTCTTTAACAAAATTATAACATATCTAATTTAAAATATGGTTTCAAATAAAAAATCAGCCGTCAAAAGCTGATTTGTTTTGTTATTCAAGATACTTAGCTAAAGAACTTACTGCTAGAGCTCCATCACTGACGCTCATAGCGATTTGTCTTAGGTAACTGTCACGGATATCACCCGCTGCATAAACTCCTAAAACACTGGTTTCTAATCTTGAATCAGTTTTAATCCAAGAACCGTCGATTAGATCAACTTGATGATTAAGGAAGTCGATATTAGGGCTATGTCCAATGGCAATGAAAACACCATTTACTTCAATATCTTTTAATGAGTTGGTTTTTTTATTTAAGACAGTTATCTGTTCAACGAAATCTTTACCTTTGATTTCTTCTACTGTTGAGTCCCAAATTACTTCAACATTGTTTAATTTAAACATTCTGTCTTGTAAAGCATTAACAGCTCTAAGTTTATCTCTTCGGTGGATTAGATAAACTTTCTTACACATTCTTGAGAGATAGATTGCGTCTTCTACTGCAACATCACCACCGCCAACAACAGCTACTACTTTGTCTTTATATAAAAAGCCATCGCAGGTTGCGCAATATGTTACACCATAACCATTAAGACGGTTTTCTCCAGGAACGTTCAATTTTCGAGCTGAAGCACCTGTAGCAATAAGAACAGTTTTAGTTAGATAGGTTGTTTTTTCGGTTGTAATCTTTTTTATTTTTTGAGTAAAATCAACACTTACTACCGGATCAACTGTAATTTCAATACCTAAGTCTTCAACATGTTTAACCATATTGTTTGCTAGTTCCATACCGCTTAATTTATTGACTCCTAGATAGTTTTCAACTTCAAATGTATTGGCTATCTCGCCACCAGGAAACCATTTTTCAAGGATTAAAAAATCCATCATCGCTCTTTTAGCATAAATAGAGGCACTTAGCCCGGCCGGACCAGCACCTAAAATTATTAAATCATAAATATGTTCCAAAGAAATCACCCCTTAAATATCCAAAGTCTATTATACTATAAATATTTAATTTATGAACTCTTAAAACTTTATTTTTAGTACGTTTTTACAAAACGAAAAAAATACCAGTGTTTTGTTAAGAAAAGAATAATTAGGATAATTTTTAGAAACAGACTATCAAGACTTAAGAAAACAACAAGTAGAAGCAAATCTACTGAGACAAGTAAGATCCATTTCTTTTTTCTAGACATACTTTTCTTTTCAATAAATTCAGCTAAATGTTTCTGATAAACTTTACTGTTTTTTAACCATTTGTCAGCCTTTTCCGAAGATTTAGAGAACAAAATTGTCGCTAATAGCAAGAAGGGTGTAGTTGGTAAAACTGGCAATATTACACCAATAATACCTAATGAAAATGAAAAGAAGCCTAATGATAAAAATACTATTTTCATTTATTTACCAGTCTTTTTTCTCCAGTTATTGCTTTTAATGGATTTATATCTTGCGTCATTTCTAATGTCCCTAAATAGTTTCCTTCTTTGTCTCTAACGGCGTAATATCTAATTAAGACAAACATGCCTTTAAAGTTAATATAAAAATCTTCGTGGTCTTTTTCTCCTGACTTAAAGCTATTGATTATATCTTCAACCACATGTACGCTTTGAGGAGGATGACATAGAGTAACATGTCTACCAATAACTGTTTTTGGTCTTTCAAAAATTCTTTCTTTTCCTTGGGTAAAATACTTAACATGACCATCTTTATCTACGAAAGTCATATCTAGTGGTAGGGTATTAAATATTGCGTTGATTTCTTCTGAGTTTAGTTTACCTGCATCGAATTTTATTTCGCCATCAAAAGTCTTTTCTTCTTCAGATGGCTTTTCTTCAACCTTCCAACTTTCAGTAGGCTTTTCTAGGAAATAACCGATTTCATCGCTTCCTTGATCAGCCATAATCCAATCATAAAAACTCATTAAATCTACTAGTTTAGGTAAAAGAATATTATTTTCTTTGATAATCATATCTTCAACACGTTCTAAAACGGCTTTGATTGATTTTAAGATATTTTCTAATTTTTGATCTTTATCATCAAGCATTCCTTGAACACTCTTGATATCCGCTCTAATCTCATCATCCACTCCCCACATAACTTTAGGGATAGCGTTAATGCCTTTTTTCTCTAAGCTAGGGAAGAAAAGATATTCTTTTCTAGCATAATGTTTTGTGATATTAGCAAGGCGATCAATACCGATTCTTAACATCAAATAAGCTGTTGTATCAGTTCTTGTAAGATACGGATTAATCTCTTCTTTTATTAGCTTTCTGATTTGCTCGTTTTCATCAGAAAAAACTTTTGCTGGATGACCGGGGATTCTGGTGATGTCTTTTGGTTTGTGAATATCAGTAATACTCTTATCAAAAACTGCCGCATGAACATCGCAAAGGCTTTGAATTTCTTCTACTTGCATTCCTTCATCGATTAAAGATTGTTCCATAGCCACTATCTCATCAGTTGATATTTCTTCAAAATCCGCTTTAAATAGTTTTTTTGCTTCATCTATTGGCATTCCATCATGAATTTTCTTGATTAGTTTTTTAAGTTTATCTTGTCTTTCCTTTGAATTGTTTATTAGTTCGCTCATTAAAAAAACCTCCCTTTATAATTACATTATAACTTTGGGAGGTTTTTTATACTGTGATTTAAATCACATAGTTTAAAATATATCTATTTTTTTCGAAAAAGACTATTTCTTTTTCTTGAAGTGTTTTCAAATTTCTTGAAAGTGTTTCTCTTCTAATCCCGATGATATTGGCTAAGACTGTTTTTGAGAACGGGAGATCAATTACTTGTTGGTTATTTTCTTGATAACCAAACTTTTCATAAAGAGCTTTAAAAGTATTGATTATTCTTTCGAAAGTATCAATGCTTGCGGAGTTAACTAGATTATTTTGGAAAGTGTTGGATCTTGAGACGGCACAGGTTAAACAACGATCTCTAAACTCAGGACTTTTATTATAGGAGTTTAATACTTCTTTTTTAGTTATTCTTTTAAGTAAAGTGGGAGTTAAGCTGATAGCGGTTGCGAGGTAATTATCCTTTTTTTGTAATACTGCGAGTAATGCAACATATTCTCCTGGTCCAAGAATACCGATGATTTTTTCATCTCCGCTTTCTAAATATCTAACCATCTTAATATAACCATCATTAATTTGATAGATATATTCTATCAATTCGTCTGTATTAAAAAGAATAAAATTGTCTTTTACTTGAATTATATCGCCATCTAAAAAATCATATTGGCAATATTTACAATATCTCTTCATATAATCTACCTCATTAAAATTATTATACAACATTTATGAGTGATTTTAAAAGTAATGTCAATTTTAAAATTCTAAGATTTTTTATTTTGTGGTATTATAGTTTTAAGGAGTTGGGTTATGAAAATATTAATGGTTCAAAATACTGTAAAAGAAAGAATTGATGATACATTAAAAAATATTGAATCTTTGATTGAAAAATATCAAAGTGAAAAGATCGATTTTTTAGTTTTGCCGGAAATGTTTACTACACCATACCAAATCACCTCTTTTAATGATTATGGCAAGTTTACTGAATCAAAAGTTTTAGTTTGGTTGAAAGCTTTAGCTATTAGATTTAATACTTATATTGTAGGCGGTTCAGTCCCTGAGATAGATAAAGGTAGAGTTTACAATACAACTTATGTATTCAATAGAGATGGTAATGTCATTAGCAAGTACCAAAAAGTGCATTTATTCAGTGTGAACTATCCTAACGGCAATAGTTTCAATGAAGCAGATGTGCTTTCTAGAGGCACTGATTTAGGAGTTTTTGATACCGAATTTGGAAAAATGGGTTTAATGATTTGTTTTGATGTTCGTTTCCCGTTACTTGCTAATAAGTTGATGAAGAAGGGTTCAAAAATTATTTTCGTACCCGCTGCCTTTAATACTTTTACAGGACCAATGCACTGGCAGGTAACTTTTAGAGCTAGAGCTATTGACAATCAGTTATTTATGGTTGGAGTGAGTCCTTCAAGAGAATCTTTTGGAGATTACAATACCTATGGTCACAGCATATTAGTCGATCCTTTCGGTTATGTGATTACCGAAATGTTTAGTGAAGAGGAAGTTAGACTAATCGAGATTGATTTAGATGAGATTAACCGCGCTAGAACTTCCATCCCAATTGTCAAGAGTGAAGTAAATATAAAAGAATAGGACGCATTTTTGCGTCCTTTAAAATTCATCATTTTCTATTTTTATTAAAAGATCATTAAGTGTGCCATGTTCAAATTGATTGATATCGATATTGTTTTTATTGCTTAAACAGTCAGTTACTAGATATGTTTTTAATCCCAAACCTTGAGCAACCATATCTTCTAAAGCATCATTACCAATCATTATCGTTTCTTCAGGGTCTAAATTAAGTCTTTTTAAAATCATTTCATAGTAAGAAAGACTAGGTTTAGCGAAATTACTATTCTCATAAGTCGTTATTAACGAGAAATCATCCTGATTTAGTAAAGCCCATTCAATCCTCTTTTTAGTGGCAACAAATGGAAAAATCGGATTAGTCGCAAGAACGATTGTTTTTCCTCTATCTTTAAGGATTTCAATTATTGTCTTTGAGACGTAGGAAGGATTAGTGGAAGTCTTAACTGCTTCAAACTCGTTCTGATAAAACTTTTCTAGTGCTTTCTTGATTTCTTCTTTATCCTCTTGTTCCGGTAAAAAAGCATCCCAAAAAACTTCTTCATTGGTTTTCAAACCTTCATTTTGAATCATATTTTTAGTTCCAATCCATAATCTTTTAATCATTGTTTCTGGGTCAAGACCAATTTCATAGAATTTTTGGCCTAGCAGGTGAAAGTATTTCTTTATAAAGTTTTCTTCATCTAGAGGCAGAAGTGTACCATCTAAATCAAATAAGTAATTTTTTATCATATTCTTCCTCGCAAATAGTCTTTTGTAAATATTCTATAGACAAATAGTCTCTATGTCAATCAAAATAAAACAGCAATATCATTTGCTTAGAAAAATTTTTCATGTTAGAATAAGCAAAAATGAGGTGATTATATGAAACATGTTAATATGAATGATATTTTACCAGTATTGAACAAATATAATGTCAGCGCAAAAACATTGGTGGATCATGATAATGCGACTATCAAAAATTTGTTTTTAAGTAAGGGTCAAGCTATTCCTGATCATAAAGTTCCAATGGACGTTACTTTCTTTATTCTTGAAGGCAAAGGTTCAATAACTATTGATGGTGAAACCGTAAAAGTAAAAGCCTTGGATTGCGTTTTATGTCCGCCTAATACGTTCATGTCTGTCAAAGCTGATGATGATTCAACTCTTTCATTCTTGAACATTAAAACTCCGGGATTAAAAGCATAAAGAGTAAAGATTAAGCATTTTGGCTTAATCTTTTTTTTGTGAGTTATTAGAATCCTTAAAGTAAAGGATTAACGAAGCAATTAGTGAAGCGATGAATCCACCGAAAGCTAGAGCTCCTAAAATAAAATATCCTAAAGCGCCCCAGTCATTAGTAGCAAAGGCAAATATCGCTAATATTGCTGTTATAGCAAGCAGGACACCTGGTAAGATAAATAACTTCTTCTTGTTTCTTTTAGCAATCGGAATACTTACGAAATAACTTAAAATACCAAAAATTAATACATATAAAACTATTGGTAAATAATCAGTTAGGACTGACAATGTATTTAACATATTTTCACCTCTTTTTTTTGATAATATCATTAATATGGATAATCATTTTGAATTTTGCTCGAGTGAAAGAATATTGTGTTATTATTTGTTAGAATTATGTATAATTTGTTTAGACAATTGTTATAAGTTGGTAATTTTGATAAAATAGTGTAATAAGATATTAAATTAGGAGGTGGTTAAGTGAATCCAAAACAACTTTTAGAAGCTTTTCAAAAAGAGTTTGATGTAGTTGGTATTATAAAGGCAGAAAAATATATCAATGCTGCAAATGAATTGAACCATGAATTACCTAAAATTGAATTTAACTCAATGGTTGTAGTTGGTTTAGCTTATCCTAAAAGAGTGATGGTTTCTAATGAGGATTACGCTTATGCCTCCTTTTATACATTTGGTCAGGATTATCATACGGTATTAAAACAAAGAATTTTGAAAGTTATGAAGAACTTTGATGTGAGATATGATTTTGGTGTTGATAATCATCCACATGATGAGAGATTAGCTGCGAGTTTAGCAGGTATCGGATATTTTGGAAAAAACCAATTGATTATTAATAAGGATCATGGCTCATATCTTTTTTTGGGAATTGTCTTTGTTGATATAGATAATGATTTTGAAGAAATTCATCAATCACTTGAGTCATGTGGCGATTGTAGGATTTGTATAGATTCTTGTCCGACACATGCATTATCAATAAATGGATATGATCAATCAAAGTGTATAAGCAATTATAATCAGGAAAAAAGAGCTTTAACTTCAAATGAAATCAAATTAAATTATTGCCTTTTCGGTTGCGATATTTGCCAATTGGTATGTCCTAAGAATATCCCTATAAAAAGAGTTCTTCATTCTGAGTTTGATTTATCTGAAAAAGAAGCGGTTAGTTATAAAGATTTATTTTCTCTTTCCGAAAGGGAATTTAAAGAAAAATACGATAATATGGCTTATCTTTGGAAAGGAAAAACTATCTTAATGCGAAATGCTTTGACACTTTTATTAAGACATAAGAACACTAAATATAATGATTTAATTAAGGATTCATTAAAGAAATATGAAGTTTCTTGGTATCAAGAAACAGCCAAATTTATACTAGAAAAACTGGAAGAAACAAAAGAGTCCAATTGATTATGGACTCTTTTTTTATTTCATGTATTTATCTAAAATCGCTATAATCTCTTCAGTTTTTTCTTGGAAATTGCTAGTCTCAATCGATTCTTTTACACAGGTATTCAAGTGTTGTTTAAGAATTGCGAGATTAGCTTTTTTTAATAATGCTTCAACTGCAAGTATTTGATTGGCAATATCAACACAATACCTATCTTCTTCCGTCATTCTAATGACAGCTTCAATTTGACCTTTAGCAGTTTTTAAGAGATTGAGTTCTTTGGTGTGATCGTGTTTCATACTCTTTCCTCCATAAATTTATTGAGATTTATTTTTTTAAGTCTTAAAGAATTATAGATTACATTTAAGCTGCTTAAACTCATTGCGAAGGCACCAATCATCGGATGAAGTAAACCTAGCATTGCAAATGGTATCGCTAGAGCATTATAGAACCATGCCCAGAAATAGTTTTGCTTGATTTTTACAAAGATTGCTTTTGATAGAGTAATAGCTTTTAGAACTGTATCAAGGTTATCATTGATTAAAGTTATGTCACTTGATTCAATTGCTATATCTGTACCTGTACCGATAGCGATACCAACATTTGCTTGTTTTAGAGAAGGTGCGTCGTTGATACCATCACCAACCATTGCGACTAGACCATAGATTTCCTGGAGTTTAATGATTTCTTTTACTTTACCTTCTGGCATTACACTAGCTACAACATGTGATATGCCTGCTTGTTTTGCGATTGCTTCAGCGGTTTTTTGGTTATCTCCAGTAATCATAACTGTCTTTATACCTAATGACTCGATTGCTTTGATGACTTTAGGCGCATCAGGTTTTAGTTTATCGGCTATGGCGATTATTCCTAAAATCTCATTTTCAGTACCAACAATAATGGTTGTTTTAGCTTGTTCTTCAAGGGAAGCTATTTGTTCTTCATATTTTAATGTATCGATATTGTTTTCTTTGAATAATTTAGCGCTACCGATGAAATAGGTTTGATTATCAAGCTCACCTTTTACACCAAGACCGGAGATTGCTTTAAAATTAGTTACCGGTTTTGCTTCTATGCCCATTGATTTTGCCTTATCGATTACCGCTTGTGCTAGTACGTGTTCTGAAAGTTTTTCAAGTGAATAAGCAACTTGTAAAACTGATTTTTCATCATCAGAAACAATATCAGTAATTTGTGGTTTTCCTACGGTCAAAGTTCCGGTTTTATCAAAAGCGATTGCTTTAATATCTTTGAAAGTTTGAACTGCTTCACCATTTCTGATTAAAACCCCATTTTCAGCGCCTTTACCACTACCAACCATTAATGCTGTTGGTGTTCCAAGTCCTAATGCACACGGACATGCAATAACTAAAACAGCGGTTGCGGTTACGAATGCTAGAGCAAGTTGAGATTGATCGGTATTGATCCAAGGTAAAGCATTCTCTAATCCTCTAAGGATTGATAAATGAAATTCTGGGAAGACTAAAAAGGATGTGAATGTCAATAAGGTTAAGATCAAAATACCAGGGACGAATATACCGGTAATTCTATCGGCAAATTCTTGAATCGGCACTTTTGTTCCTTGGCAAGCTTCAACCATTTGAATTATTTGCGCCAAAAAAGTATCATTTCCGACCTTTGTGACTTTAACTTTTATACTACCGTTTTTATTGATGGTAGCGCCTATGACACTATCGCCAACTTTTCTATTTACTGGCAAAGATTCACCTGTAGCTAGTGATTCATCAATTAGAGTTTCACCTTCGATTATTTCACCGTCCATCGGGATTTTTTCGCCAGGTTTTACAATCATGATGTCTCCGACACTTAGTTCGCTTGTTAAAACTTCGATTTCTTGATTATCAACGAGAATTCTTGCTTTTTTTGCTCCCATTTCCAGCAGTTTTTTAATCGCTTGTGAAGCCTTACCTTTAGCTCTGGTTTCAAGGTATTTACCAACTAAATGTAATGTCATAATCATAGTAGCCATTTCAATAAAGGTTGTAATCGGTAAAAATAAACCTAAAAGACCGATTAAGTATGGTGGCATCGAACCTAAAGAAACCAAAACGTCCATGTTTGGCTTTTTTGTTAGTATCGATTTAAAGGCTTTCTTATGAACGGAATAACCGATAATGAAGATAACTGGGAAGCCTAAAATAGCACTAATATAAATATATCCAGGTATTTTTATCAAAAACATGTTGATAAGCATCAAGCTCATCATAACGATAGCTATTGATGAAGAGATGATAACTTTCTTCTTCGCTTCATCCATCATTATTTCTTCACTAGATTTTTCTTCTATTTCGTTATTTTCCAATATGAGTTTATAACCGATATCATCAATTTGCTTGATTACTTGACTTAACTTAACGGTCTTTGAATCATATTTTAACTTCAGTCTGTTATTTACTAGATTAACATTAAACTCATTGATTCCTTTAATTGATTCTAGGGTGTTTTCTATTGCTTTTGCACAACTTGCGCAACTCATCCCTTCTACTAAAAGATCGACAGTCTCATTAGTTTCCTCTAGTATCATTTCATAACCTAACTCATCGACTAAGGCTTTTATTTCTTTTTCAGTAATAACTGTTTCATCAAATGATACGTTTAAAGTATCGGTAGTAATATTGACTAAAGCTTCGCCTACACCTTTAGTCATTGAAAGATAGGATTCGATTGATTTAGCACAACTTGCACAACTCATCCCTTTAACAAAATATTTTTTATTTATCATTAATTATCTGACCTCATATCCTAATCTGGTTATTCTTGAAGTAATATCTTCATTCGTTACTATCGTTTCATCGCATGAAACAGTTACTTTCTTTGCATCTAAATCAACTTCTACTGATGAAACTCCGTTTAAACTATTTAAAACTCTTTTCACACTGTTTGCACAGTGATTGCAAGTCATTCCAATTACATTAAATTCTTTGTTTGTCATAATATTTTTCTCCTTCTACCCCTCTTATAGGGGGGTATCCTTATTATAACTCAGAATATAAGTAATTGCAAATAAAATCAATTAATTTCAGTGTAAGCAAATCATTTGCTTTTATATACCCTAGGGGGTATAATTAAGTTGTAATAAATTTAAGAGGTGATTAGTTATGAAATGTGATCCGTCAATCAAAAACAGAATCAAAAGAGCACAAGGCCAAATGAATGGCGTTTTGAGAATGATGGACTGTGATACGGCTTGTTTTGATATCCTTACCCAATTGAAAGCGATTAGAGCTAGCATTGATACGGCAATCGGAATTTTAACAACCTCTAATTTAATCCAAATGATTGAAGAAACTAATGATGTCAAGCTGAATAACATCGAAGATGCTATATCGCTGGTAATCAAAGGAATCAAGTAGGAGGGATATGTATGTTTACATTTAATATGGAAAAACCAAAAGCATCTTCTCTATTCGATGAAGTCATATTATGGGACATGATTGTTATCGGTGGAGGACCTGCAGGGCTTAATGGAGCCCTATATGCCAAAAGAAAAGGACTTATGGTTGGCATCGTGACTTTAGAGATAGGCGGTCAATTGCACAATACCTCTACTGTTGACAATTACTTGGGTTTTAAGAATATTGAGGGAAAAGATTTATCAGATGAATTTTTTGAACATATAAAAACTCTTGAGGTACCAATTCTTACAGGAATTAGAACTCAAGAAATCAAGAAAAATAATGATATCTTTGAAGTAAAATTATCTGATGGCAAAACTTTGAATACCAAAACGATACTCTTAGCTACTGGAGGCGCGCCAAGAAAGCTAAATGTACCTGGAGAGGTAGAGTTCAGTAATAAGGGAGTATCTTACTGTACAACCTGTGATGCACCATTCTTTAAGGACAAACATGTGATTGTGGCTGGTGGGGGAAACAGTGCTGCAGAAGCTGTGCTGGATTTAGTTCCATGGGCAAGTAAAATCACAGTGGTTCATCGAAGCGTTTGGCGAGCTGATACAATATTACTAGAAAAACTAAAAGCTGTGGATAAATTAGATATTCATTTGAATAGCCAAATACTTGAAATCTTTGGTGATGATTTAATGAAAGGTATTAAATACTTGGACAAATCGGAAAATATTGAAAAAATATTGGAAGCAGATGGATTATTCATTGAGATCGGAACGATACCAAACAGTTATTTATTAAAAGATTTAGTTGAACTGAATGAAAGAGACGAAGTTATTGTTGATGAATTTCAGATGACTAGTGAAAAAGGAATTTTTGCAGCTGGTGATGTAACGAATCAAGAGGAAAAGCAAATAATAATTTCCGCTGCAGAAGGTGCAAAAGCAGCTTTAGCAATAACAAAATATTTAAATAAATTTTATAAAGGAGAATAAGAAAATGAGTAAATTATTAAATAAGGAATTACAAGATCAAATTAGAGAGTTTTTAAACATGATGAAGGATAAGGTAACATTTGTTTACTTTAAATCAGATAAGAATTGCGATACATGCGAGCAAACTAAAATGCTTTTAGAAGAGATAGCTGATTTAAGTGAAAAGATCAGTTTTATCGAAAAAGACTTAAACAAAGATACTGAGGAAGCAAAAAAGTATGGCATTACCTTAGCACCTAGTTTCGTTATCTTAGATAATGAAGGCAAGTATAAAGGTGTTAAATTTAACGGCATTCCTGCTGGGCATGAGATTAATTCATTCTTGAGTGCAGTGATTGATATGTCGGGTGTTGAATTTGGATTCGATAAAGATTTAGTTGAAAGAATCAAAAAAATAAAGAAACCGGTAAATATAAAAGTATTTGTGACATTGAGTTGTCCTCATTGTCCAGGAGCTGTTTCTAATGCTCATAGATTAGCGATGCTTAATGATAATATTGAAAGTGAAATGATTGAAGCACAAACTTTCCAAGAGTTAAGTGTTAAATATAAAGTATCAGGGGTTCCAAAGATTATTATTAATGAAAAGCATGAATTAGTCGGTAATCAACCAATTGAAGAATATTTGAACAAATTAGAGAGATTATAAAAAACATCCGATTTAAACCTATAAGTTTAGATCGGTTTTTTTATTGATTTTAAACTTCTGTTTGAGTTATTTAATTTGTGTTTTTTTTGTGCTATAATACTGTCAAAATGTCAGTATATAAGGGGGACATATAAAGTATGAATGAAACTTTGGCTATTGTTTTTAGTATTGTGATATCTATAGCCGCTTTTTTGGTTGCTGGGTGGCTCTATCTTTGGATTAAAAAGCAAGATAGTTCTAATGAAAAAATTGGTAAGATTAGTGACTTGATTAAGAGTGGCGCCAATACCTTTTTAAGAAAAGAGTATACGATATTGGCTAAATTTGGTTTTGTTGCGGCGGTTCTAATTTTGGTTCTTTTGCCAAAGCCAATTTGGAATCAACCTAGTTTTGAAGCGGTGTTCAAGAATAATATTGCAATGATGTTTGCCTATATCTTTGGTACAGTATTCAGTGGTATGGCTGGAAAAATCGGTATTTTTGTTGCGACTATCGCAAATAAAAAGACTGCTGAAGCAGCTACTAAATCAATTGGTTCTAGTTTTTTAAACGGTTTTAGAGGTGGAGCTGTAATGGGTATGGCTGTTGTTGGATCAAGTTTATTGGGTGTTGCATTATTCTTCTGGATAACTAAGAATCCGACAATGCTTTTGGGATTTAGTTTTGGTGCTTCTTCTTTAGCATTATTTGCTAAAGCTGGTGGAGGTATTTATACAAAAACTGCTGATATCAGTGCGGATTTAGTTGGTAAAGTCGAACTTGGAATTCCTGAAGATGATCCGAGAAATCCAGCTGTTATCGCCGACAATGTCGGTGATAATGTTGGTGATGTTGCGGGTATGGGAGCTGATTTGTTTGATTCACATGTTGCTTCATTAGCTGCAGCTTTGGTTATGGCTTTTTCATTAGATAACATGTATAACTCTAATAATATCGAAATTGTATTCGTGTTTGCAGCATTAGGGCTTTTATCATCAATTCTAGGTGTTGTATTCGCTAAAATGGGTAAACATGAAAATCCAACCAGAGCTCTAAACTTAAGTACATATATTACTACAGGTATTTTTGCGAGTTTAACATTCTTGGCGACATTGATTTTTGGTTATCCATGGCGTTTGTTTATCGTAACCGTTTTAGGTTTGTTTGTTGGAGTAATAATTGGTATAACAACCGATTATTTCACAAATGATGAAAAACAACCGGTGAGAAAAGTTGCTAAAGCAAGTGAAAGTGGTCCGGCATTAACTATAATTTCTGGTACTTCATATGGCTTTTTATCAGTTCTTCCGGCAATGATTGGTATCGCAGTAAGCGCATTTTTAGCCTATAAGATAGCTGCACCATTAGGTGAGGGTTATGCCTTGTTTGGAATTTCAATTGCGGCAGTAGGAATGTTAAGTATTGTGGGTATGATTATTTCTAACGATGCTTACGGACCTATTGTTGATAACGCAAGAGGTTTAGCAGAAATGGGTGGTTTAGGAGACGATGTTATAAAGATTACCGATGAACTGGATTCAGCTGGTAATACTGTAAAAGCAGTGACAAAAGGCTTTGCGATTAGTGCTGCAGGATTGACAGTTATCTCGCTTCTAGCTGCTTTTGTTAGCGAGGTTAACGATGCGGCAATTGAGCTTGGAATGGGTGCTGATTTTATTAAAGGTTTTGATATTCTAAATCCTGCTGTATTCTTTGGTTTATTAATTGGAGCGGCTATTCCTGCAGTGTTCTCTAGCATGTTAATGTTAGGTGTAAATAGGAATGCTGAAAGAATGGTTGCGGAGATTCATCGTCAGTTCGATGAGATTCCTGGTTTAAAAGAAGGCAAGGAAGGCGTTATGCCTGAATCAGACAAATGTATTGATATCGCTACTAAGGGAGCTTTAAAAGAATTACTGCCAGCTGGAGCTTTTGTAATTATAATTACTATTATTGTTGGTTTAGTTGGTGGCGTACATGCTGTTGGCGGATATCTAGCCGGTAATATTGTTTCAGGGGTATTGCTTGCATTATTCATGTCAAACAGCGGTGGTTTATGGGACAACGGCAAAAAGTATATTGAAGCCGGACACCATGGCGGTAAGGGTTCAGAAGCTCATAAAGCTGCAGTTGTTGGTGATACCGTCGGTGATCCGTTTAAAGACACTGCAGGTCCATCTATCAATACGCAAATCACAGTTGTTAGTTTAGTTGCTAGTCTTTTTGCAATCATATTCTTAACACTATCAATCTTCTAAAATTAATTAATTAAAAAATAAAAAGCTTTCATGGAATCTTTCTCCATAAAAGCTTTTTTTAATTATAATTTTTTATTCCTTGTTCGATTATATCCCAGTATTTATTGACATCTACCTTAGTAGCTACAAATGTATTCTTAGGCAATTTCATATAATCAAAGATATCACAATTAGTTCTACCATAACTATCACCTCGAGAAATATCGATATCGCAGTGAACCCATGATAGTTCTACTACTGATTCATCCAAAAGATAGGCAATTGGAAGAGGATCATGTAATGGACCAGCCTCTAAACCAAAGGTTCTATATTGATTTTCATTAAAGACTTTCATTAATTTTGAAAACAATAAAGAAGCCTTGTTATTTAGTTTTTCCATCCTTTCAATAACGCTTTCATAGACCATAACTTTTCTAGTTACGTCTAAACCAAACATTTTAACCGGTAATCCTGAATTGAATACTATAAAGGCAGCTTCTGGGTCAGAATAGATATTGAACTCCGCTGCTGGCGTTACATTTCCATTTGTGTAAGATCCGCCCATTAACAATACTTCATCAATGTTATCCATAATTTTTGGTTCAAGTCTTATTGCCAAAGCAAGATTTGTCATTGGCCCCGTTGTGACTACAGTAACTTTTTCTTTAGATTTTAAAATGGTTTCCACAATAAAATTGATTCCGTTTTGATTATGATAATCAATCGTTAAGTCTGGAAAATCAAAACCGTCTAGTCCAGATTCACCATGGATTTGTGGACAAACTTCTAAGATTTTGACTAGTGGATTAGCACTACCTAGACATACAGGAACATCGATATCAAGATATTGACAAAGATTTAATGTATTTCTTCCGGTTTTCTCAAGGGTTTGATTCCCTCCGACTACAGTAATACCTAATAGGTTAATTAAATCAGATTTACCTGCTAACATGATTGCGATAGCGTCGTCATGACCTGGATCACAGTCTAAAATTATATTTCTTTTATTCATAAGTCTCTCCATTTTCTTTGATGAATTTATCAATTTGTTCTCTTGTTGGTATTGAAATTTGAGCTCCTAAAGTTTGAACAGTAAGTGCTGAAGCTGCAGTAGCGTATTTTAATGCTTTTTGATCATCTTTATATTGTAAAAAACTTGCTAGAAAAGCACCGATAAAAGTATCTCCTGCAGCTGTAGTGTCAAGAACTTTGACTTTATAAGCAGGAACATATAGATAACTGTTTAAAGTTACTAACACACTACCATTTTCACCAAGGGTGACGATAACTTTTTCTAATCCTAAATCGATGAGTTTTTTAGAACCTTCTTTTATTAAAACATCGCTAGTTGGACGTATTTTTGTTATTTGAGCAAACTCAGTCTCATTTACTACTAAGATATCGATATTACTATAAAACGACTTTGGAACATCAATGACTGGAGCAGCATTTAAAACAGTTGTAATATTTTTCTTTTTTGCTTCTATCAAAGCTAATTCAACTACATCTAAGGGTATTTCGAGTTGCATTAAGAGAATATCTTCTGCCGTCATATTGTTTTTGATGCAATTAAAAATCTTGTCAACATTTTGAGATTTATTAGCTCCAGAGTAGGTAATAATTCTATTGTCGCCATTTTCAATGATTATTCCAGCGATTCCAGATGTTTCTTTTTCTAGTTCTTCCAAATAACTGCAGTTTACACAATAATCTATTAAATTCTGTTTGTTTTTCTTAGATAAAGGATCTGATCCAATTGAACCTAGCATATAGGTATCTATACCTGATTTCTTGCAAGCAACTGCTTGATTAGCACCTTTACCTCCTGAAGTCATCATAAAGTTTTTGGCTTTAAGAGTTTCTCCTTTGTTTGGTAAACGACTACATTCAAAGACTATATCCATATTGATGCTCCCTAGTACATACACACTCATAATTACTCTCCTCAAATCCAATATTTAGAGCCGTTATCGGTTCTAAATAAAAGATTATAGTCAACTAAGTATCTTCTTACCATCACAAAATCAGGATACACATTCATAAGAATATCGTTTACATCTTTTTCAGTGTATTCTTTATCTTTTTCAAAAAGAGTTATAATCCACAACAAACATAGATACTTCTGTTTTTGTTTTTTTGGGAAGATGATAAGTTGCATCGAATCATCTTTTACAAAGTATTTTTCATAAGCTTCCTGTTTTTCAGTAGCTGTATATTCAAACATGGTGACTCCTTTATTTAGATATTTCGTTATAAGCTTTAGCTATTTGTGCTCCTACTTTAGCATTATTATAAACTAGTGCAAGATTTGCTTCAAGGCTTTTTCCTTTAGTTTCTTCGACAATTCTCTTTAATAAGAATGGCGTTACGTCTTTTCCTTCGATTCCTTGATTAAAACTTTCTTCGATAGCTTTATCAATTATCTTATTGATGTAAGAAGCTTCAATTGAATCTTTTACAGGAATTGGATTTACCACTAAGGTTCCACCTTTTAGATCTAGTTCATCTTTCGTATAGATAATTTTAGCTAGTTCTTGTGCTGTATCTACAAAAGACATCAGTTTGATATCTGATTCTCTAGTGTAGAATGCAGGTAGAACTTTTGTTTGATATCCAACAACATTAACTCCTTTAGTTTCTAGATATTCCATTGTTCTTGGTAAATCCAGGATTGCTTTAGCTCCTGCACAAATTACTGTAACGTTGGTTTGAGCAAGTTCTTCTAAATCGGCTGAAACATCCAAAGTCTTTTCATAACCACGATGAACTCCACCGATTCCACCAGTAACAAAGAATTTTATCTTAGCCATCTCAGCTAGAATCATTGTTGAGGCAACTGTTGTAGCTCCTAGTGTTGAAGATGCTAAAATTCTTGCAATATCTCTTCTAGAAACTTTGGCTACATTTTTTGCTTGAGCTAGTTCTTCTAAATCTTCATCCGTTAAACCGATTTTGATTTTACCATTCATAATCGCAATAGTTGCTGGAACAGCACCTTCAGATTTGATGATTTCTTCTACTTTTTTTGCCATTTTTACATTTTCTGGATAAGGCATTCCATGAGAAATGATCGTTGATTCTAAAGCTACGACTGGTTTGTTGTTAAGTAAGGCTTCTTTAACCTCTTGCTTGATTTCTAAGTACTTTTCTAAATTCTTCATTGTTTTTTTAACTCCTTTTTTAATAAATTTATTGAAAGATTTGGGTTTACTGCGTGATTTTGTTTTATAGTTAAACTGGAACTGATAGCCCCTAGTTTGACTGCTTCTTCAAATTTTAAATGATTGATGATTCCATAGATGGTTGCAGCACTGAATGCGTCACCTGCACCTGTCACATCAACTATATCTTTTTCTTCGACGATAAATGCTTCTTGATGTTTCAAGAATGACTTATTACCATAGACAAAGCCTTTTTTTCCTTCTGTTATCACTATTCGTTCTACACCTTTATCAAGCCACAATTTAGCAAGTGAAAACAAATCATCTGTGGTGGAATTGAAATATGTTTGGCTTTCATCAAGATTGGTTATAATTAAATTCACACCTGCAATCTCATCAGGCATATTTCTCATTTTCGGTCCTGATACTCCAACTATGCAAAGATTTTTATCTTCATTATTTGCATATTCAACCAAAGCTTCCAACCCGCTTTTTTTGATATTCGTATCCGCAATAATCCATGAGCTGAGAATCAGATGTTTCCTATGCTCTAAAATCCAGGTTCTGTCCATAAGGTCATTTATCGACATATCCGCAAAACCAACACTCATGTTTCCATGCTTGTCAATTACCGAATAATAACTCCCGGTTGGTTGATTATCAAGCGTATCTGTCGCAAAGACTTCCATTAGTTTCTTATTGTCTTTTAATAAGTTTTCACCAACCGTGTCTTTTCCGACAAGACTCATCAAAGATACTCTTTGGTTTAATCTAGCTAGATTTTCTGCGATATTACGGATAACCCCACCATAGGAGATTGATTTTGATACAGGGTTGGATGTTCCCATAATCATTTGATCCTCAAGATTAAAAGTATAATCAACGTTAGCTCCACCAACACAAGTAACATATTCTTTCTTTCTTAGGACGTATGGTTTACCAATAATATATCCTTTAGTTTGTAAACCACTAATTAAGTTCGCTACTGCTGGTCTTGATAAATTCATCTTATCAGCAATATTCTTTTGATTAATGTAAGGATCTTCTTCAAGGATTGCTAGCACCTTAATTTCATTGTCATTTAATTTCATATTATCACCACTAACATTTGTTTTATTATAAACTTATGTTTACATATGTATTATATAATAAAAATATATATTTGTAAAGCAAAAAGAAAAAGTCAGAATTTTCTGACTTTAATCACAATTAAATTTTTAAATCTCCTGGTTTAATTAAGCCTTTCTTTCTAAATATAATATCAATAACTAAAACTAAAATTATTGGCAGAACTATTTGTAATAATAGCACCGCTAATAAGCTTGTACTCGAAAAGCCCATCGCATCAAATGTTGAGAACTGACCAACTAATCCCGATGTTCCCATTCCCGCTCCAGTTGGCACTGTTTGAGTTTTAAAGACCAATGTAGAAATAGGACCCAAGATTGCAGAAACAATAATAGTAGGCAACCAGATTATAGGTTTTTTTAGAATATTCTTGAACTGTAACATCGATGTACCAATTGCTACAGATATTACAGTTCCGATATTATTATCTTTTCTAGACATTATCGCAAATCCAAGCATCTGTACGCTACCGCCAACAACTGCAGCTCCACCGGCAATTCCACCTAGCGATATTGCGATCGCGATTGCTGCACTTGATATTGGTGCCGTTAACGCCATACCCATGATAACGGCAATTATAATACCCATAATAAATGGTTGTAAGCTTGTAGCTACTTGAATCAATTCACCAAAGTAATCCATACCGGTTTTCACAGGATATCCGATTAACTTGGTTATCAGCAAACCTACAATCGCTCCAACTATTGGAACAATGATGATATCTAAAGTGGTCTTCTTAAATAATAAGTATTTTAATACGAAGTAGACAGAAATTGTAGTTATGTAAGCAACCATTGGATCGTAATAAAAGTAGGTTGCTATTCCCCCTGCCACTCCGGTAATCACCAACTTGATACCATCTAGTTTTAAAGCTATCGCTATACCGAATCCGATACCGATACCCATAAAGCTTTTTAAAACGGTAGATAAAGCAACAAGATTTGTGTATATAGCATCGACACTAACGAATATTTTAGCGACTTGACCGATGATTACACCAATTATTAATGTAGCGAAAAGCCCGATTGCCATTCCATTAAAACTGGTTATAAAAAAGTTTAGAACTTTATTTTTTGTCATATTTTCTACCTCTAAAGATTATTTGTCATCTATATATTGTATCAATAAAAGGCATAAAATCAAAGAACTTTGCGTTTATTCAATTTTCTAGTAAAATAAGCACATTCTTAAACTATCAAAGTCTTTATTCTGGAACTACTAACCTATCAAATAGATGACCATAAAGAAATAATAATTAATTGCTTATAATAAACTATGACGTATATGCCGTTTACAAATTAAAATATTCGTGCTATAATAGGCTAAAAAGGAGGAGGACAATTTAAAAAATGAAAAAATTATTTCTCATACTATTTTTACTTATATCATTTCACATTTTTGAAAATGTAGAAGTTAACGCACAGGTTTTCGCTCCAGGATTCTACATTGAGGGAGATGATGGGTTGGGAGGTGGAGACGACCAGGATGATAATTACAACACTGATCTTAAATTAGTCAGGACCGGATTTGTTAGCACTATAAATGATACCGTTCCCAATGAAACACCGTTTACTAATTATTTACCTGAAATTGAGCTATATCTCCCTTTATCAGATTTACAAGGAAATTTTTTTATCAAGGATCAAATTACACAATTTTACGGGAAAATTATTAATACCAGTACTGAGTTAGATAATAGATTTTTTCGTGTAATATTCCTTTCGTCATATTATGATATACCCGAAGATAGTCCTTATCTTTATTTCACAAAACTTGATGATGTCTATTACACTCATACCAACACAGGAAATTTTTATAGTACAGAAGTGTTGAATGTTATTGATGTTTCAAATGAATATGACATTTATGAAAATTATGGATATAGTCAAACTTATATGGGAACTGTGTTTTTAGGGAGTTTAACACTATTTTATAAAGTGAATAGTGATACATGGGTTTTTTTGATTGCTGAAAAAAATCCATATATATATAGTTTTGTCGGTGGGTTCTATCTTGTTGAGACTAACATATTAAGTATATATGATTTGCCTGAAATGAATTATGCTAATATAGAAAACTCAAGTTCTTTTAATACTACTTACTATGAAAATTGGCCATCTGAATTACTTGATAAACTAATATTTATGGATTTTCAATAACATAGGAGAAAATATCATGAAAAAATTATTAACTATTCCAATTCTTTTAATTATTATATTACTAATTAGTTGTTCAAACAATCTAAGTGTTGTTTACGTAATAGGCCATGGTCAAGATAATATCATTGGTCAAATAGACAGAGACAGCCATGTTGTGCCTATTGATTCACCTTCAGTAGAAAACAGAGTTTTTTTTGGTTGGTATACCGATGAAGATTTTACTAATCTATTTGATTTTAGCTCTGTGATAGAAAAAAAGACTATTTTATATGCTAGATTTAGTTTATATGAGTTAGGAAAAGAAAATTACTTGAGATATAAGGATGACGATAAATATGGATTTCTTACTCCTCTTGGCGATACTGTAGTTGATGCAAAGTATGATTATGTTGATACATTTAGATATGGGTACGCACTAGTTGTAAAAGACAATCAATTCACTTTCATTGATACAATCGGGAACGAAATTAGTAGATGGTTTGAATGGGAATCAAATATTTCATCTTACTTGTCTAACAATGTCCATTTTTCAAAAGATGGTATTGTTGTTCTCATTGACTCCAACAAAACCAATATCATCTATAATATACTTGAAGATAGTATCTTAGAAGTACCTAATTTTTATATTCAACCGAACAAGTACTTTGAAAACGGATTAGTTTCAGCTTACAAAAAGGATACTAACGGTGATGTTTTATATGATAGTTGTGTCTACATTAACGCTAAAGGAGAAATTGAAATAGAAAGTGATTTTATTGAATGCTCAAATTTTTCAGATGGATTTGCAGTTGTGAAAACTCAAGAGTCAAAAAATATTATAATTAACTCACTGGGAGAAATTGTTTCAGAAAACAATTATGGAAAATTTAATTACATGAATGATGGAATTAAACCAGTTATATTCCGTGATGGTTATGCTATTACAACCATCGGTAATATTGGTTCGGTTATTACTAACTCAATTATAAATACTTCAGGAGATATAATTTTCGAAATAGAGATTAATGATATCACTATTCCGAACGATAAAATCATTGACTTTTACGATGGGTATGTACTAACTTATAATAACCATAACAAAATTGCGGTTTATAATTTAAATAAGGAAAAAATACTGGATTATATATACTATATGCCTAATCAATTATCACTGGGTTTATTTGATGGAATGGTTGTTGTTAGAAATGAAGACGGAACAAAATACGGCGCCTATAATTTGGATAAGAGCGAACTAACTGTCAACTTTGATTATGATTATTTAAGTCCATTCAAAGATGGCTATTCTGTGGCAAAAAAAGATGGCTTATATGGAGTTGTTGACAAAAATAATAATATTATTATTCCGTTTGCTTACTCATATCTATCAAATGTATATCATGTAAATACACCTAAAGATTTTTAAATTATTAACTACTTAGAGAATTCTCTCATAGAGAATTCTTTTTTTATTTTAGGGAACTTTTTCTATAGAAGAATCTGAAGTGAAATCATGTACAAAAAAAGTAATAAGAAATGTATTTACCAAATAAATTGTTAAAATACAGATAACATGATATAATTTTTCTTGTTAAAAAAGTTGAATTTCAAGGAGAGATAAAGTGAGTTATTTATTGCTTATAGTAGGTTTTGTTTTACTTGTAAAAGGTGCTGATCTTTTTGTGGAAGGATCATCAAAACTTGCTAAAATTTTAAGAATCCCACCTATAATTATCGGTTTGACGATTGTCGCTTTTGGGACATCTACTCCAGAAGCCGCTGTTAGCATATCTGCCAGCATTAATGGCAGCGAAGGCATTTCGTTAGGGAATGTTATTGGATCAAACCTAGTTAATATCTCTTTGATTTTAGGGTTAACCACTGTTATCACACCGATGATTGTACAAAAGAAAACCATCGTTAAAGAAATACCTTTAGCTTTATTAGGAAGCGTGGCTTTGTTAGTTATGTTACTCGATACTTCTTTAACTTCTGAAACCGTCAATTCCTTATCAAGAACAGATGGAATCATTCTATTATTATTTTTTGGAGTATTTGTATATTATATTGTTGAAGTCGCAATCAAGAATAAAAACAATCAAAAGATTTACTTCATAGAAAAAGACGATAAAAAACCTTCAGTACTTCCTAGTTTATTAAAACTATTAATTGGATTAGGCGGTCTTGTGCTAGGTGGATGGCTAGTAGTTAAATACGGTCAAGAAATTGCACTTTCTTTAGGGATGAGCGAAACACTCGTTGGTTTAACGATTGTTTCTATCGGTACATCATTACCTGAACTTGTAACCTCGGTAACAGCGGCCCTTAAAAAAGAGAGCGAAATAGCGCTCGGAAATATCATCGGCAGTAATATTTTTAATATTATGTTTGTCCTAGGGATTTCATCAACTATTAACCCTATTACAATCAGCAGTAACATCGTTATTGATATAGTATTGATGATAATGGTTACTTTTGTTGTTATGATTTTCGCAACAACCCACAAACGAAAAATCAACCGAATTGAAGGTAGTGTCTTACTGGCAATCTATCTTGCATATCTGACATTTATCTTAATCAGAAATTAAAAGGGCCTGTAAAGAATTAGAAA
>DDWJ01000007.1 GCA_002345505.1 Caryophanales bacterium UBA2289
AATCTTTTTGTTATGTGACATATTACCTAGTTAATCCATCTATAGCAAGTCATAGTCTATGCTTTAGGATTATTAGGTTATGCATAAGAAAAAAAACGAGACAAGCTCCTCAAAGTAGAGGAGAGACATGTCTCGTTTTTAGATCTTCACCGATTGTTAGTATAACTTATTTTCTTTTCTTTGGAAATACCCCAGGGATGGTATTTCGTTCTTTATTGTATAAAAATTGTTCAAAGATGATTTTAATGACGACACCATCAATGGCATCTAAGAAATTCCGGTAAGACATATGTCTAATATGCTTCCCATCATAATAGACGACATACTTTGCATTTTTAATATCTGATGCGAGTTTCGCCCTGGTGATGATGACTTTATCACCAGAACGCAAATGTGCTTTAGATGGGTCTTTATCATCGGATGCTTGATAGTTGTATCCATAATCAGGATGATTCTCTTTGTTTAATCTAATGACATAGAGTTGTTCAGTATCCGTCACTGGGATTGGTTCATTTGATTTAAGTTTTACAAGTAGTCTTGTACCCCATGGTAGATTTAAGGTATTGTCATCTTCAGATAAGATGTAATAAAGATATTGATGATGATTTTGGTCGATATTTTCTTTTAAGTTATAATCAATGTTTTCTTTTGGAGTTGTAATAACTGATTCATGATTGACATATTCATAGAGCTTAGTAGGAATCGGTTCATGATTGATTTTAGTGAATGGTGAATGATCAATTAAGGACTCTAAACTGACATTATAATATTCAGCAAGCAGTAGTAGGTATTTAACAGGTGCAGGTCTTAAACCTTTCTCATAGTTTTTAATCGAGTTCAGACTAAAAGCACCATGTAAGGCTTCATATAAATCTTCTTGAGACATCTGATGTCTGTTTCTCATATTACGACCTACATGGGGATGATCAGATGATAGTTTGATTTCTCTTTTTTCAAGCATTCTTCCTACCATTTGTTTGGTTTGATCACCTAAACCGTAATCTTCTTCAGCCAAGTTAAAATTCTTTTTCAAGATATTACCTCCTAGAGATGGTATACACAAACCCCATTATAACGAAAATGTTTATAAATGGACAGATAAAAGAGACGAAAAGTCGATTTTTTGATATTTAAACGTGGCTATAAATAAGATAGGCGATATTTCATGATTTTCATATAATGCCATTTATGGCTGTATTTCTTATGTCATCGCTATGAAAACACATGCTCATAATGGCTTAACTGCGTGAGAGAGAAAGCAGTTTGGGCATCTCAACAAGATAGACACATATGTAGATAAAGATACGATTTTAAAGAATCTCAAAATGATTGATTATCCAGTTGTTAGAATAGAGTTGAGCTCAAATTACTGTGCTTAAGTCTGATTGGGTATCCAGTCAACCTTCATTTTAAATACCAATCAGTTCTTGATTCGTTCATGATCTTCACCAAAGACATGCCTCGTCTAAGAATCTACTCCGTGTTCAAGAATGTGTTTGAAAGTGTCTTGATACTTTCAACAATAGGTTTGATATGGTTTCAACAATTCCCCATCAGAATGAACGCATAGTTGATGCAAATCGACTTTTTTGTCTTTTGATTTTTAAGAAAATCAGACTAAAAACTGGCCATTTTTAGACAAAGTAAAGTCAAAGAAAAGTAAAGTGATAAAAAGATGAAAGGATAAAAGGGCTAAGCCCCATTGAACATGATTAGAACATACTTAATGAAATACAGAAAACAAAACAAGAAATCACTACATGATATAGCAGAAGCGCTAGGTGTATCAAGAAACTATTATAACTTATTAGAAAAGGGTAAGAAGGGAGATAAGATGACACTAGCAACAGCATATAAAATAGCAATCCTTTTAAAGATTTCATTAGAAGATGTCATGGATCTAGAAAATGATTATAGAAATGGATTTAAGAGATGATTAAAAACCATCCCTTAGATGAACCCATTAAAGCCTATATTGATAATCTTGATATGAAGCAAGTGAGTATTAGAAGCTATGCAGAACTGATGAAACGCTATCTAACCTATTTAAGAAGTCATAACATCCGATACGCCAAAAGAGCTGATCTTATCAAATACCGTGAATCGATGTGGGAAGAAGGATTAAAAGCAAATACCATTCAAAAACAAATGGTTGTCATTAGAGCATTCTATTTGTGGTTAAAGATTAACTATAAGAACTTTGGATTTGAAGAGATCTATAACCATAATATTGCTGAAGGGATAAAAGGTGCTAGAATCGATCGTAATTATAAGAAAGAACCCTTAAGTCTAGAACAAGCAAGAAACTTAATTGAAGTTGCTAAAAGAGATGCTAAAAACATTTATGGGATTAGAAATTATGCCATCATCTTATTAATGCTAACAACAGGTATGAGAACCATCGAAGTCGTAAGAGCAAGGAAACAAGACCTATCCAGAATGGATCATCATTCAATCCTTTATATTCAAGGGAAAGGAAAAGATGGTAGTGATACATTTGTAAAACTACCGATTGAAGTAACTGATGCGATAAATGAGTATTTACATTTAAGAAACGATAAGAACAAATACATCTTTGTCTCTCATGAGAAAAACAGTTTGAATCAACTCACAACCAGTAGTCTTAGGACCTCATTGAGACGCATCATGAAGAAAGCAGGTATTCATAACCCGAAACAAACTGTTCATTCTCTAAGACATACCACCGCTTATTTTAACTTAAAAAGCGGTGGTACCTTAGAAGCGACCCAACAACTCTTAAGGCATAAAAACATTGAAACAACACTGATTTACGCTCATAACATCAACCGAATCGATGACGATTCAGAATTTAGAATTAGAGACTATATTTTAAAGAAGGAAAATGATAAAACATGATAGAAAACAACAACGAATTAGAACATTACAGTGTTAAAGAAATTGCTGACCTATTAAAGGTATCCCCAAGAACCATTTATAAGTATGTCCTTAATGGCATGCTTAAAGGGAAAAAGATCGCAGAAAAATGGCGATTCTCCAAAGAACAAATCGATACCTTCTTAAAGAAGTTAGAGAAGAAGGAGTATCCTCGTTATGTCAAGTAGCATGGGATTAGACTACTTCAATATAGATATCAACATCTTTAGTGATGGTAAGATCTTAAAACTCATGAACAGGTATGGTCCTGTAGGATTTATCTCCTACATTACCATCCTAGCTCATGTCTATGCAAATGGTTATTACTTAGAATATAGCATTGAAGATACCACTCAATTACTATTATCCAGAATAGGAGGGAAATACTTCAGTGGTAAAAACAAGATTCAAGAGCTGATTTTATATTTAGCACATATTGATTTAATTGATATAGGAATGTTACATCAACATGTTGTAACATCAAGAGGGATTCAAAAGAGATTTATAAAGATGACTAAGAAAAGACAAAATCAGGACTTATCCAAATATTGGATCATTGATGATGAAAAAGATTCAGTTGTAGTTAAAGCAATTGATTCCAAAGAAGAAGTTAGAAATGATGAAAAGCTAACTAAGAAAGAAATTAGAAGAAGAAAGCGAATTGATGATGTCTATGAAGGCGCACCTAGAAAACATTACTTAACGAGTTGTATTATTGAATCAGGTTATATTGATAACTACGATTTAGATATTCCTAGATACAATGAACTATTTGAAGGTTTATCAAAAGCATATGATCATGATCAACTATTTAAATCCGTTAGATATTTATGTGAGCATGCTAAAAGAACAAACAAGAAGATTGAAAATAAATATAAGTTCTTTGAGGTGTCACTTGATAAGAATTTAAACCCTGAAAAGCCCTATATAACGGAATCATTAGATGAGATGATTGAAAGATTAACAAAGAATGAATAAACGTATGCCCTAATATATGTGAGGATTACCAAAAGGGTGAAATAAATGCACTTTATGTGGTTATCCTTGGGATATCTTGTGTAATCTTTAACATGATGAAAAGAACTATTCAATAACTTCAGTCGCTGATATGAGAATAGTTTGATTTCAACTGGTAAACAATTACAGTTATAATGGAAACGATTAAAACTATTTTTTAAGAGTAAACTACTTCATATATGCACTACTTAGCAAATTCCTGTCCAGCTACGAGCATCATATGTCTCTATTTATTTTAAGGAGTGTCTACTTTTAGATTATCAATAAATATATATTAAAAATTACCCCCCCATAACCATTAAATCCCGATTGATGGGTACCGTACGGGGGGAGGTTTTATTTACACGGAACCGATTTTTTGAAAATCTTGAAATAAGTTAGAAAGAAATGTTCGATTTACAAACAAATTACCAATATTTTCTTGTAATCCATAGAACAATGATGTAGAATATAATTATTCAATAATCGAACAATGGATGGTGACTAATGAATGAGTGACAACCAATTCTTTAAACCAACGGTTTTATACAAAGAATATATGATATTAGACATGATTGAAAAGAATCCTAATATCACTCAAAGAGAAATGAGTAAAACTATTGGTATTGCAGTCAGTATGATTAATGATTATCTCAATATTTACGAAAAAGATAAACTGATCAAAAGAGAAAAACACTCTACTAAGACTGTAGAGTATTTTGTCACTAAGAAGGGTAGCGAAAGAAGAAAACTACTCAATATCTGGTACTTAAAATCATCTAACAACATCTATATACAAGCCAAAGACAATATCATCAGTTTCTTAAATCAAATCATTGAAAAAGGATTTAAAAAGATCATACTCTATGGCGCTGGTGAAGTTGCTGAGATTATACTACAAGTCATGAATGACGATAATCAAATACCTTTAGAAGTAGTAGCTGTTATTGATGATAATAAAGATAGAGTTGGTGATAAGCTTGTAAACCTTCCTATCATCACACTAAATGAATTAAGCAAATACAGTCATGACGGAATTATGATATCCAGCTATAAACACCATGAAACCATTCATAATAATCTAAAAAAGATCGACTATCCACAAAACAAGATTATTCGTTTTTTTGACAACTGATAATAAAGAGGTTACTAATATATGTTCTATTTTTTGTTTAAACGATTTTATGATACTGTTTTATCATTTATAGGTTTAATTGTTTTATCTCCTTTATTACTATTCTTAGTGATACTTATTAAACTAGATTCAAAAGGACCAATTCTCTTTAGACAAAAAAGAATTGGTCGTAACAAGAAGCATTTCTATATCTTGAAATTTAGAACCATGAGAATTGATACACCTAAAGATACACCAACTCACTTGTTAGAAAACCCGCAGCAATGGATCACTAAAGTTGGTAAGTTTTTAAGAAAAACAAGTTTAGATGAGATTCCGCAAATCATAAATATCTTAAGAGGTGATATGTCTATTATTGGACCTAGACCAGCTTTATGGAATCAATATGACCTTGTTGAAGAAAGAGATAAGTATGATGTTCATAAATTGTATCCTGGATTAACTGGTTATGCTCAAATACACGGCAGAGATGAATTGCCAATTCCAGAAAAAGCAAAACTAGATGGTTATTATGTAAAACACATCAGTTTATGGTTAGATATTAAGATATTTTTTGGAACTATAGTAAGTATATTTAAATCAGATGGTGTTGTTGAAGGCGGTACAGGGACTATTGAGAAGAAGGGCAATACACATGAGAAATAGAGTTAAGAATATATGAGAATATTAGTTATCACACAATATTACAGACCTGAGCAGTTTAAGGTGAATGATATTTGTGAAGCCCTAGTTGAAAGTGGACATAGTGTAACAGTTTTAACTGGAAGACCAAATTATCCTAGTGGCAAATTGTTCCAAGGATACAATTTGTTCAACAAAAAAAGAGAGTGCATAAATGGTGTTAATGTAATACGTACTTTTGAAATACCAAGGAAAAAAAGCGTTTTATTTTTAGCACTCAACTACTTGAGTTTCCTGATCTCGTCCACCTGTAGATCAGTTTTCATGAAAAGGCGTTATGATGTTGTTTATGTTTATCAATTATCACCTGTGTACAGCATTCTTCCTGGTTGGATTTCTAGAATCAGAAATAAGGTTCCATTATATGTTTATGTGTGTGATATATGGCCTGACTCACTTAAAAACATAATAAAGAATGAAAAGAACATATTATATAGATTAAATTCTTCATTCAGTGGTTACTTATACAGGAAAGCAGATGCAATTGGTGTGACTTCGCCCCCATTTATTAATTATCTGAGTATAAAACATAAAGTTGAAAAATCAAAAGTAACATTTATTCCACAACATGCTGAAAAAGAATTATTAGAAATAGGGTTACCTGAAAATAATGGAATTGTTGACTTTATGTTTATGGGAAATATAGGATTAATACAAGATATAGATACAATTATTAACGCAGTTGAGTTGATAAAAAATGAATCAGGATTTCTAGTTCATTTTGTAGGAGACGGATCATATTATCAAACAGCGCAGGAAATTGTTAAAGAAAAGCAGCTACAAGAAAAGATAATTTTTCATGGACGCCATGATTTTTCTAAAATGAAAGAGTTTTATTCCATAGCAGATGTTTGTGTATTAACATTGAAATCACAAAGTGTCGTCGGTGATACAATACCTTCTAAACTGCAAGGCTACATGGCAGCAGGAAGACCTGTTGTTGCAGCTATTAATGGCGCGGCTGCAGATGTAATCATAGAATCGAATTGTGGCCTTGTTACAACTGCGGGTAATTATGAAAAATTTGCAATTTTATTAAAACAAATGATTGTCTCTACTTCCTTGAAAAAATTAGGTAGTAATGGTAGAAAGTATTTTATTAACAATTACACACTTGAGCAACATATAAATAGTCTTTTAATGGACTTAGATAAACTTATTATGGAGGATAAAAATGTTTAAAGATAAAATTTTACTTATAACAGGTGGTACGGGGTCTTTTGGAAATGCAGTAATGAAAAGATTCTTAAAAACAGATGTTAAGGAAATAAGAATATTCTCAAGGGACGAAAAAAAACAAGATGATATGAGAAAAATCTATTCAAGTGATAAATTAAAGTTCTACATTGGTGATGTTCGAGATATATCAAGCATAACGAATGCTATGAGAAATGTAGATTTTGTTTTCCATGCAGCAGCACTAAAACAAGTACCGTCCTGTGAGTTTTTTCCAATAGAAGCAGTCAAAACTAATGTCATTGGTACAGACAATGTATTATCAGCAGCAATTGATTTAGGTGTGAAAAAAGTGATTTGCTTGTCGACAGATAAGGCAGCATATCCAATTAACGCTATGGGAATTTCTAAAGCAATGATGGAAAAAGTTTTCGTAGCGAAGTCAAAGATTATTGATGAAAAAGAGACACTAATTTGTGGAACTAGATATGGTAATGTTATGGCATCTAGAGGTAGCGTCATTCCTTTATTTGTTGAACAAATAAAATCAGGGAAACCACTTACTATAACTAATCCAAGAATGACTCGATTCTTAATGAGTTTAGAGGAAGCTGTTAATCTAGTAATTTATGCATTTGAAAATGCACATACAGGAGACATCATGGTCCAGAAGGCAGATTCATGCACCATTGGCGATCTTGCGGAAGCAGTTAGACAATTATTTAATTCGGATGCTGAAATAAAAATAATTGGTACACGTCACGGTGAGAAACTGTATGAAACATTACTTACTTCTGAAGAATTATTAGTCGCAGAAGATAGAGGAGATTTCTTTAGAATACCTGCTGATACTAGAACTTTAAATTATGAAAAGTATTTTGAAAAAGGAAGTTTTTCTCTCGAAAATACTAAAGACTATAATTCTCATGATGTGGAATTGCTAACGGTAGAACAGATAAAAAAACGTTTGATGGAACTCGAATATATTCAAAAAGAATTACTGGATTGGAAAAATACAAAATGAAGATACTCATATTAGACGGACAAGGTAAAACTGGTCATGTAGTTTCAAAATTCTTGATTCAAAACTCAATTCAGGTAGACTCTGTATCTAAAGAAAAAATAGTAGAGTCTCTAAATTGCAATTCAAATAGTCCATTTTCATTTTTAGATGATTTGGTTTCTGACAACCATTATGATTTTGTATTAAACTTAATCAGAGTTATTAATGAAGATGCTGAAAAAAATAAACTGGAAGCAATAATGATAAACTCATATTTACCACATTTCCTAGAGAAAATCACTGAGTCAATGGCTACAAGAGTTATTCAACTAAGTACAGATTGTGTTTTTTCCGGAAATAATGGTCCCTATTCAGAAAATAGTGTCAAAGATGGCACGTCATTTTATGCAATAACAAAAAGTGTGGGAGAATTAAATAATAAAAAAGATCTTACTATTCGCACATCAATAATTGGTCCTGATTATGATCGTGATGGAAGCAGGCTGTTCAATTGGTTTATGATGAACTCAGGTGAAATGGAAGGATATTCAAATGTTTATTGGAATGGAGTAACATCAATAGAGTTTTCAAAAATACTTGTTAGAATATTAAATACTGATATATTTGGACTAATACACATTGGTTCAGAAAAAATCAATAAATATGAACTGCTGACAATGTTCAATAAGCATTTTAAAAACAGTAAAAAACTGATAAAAAAGAACGAATTAGTTTTCAATAATAAAGTTTTGTTATGTGAAAACACTGACGAAAGAATATCTATTTCCAGTTACGAACAAATGATGATAGAAATGAAAAACTGGATACTGGCCAACTCAGAAATATACAAACATTATTTGTTAGAAGGAGAAATTAAATGAAAAAAATTAAGTTAATGACTATTGTAGGTACAAGACCAGAGATTATCAAATTATCTGAAATAATCAAAAAATGTGATAAATACTTTAATCATATTCTTGTCCACACAGGGCAAAATTACGATTATACTCTTAACGAACTCTTTTTCGAAGAATTAGGATTGAGAGAACCTGATTTTTATCTAAACGTAGTAGGTGATAATCTCGGACAAACGATGGGTAATGTCATATCAAAATCATATGAAATCATGGTCTCTGAGCAGCCAGATGCAATTCTGGTATTGGGAGATACCAACTCTTGTCTCTCAGTAATATCTGCAAAACGTTTAAAGGTACCGATTTTTCATCTTGAAGCAGGTAATCGTTGCTTTGATGAAAATTTACCCGAAGAGATTAATCGTAGAATTGTCGACCATACAAGCGATGTCAATCTATGTTATACAGAGCATGCAAGGAGATATCTGTTTTCTGAAGGAGTCAAAAAGGAACAAACATATGTAGTTGGTTCCACAATAGCTGAAGTCTTAAGAGCCAATTTGAACAATATTCATAATAGTGTGATTTTAGATAAATTGGGATTAGAAAAAGGTAAGTACATTTTACTGTCTGCTCATAGAGAAGAGAATATTGATAATGAGAAAAACTTCTTCGAACTAATGAATGCTGTAAATGCAATGGCAGAAAATTATTCTATGCCAGTCATTTATTCAATGCATCCTCGATCAAAAAAATATATCGAACAAAGAAATTTTGTTTTTCATAAAAATGTAAGACCATTGCAACCTTTTGGTTTTGCAGATTATAATAATTTGCAGTTAAATGCTTATTGTGTTGTTTCTGATAGTGGGACAGTTCCAGAAGAAGGCTCGTTTTTTAAGTTCCCGGCAGTATCAGTAAGAACAAGTACTGAGCGCCCTGAGTCTTTAGAAAAAGGAAATTTCATCATTGGAAGCATAACAACGGAACAGGTATTGCAAGCTGTAGATTTGGCTGTAAGTATGCATAAAAATGGTGATCTTGGAATTACGACCCCTGATTATGCTGACGAAAATGTTAGTGTAAAAGTAGTAAAAATTATTCAAAGTTATGTCGGTATTGTCAATAAGATGGTATGGAGAAAGTCTTAATCTAATAGTTCTTAATAAAGTGAGGCGAACTGTCAATGAAAGTATGCATATTAAGTATTGTGAACATAAAACACATGTCAATGATTTCTCTTTATACGGATTACCTGAAACATAACAATATCAAATATGACATTATTTATGTTGATAAATATAATGAAGTAGAGCACATAGAAGCAGATAATATTTTTAGGTATCCAGTTTTCATTAAGAAACGATGGGGAAAAATCAGAAAGATATTCGCTTATTTTGGGTTTAGAAAATATGGCTTGCGTATTTTGAGCAAAGAAAAATACGATTTTATAGTTGTGTGGAAAACTGAAACCGCACTTATGTTTTCTAGTTTTCTAACTAAAAATGCTAAGAAACGCTATAGTATAAACATTCGCGATTATTTTATGGAAAAAAATTACTTGATATTAAAAAGAATTGAGAAAACAATTGAGAATTCTCGATTTTCAACAATATCTTCGGAAGGATTTAAAAGTTTTTTGCCAAACTATAATTACATCACTGTGCATAGTTTTAATAAGACTCTATTAGAAAAATGTACACCAAAAAAAAGTTTAAAGAAATATGGTGAACCATTACATATATGTTTTATTGGATATGTGAGATTTTTTGATATTGATAAGAAATTAATACTAGCATTAGGAAATGATGTGAGATACATCATTGAATTCTTTGGAGAAGGCTCTCAACATCTAGAGGAATTTGTTTTACAAAATAATATAAAAAATGTCGATTTAAGAAAAGGTTTTCCACTTGAGGATACACCAGACCTATTAAAAAATGTCGATGTAATTAATAACCTATATGGAAAAGATGATATTGCACTAGATACTGCTGTTTCAACTAAATTCTACTATGCTTTATATTTAAATACCCCAATCCTGGTATTTAAAGGTACATATATGGAAAAAATATCGAACGAATATGGAATTGGGTTTTCAGTTGGGGATGATTTTAGTACCCTTGCAGATGATTTCTATAGTTGGTATTACTTACAAGATTTTGATAAATTGGCGAAACAGTGTAAGAGAGGTATTAATGATATCAAAGTCACAAATGAAGTTTTTGAAAACAACCTTAAAGGTATATTAAGCGATTATTTTAAGTGAAAAATCATAATCGAGAAAAGTTGGAAATGATTTAAAAAACATATTATAGAATGGAGGTAAAAGAATGCAAGTTATCGATTTAATAATAGTGAGTATTTTTGTCTTAATATTAGAAAAAATCATTCTAAAAGAAAAATACATATTATTGTCACCTTTCACATTAACTATTTTGTCCTTTTTATTCGTGTATGTAATGCCTCTTTTTCTAATGTTTTCAGGATATACAGAAAATATTATTAGCAATTCCACTCCAAGTGAAATAAGCAAACTACTTTTATATATTAGACTTTTCTTTTATCCATTGAGTATTTTCTCAATTCTATCTTTTGTTAAAATTAAAAAAATGAATCTCATAAAAAAGCGTCCAAAAAGCACACTTCGGAAAGAATTTGTTTTATTTATTAGTATACTTTCTATTACTGTCATTATTGTTACTCAATTAATAATAGTAGGATTTAACCTTCCAATATTTTTTGATAAATTGATTAATCCACGTTTATACACCTATTTTAAAGAGGGAATAGGTCCACTAACATATCTTGTTGAAATATTCAAAAAACTTTTTTTGTTTGTTTCAATTATTTACTTCCACCAAAAAAAGAGTGTTTTTAGCTTGAGCCTGATGTCAATTGCGGGATTACTAAACATTCTTGGTGGGACAAAGACAAATATTATTGTTATATTGATATTTTATTTATTAATTTGGCAAAAATTCTCAATACGTCCAATAAAAATTAATTTTTCAAAAATTAGTAGATATGGAATTATATTATCCAGTACACTTATTATTGCGTTTATGATTATGTCAACAACAAATGAAACCATAAAAAGTTCCATAAATAGTATTTTTACATATTCCCAAGAAGCATACTATTCTAGTAAAGTACTATCAGATTTTGAGCCAGAATTTGATCACGTTAAAACGTTACTTGAAGGATTTATATTTACTCCTATACCCAGAGCAATTTATGAAGGAAAAAATTACTATGGCTTTTATTCGAATTATTGGCGTCCGATATATCAACCTAATACTGTCATTTATCACTCTAGTACATATGGAATATTAGCAGAAGGACAAATGATATTGGGAATATTTTCAACACTAATCTACTCATTAATATTCGTCGGAATGTTACAAAAAATATATAGAAAATATTATTCTTCAAACAACTTGACTTCTATATTCTTTTGGTTTTTCTTGATAAGTCAAATATACTTTATTATGAGAGTGGGTTTCTTTGAATCTACACTCTTATGGTCAATAATTCTACATTACTTAGGCGCACGCTTTCTACTTAATCAAAAAATTAAATTATAATTATAAAAGAAAATTTCAATGAAAGAGATGAATAATATGGCAAAAAAAATAATAGCACTGTACTTACCACAGTATCATGAAATACCTGAAAATAATGAGTGGTGGGGAGTTGGTCATACTGAATGGGAAAGTTGCAAAAAAGCAACTCCAAAATTTGCTGGCCACTATCAACCAAAAGTACCATTAGATAATAATTATTACGATTTGTCAGATCAGTCAGCACAAGTAGAACAAGCTGCATTGGCTAAGAAATACGGAGTATTTGGGTTTTGTTATTATCACTATTGGTTTGAGGGAAAACTCTTACTTCAGTTGCCTGCTGAAAACATGTTAAAAAACCCACTTATTAATATACCTTTTTGCTTCTCTTGGGCTAATCATAGTTGGGTTAATAAGATTGATAAAAATGGGAAAAAAGAGTTGATTACCCAAACATATGGAAAAGAAGATGATTGGATAAAACACTTTAATTATCTTTTGTCCTTCTTTACAGACGATAGATATATCAAGATAAATAATAAACCAGTATTTATAATTTATGATACTTATACCATCTCATGTTGGGAATCAATGAGAAATATATGGATTGAGATGGCTAAAAAAGCTGGTTTTTCTGGAATGTATTTTGTTAATACATTGAAACATGAGAGAGATATTGAACTTTCTAACAAATACAATTTTGATGCTCAATTTGAATATCAACCTACATTTTCAGTAGCAAAAAGAAATCGTATTGACTTTACTTGGTATTATTATTATAAAAGAGTATTTATGAAAGATATTATTGGAAAGCCCTCATATTATAGTTATGATAAGATTTGGAGTCGAGCATTAACACTAACCCCTAATAACAATATTACAACCTATCTTGGGGCATTTGTAGATTGGGATATTACTGCTCGTTGGGGTGATAAGGGTCTAGCATACAAAGGTGCTACACCACTGAAGTTCAAGAAATACCTTAAACAACAAATTCAAAGATCAAAAACAATGGTAGATAGTGAATTTATATTTGTTACTGCTTGGAATGAGTGGAGTGAAGGTGCTTATTTAGAACCTGATACAAAACATGAATTTTCATACTTAGAGGCTGTACAGGAAGCATTGCAAGAGACAGAGGAACTAGATATCGACAGCTCGAAAAAGATTAAAAATCTTAGTTAATGTATTATTCTACTAGATTATTATATTCAAACATATATTATATATTTAAAAAATTGGAGGATATTCAAATGATTAATGTTATTGGTTTAGGTTATATAGGATTACCAACAGCTTTGATGATGTCTAAACATGGCAATAAGGTTATTGGAACAGATTATAATGCATCCTTGGTCGACTCTTTAAATGGTGGAATTCTAACTTTCGAAGAGAAAGGTTTAAAGGAATTATATAGAGATGCTGTAGACAGTGGTATTTCATTCACAACTAGTTATGCGAATACAGATGTTTATATAGTCGCGGTTCCGACTCCATATGATGCTGTAAGCAAAAAAATAGATCCCAAATATGTTAATGATGCAATTTTAAGTATCATGAAAGTTTGCAAAAATGGTGCTATTGTTGTCATTGAATCAACTATTTCTCCAGGAACGATAGATAAATTTGTACGACCTATTATTGAGAAAAATGGATATGTCATAGGCGAAAATATACACCTAGTTCATGCACCAGAAAGAATAATACCAGGTAATATGATTTTTGAATTAGTTAATAACTCAAGAACCATTGGTGCAGATGACGAAAAAGTCGGTTTGCGAGTAAAAGAAATTTACAAGACATTCTGTAAAGGAGAAATAGTTGTCACTGATATACGAACTGCTGAAATGACAAAGGTTGTAGAGAATACTTTTCGTGATATTAACATAGCTTTTGCTAACGAGTTAGCAAAAATATGTAGATCAGATAATATGAATGTTTATGAAATAATTAGAATCGCAAATAAGCATCCAAGAGTTAATATTCTATCACCAGGACCAGGAGTAGGAGGACACTGTATTTCTGTTGATCCTTGGTTTTTAGTTGGAGACTATCCAGGTTTAGCAAATATCATATTAACAGCTAGAAATATTAATGACTCAATGCCTGAATTTGTCCTAGAAAGAATATATGAAATTATGGGACAAAACAACCTTAAAAACATAGATAGAGTAGGACTCTACGGTTTAACATATAAAGAAAACGTTGATGATGTTAGGGAAAGTCCAACTTTACAGTTAATTGAATCAATGAAGAGACATTTGGCAACTCCACTAAAGTCTTATGATCCTTTTGTGAAAAAGGATATTGTAGATAATCAATACCATGATTTTGATCAGTTTTTAAGTGATATTGATTTAATTGTAATCATGGTAGCTCATAATCAAATAATCGAAGATACTGATAAAATCAAGGATAAGATAATTTTTGATACAAGAAATGTGATTAAGTTAGAAAAAACAAATAGACTTTAGAAGGCTGGTGATGTAATGAAAAAAGTCCTAGTGGTTTTTGGAACGCGTCCTGAAGCAATAAAGATGTGTCCTTTAGTCAATGAATTAAAGACAAGACAGCAATTTAAGACTATCGTTTGTGTTACTGGACAACACAGACAAATGCTAGATCAAGTGTTAAGTACATTTAATGTTGTACCGGATTATGACTTGTCAATCATGAAGGATAAACAAACATTGTTTGATGTTACTATAAACATATTAAATAGAATTAAAGAAGTTTTAGAATTAGAGCAACCTGATGTAGTTCTTGTTCATGGGGATACAAGCACCACTTTTGTTACTTCATTAGCATGCTACTATCTACAAATTCCAGTAGGTCATGTTGAAGCAGGTCTCAGAACGCACAATATTTACTCACCATTCCCTGAAGAATTTAATAGACAAGCAGTATCAATCATTTCAAAATATAATTTTGCACCAACAGAAACAGCAAGGCAGAATTTGTTAAATGAATCAAGGAATTTGGATTCTGTATATGTTACTGGAAATACTGCAATTGATGCTCTAAAAACAACAGTAAAAGATGATTATACACATCCGATGCTAGATTGGGCATCAGGATCAAGATTAATAATGATAACAGCTCATAGAAGAGAAAATCTTGGAGAACCCATGAAACACATGTTTAATGCAATAAAAAGAATCGTAAATGAACATAGTGATATAAAAGTTATTTATCCTATTCATATGAATCCCTTAGTTAGAGAGATTGCGAATAATATATTAGCTGATAACAATCGTATTAAAATCACTGATCCACTAGAAGTGATAGATTTCCATAACTTCCTTAATGCATCGTATTTAATACTTACAGATAGTGGAGGTATCCAAGAAGAAGCTCCATCCCTAGGAAAACCAGTCTTAGTTATGAGAGATACAACAGAGAGACCAGAAGGAATTGCTGCAGGTACCTTAAAATTAGTTGGAACTAATGAAGAAACAATCTACAATGCTTTTAAACAACTTCTTACAGACAAAGATGAATATATTCGAATGTCCAAAGCAAGCAACCCATATGGGGATGGATTTGCTAGCAAACGAATAGCTGATATTTTAGAGGAGGAATAAACACATGAAAGGTATTATTTTAGCAGGTGGATCAGGTTCTAGATTGTATCCACTCACAATGGTAACTAGTAAACAATTATTACCCATTTATGACAAACCAATGATTTATTATCCTTTATCAATTTTAATGTTAGCTGGAATAAAAGATATACTAATAATATCAACACCTGATGATACTCCTAGATTTCGATCATTGCTTGGTGATGGCTCTAAAATGGGTGTTAATTTCGATTATAAAGTTCAACCCTCACCAGATGGACTTGCTCAGGCTTTTTTGTTAGGTGAAGAATTTATTGGTGATGACACTGCGTGCATGATTTTAGGTGATAACATCTTCTATGGAAATGGTATAAAAACAGCATTAAACAGAGCAGTGGAGAATTCTAAAAATGGAAAAGCCACTGTTTTTGGATATCATGTAGATGATCCAGAAAGATTCGGTGTAGTTGAGTTTGATAAAGATGGAAAAGCTGTTTCAATTGAAGAAAAACCTGCTAATCCAAAATCGAATTATGCTGTTACAGGTTTATATTTTTATGATAAGCGTGTTGTAGAATTGGCAAAGAAAGTGAAACCCTCAAAACGTGGAGAACTCGAAATTACTGATTTAAATAGAATGTATTTGGACAATGGATCTTTAGATGTTGTAACATTTGGTAGAGGATTTACCTGGCTTGATACAGGCACACACGAATCATTAGCAATAGCTACAGCATTTGTTAAGATGATTGAAGACCACCAAGGTTTAAAAATATCGTGTCCAGAGGAGATTGCTTATAATAATGGTTGGATTACCAGAGAACAACTTAGAGAACAAGCAGAGATGATGAAAAAGAACCAATATGGACAACACCTTTTCAAAGTGTTAGAAGGAAAGGTTCGATACTAATGAAGTTTGTTAAAACTGATATAAAAGACTTGCTTGTTATTGAACCAAATGTATTTGGTGATAATAGAGGTTGGTTTTCAGAATCTTATAATTATGATATATTCATTCAAAATGGCATTGACAATGTCTTTATTCAGGATAATCATTCTTTTAGCAAGCAAAAAGGGATTTTACGCGGATTGCATTTTCAAAATAATCCTAAGGCTCAAACCAAGTTGGTAAGATGTACAAAAGGTCGTATTTGGGATGTGGCAGTTGATTTGAGAAAATCTAGCCCCACTTATTTAAACTGGTTCGGAATAGAACTTACTGAAGAAAATCACAAGATGTTACTAGTACCCAAAGGATTTGCACATGGATTTATAACACTAGAGGATAACTGTGAAGTACAATATAAAGTTGACAGTATATACGATAAACCTTCTGATCGTTCGATTATGTACAATGATCCAGAAATTGGTATCAGTTGGCCTAAAATGGAAATTGTATTATCTGACAAAGATAAGTACGCCCCACTATTAAAAGATTCGGATGTGAATTTTTTATGAAAATAGTTGTGACTGGTGTCAAGGGACAGCTTGGATACGATGTTGTTAGAGAACTAAATTCTAGAGGTTATCAAGATATTCTTGGCATAGATATAGAAGATTTAGATATAACAAACGAAAAAAACGTTGTACAATTCTTTAAGGAAAATAACCCAGATGTTATTATTCATTGTGCAGCTTATACAGCCGTGGATAAAGCAGAAGACAATAAAGATATTTGCATAAATGTCAATGTAATTGGCACAAAAAATTTAGTTGAACAAGCAATGAAGTATGATTCCAAATTTGTTTATATTTCTACAGACTATGTATTCAATGGGGAAAAGAATTCTTCATATGAGATTGATGATATGCCTAGCCCTCAATCTGTTTATGGTGAATCAAAATATCTAGGAGAACTCGAGACATTAAAACACGACAAACATTTTATTGTCCGGATTTCATGGGTTTTCGGTAAAAACGGATTCAACTTTGTTAAAACAATGTTAAGACTTGCTAAAGAAAAGGAGTTTTTGAATGTAGTTAATGATCAATTCGGATCACCCACATACACCTTTGACTTGTCAAGACTACTTGTTGATTTAATTGAAACAGATAGATATGGTATCTACCATGGAACAAATGAAGGTACATGTACATGGTTCGAATTTACAAAAGAAATATTTACACTAGCAAACATCAATATTCTAATCCATCCGATCTTAACGAGTGATTATCCAACTAAAGCAAAAAGACCTAAAAACTCAATGATGAGCAAGACAAGCTTAGATGAAAATGGATTTAAGCGTCTTCCGAATTGGAAGGACGCGCTTCAAAGATATTTAAAAGAAATTGAGGTTATATAATATGAAAATTCTAGTAACAGGTGGAGCAGGATTTATTGGTGGTAATTTCTGTCATTATATAGTTGCAAAGTATCCAAATTACTCTATTGTCACTCTAGACTCTTTAACTTATGCAGGTAATCTAGAGACACTTGAGCCTATAATGGAAAAATCAAACTTCAAGTTTGTAAAAGGGGATATCACGAATAGACCTTTCATTAATAAATTATTTCAAGTTGAAAAATTTGATATAGTTATCAATTTTGCTGCTGAATCTCATGTGGATAGATCAATAGAAAACCCGGAAATATTTTTGAAGACTAACATCCTAGGAACGCAAATACTTATGGATGCCTCTTTAAAGACAGGCGTCAAAAGATATCATCAGGTTTCTACTGATGAAGTCTACGGTGATTTACCACTAAATAGGCTTGATCTATTCTTTACAGAAGAAACACCAATCCATACATCCAGTCCTTATTCGGCTTCCAAAGCTTCAGCTGATTTACTTGTCCAAGCTTATAATAGAACATTCGGATTACCAATTACTATTTCTAGATGCTCTAATAACTATGGTCCATATCACTTTCCAGAAAAACTCATTCCATTAATGATAAAGAATGCACTAGCAAATCTATCATTACCTGTGTATGGAAGTGGTGAAAATGTTAGAGACTGGTTACATGTGTATGATCATTGCACTGCAATCGATTTAATCATACATAATGGTCGAGTTGGTGAAGTATACAATATAGGTGGCCATAATGAAAGGACTAATATTGATGTAGTAAGAACAATCCTTAAAGAACTGAATAAACCTGAATCACTCATAAGATATGTAACAGATAGAAAAGGTCATGACATGAGATACGCAATCGATCCAACTAAGATTGAAAATGAACTAGGATGGAAGCCCAAGTACAATTTTGATACAGGGATTAAACAAACCATTAAATGGTATCTTGATAACCAACAGTGGGTTCAAAATATCATAAGTGGTGAGTACTTAAGATTCATGGATTTGTATTATGAGAAATGATGGCACGATAAAAAAAATCAGTTTTGTAGCATTTAGCAATATAATCAAACTAATTTCAAGCATTTTGGTGGCTTTCGTAATACCGAATATTTTAGGTTTAACCAATTATGGTTACTACAAGGTTTTCATATTATATCTAACATATTTAGGATTATTTCATTTTGGTTTTATAGATGGGATATATCTGAAATATGGAGGAATAGATTATGATAAACTGGATAAAAAAAGTTTCCGTACATACTTTAAGTTTCTCATAAGACTTGAATTTATTATTTCTATTATAGGAATTGTGATTACGATTCTTTTTGTCGAAGGTGAAAAGAAGATAATTTTTCTCTTACTATTTTTAAACCTTATTGCACTTAATCTAACTACCTATTATCAATTCATTTCACAAATAACTTCTCGTTTTAGAGAATATTCAACTAGATTAATAATTCTATCGGTAACGAATATAATTATTGTTGCATTATTATATATTTTTAAAATATACGATTATAGGATTTATATTGGTCTAATCGTAAGCGTAAACTATCTTTTGTTATTATGGTACATTTACACTTATAGAGATATTACATTCGGAAGTAGCAATAAACTAAGTGAACACAAAAATGAAATAATGTATTATTTTAAAACTGGAATACCATTGCTTCTTGCAAACCTGTCCACTATATTTGTGATAACTGTAGACAAACAAATTGTGGAAATATTATTTCCTGTCGAGGTTTTCGGAGTATATTCATTTGCTTATAGCATGCTATCTATGATAACAGTAGTAGTTTCTGCAGTTGGCATTGTTCTTTATCCGACACTTAAAAAAACAAGTATTAACAACATAGCAAAGAACTACTCAAATTTGAATAGAATTATCATTTTGGTTGTAATTACCGGGCTTGCGGGTTACTTTCCACTGCTTTGGATAATCCCAAGATTTTTACCCGATTATGTCGGTTCACTTGATGTATTTAGAGTAGCTTTACCAGGGCTAGTATTAACATCATCCATTTCAGCAATTAAGCATAATTTCTTTAAAATTACAGACAAAAATATTTCGTTTTTTATAATCGGATTGATTGCAATAATTGTTAATATAATTCTTAATCTTGGAGCTTATCACTTTTTTGGTACAACTATCTCTATCGCCATTTCCTCAGTGATTGGTATATCAATATGGTATGTAACTACTGAAATATATATGGTTAGAAAATATCAAATCTTTTGGAAGTCTAATGCTTTACTAGCAATAACAGGAATTTCTTACTTTTATTTAGTTACATTCATTAATAACTTTATTATTTCAGGTATAGCTTATATAATGTTTTTAATTATACTAATAATCTTTAATTTCAAGAAAATCCTCATAATTGCAAAAACATAGTTCTTAAGGTTAATGTTCAACAATATGACTTTCATATCAACAGACAGTCATACCTTAAGGATCAAGGCAATCTGGAGTGAGGGAACATATTGACTTATCAAAAATAGTGTGATTTGCTCTTTATTAAGACAATAAGTGACTATGAAAAGTCGATCAAAAAAGTGGTATTATTTTCATACAGATGACACAAGACCGACAGTCCTACAGTGTGACTTTCATAACAACAGACAGTCCCGATAGAGCCCTGGTGCCAAAAAAAACAGGCCTGAGCAGGCTTGACTAATCGTGACAAGTATGATTTGGCTTTATTGAGATGCCAACTAAGGATGGCAAAGTAGAAATTTCAGGATCAAAAAATGAGCTGTTTTTCTTCAAAATTTTGACAGTATATTCTAAAGGGTTTACGGACCGTTGACCCTTCACTTAGAACACGCGATAATTTCGAGGTGACTTCCAGGTCTTAACAAAGACATTTCATAGCCACGTACATTGGTTTCATAAGGACCGACAGTTCTAACCAAAGGGTCAGGGCAAAAAAAACAGGCCTGAGCAGGCTTGACTAATCGTGACAAGTATGATTTGGCTTTATTGAGATGCCAACTAAGGATGGCAAAGTAGAAATTTCAGGATCAAAAAATGACCTGTTTTTTCTTCAAAATTTGACAGTACATTCTAAAGGGTCTACGGACCGTTGACCCTTCACTTAGAACACGCGACATTTTCGAGGTGACTTCCAGGTCTTAACAAAGACATTTCATAGCCACGTACATTGGTTTCATAAGGACCGACAGTTCTAACTAAAGGGTCAGGGCAACCTGGTGTATGGGAACATATTGACTAGTTAAAAATAGTATGATTTGCTCTTTGTTAAGACTATAAGTGACTATGAAAAGTCGATCAAAAAAAGTAGCGTTTTATTTTCATACAAATGACACAGGATGTATCAAGACAGACAGTCCTACAGTTAGGGTCACATGCACAGTCCTACCTTAAGGGTTAGGGGCTATCCATATCGGTTGATGATGTTGATGAAATCATCAAAATCGAACAATTCACTAAAAGTACACTTGACGTCTTAACTAAGAGAAAAGGTCGATACGTGTTCAACGTTATGACTTTCATAATAACAGACAGTCCTACCATACCCATGGTGCCAACCTGGTGTGTGGAAACATATTGACTTATCAAAAATAGTTGATTTTCTCTTTGTAGAGACGTTAATCATCAAGGAAAAGGTAACTCAAAAAAATGATGTTTATTACAGAAATTTCTGAGAATCACTAAAGGCACTACGTTCAACAGTTAGGAATTCTATGATTCATTTTTTAATGATCTAAGATCAAAACACCAAAACTAAAAACAGATATAAAAAGCTATGAAGACAATTGATTTTTATAATATTAACGGTAAATTATCATAATCACCGTAAATATTTTAAATATTGATTGTTTTTTATCATAATAAGTGGTAAGATAATTGCAGGTGATACCCAATGAACAAATCAAAACCAATTATATTCCCATATCCTAACCAAAAATTCATAAAGACCGAAGAACTTTTTAAAAAAGGTTTTTCTTATTATATGATCAATAGAATGATTGAAGAAAACATCGCCAAGAAAATCAACAGTAACACATATGAGAACCTTAACTATGAAGGCGATGAATCAGATTACCTATGTGTTTCAGGTTATGTTGATGAAGGCGTAGTCTGCCTGATGAGTGCTGCTGTATATCATAACATCAGTACTTTTCGTATGAGTCAAGTCGATGTCGCCATTCAACAAAAATCGAAGGTAGCCATACTGCCAGATTGGCCATCGATAGGTATCTATTATTTCTCAAGTCAAAGATATAACCTTGGTATACTGACAATTCCTATGGAGGGTGGATCTTTTAAAATCTATGACATGGAAAAAACAGTATGCGACCTTCTATCATATCGTAACAAATATGGTCTTGAAGACAGTCTTGCTGTGCTTAAAAACTATCTAAGAAGAGAAGATAGAAATATTGACAAACTCATTGTTTATTCGAAAAAGCTTAGATGCTATAACATTTTAATCAAATACCTAGAGGTACTATTATGAACATTCAAGAATCAATTAAATCCAGGCTTAAAAATAGAGCAATCAAAGATCATAGAACCTTTCAGGAAGTACTTACCATTTACGGTCTGGAAAGGATGCTTTATCGATTATCTATCTCAACATACGCAAAGCATTATGTGCTCAAGGGTGGTATTTTGCTCTATGCGATGTATAAGGGAAAATACATGAGAGGTACTGCTGATGTTGATTTACTTGGACAATTCTTATCGAATGATCTCGACACAATAAAAAACTCGTTTATTGAAATCTTCAATATTCCATTCGAAGAAGATGGTATTTCATTTGATATCTCGAGTCTTAAAGCATCAAGAATAACAGAGTTCAAAAAGTATCCTGGCATCAATATATCCATTGATGGATATTTATCGAAAACGAAGATATCAGTTCAAATTGACATTGGTTTTGGCGATGTTGTTTATCCTGAGATAGAAACATTAGATTATCCAACATTACTTGCTTTACCTGCTCCAACCATTCAAACATATTCTAAAGAGTCTATCATTGCTGAAAAATTCCATGCCATTGTATCACTTGGATATGCTAATACCAGAATGAAAGATTTTTACGATATTTATGTCTTACTCAATACATATGATTTTGATCGAAAAACATTGAGAGAGGCAATCATCGAAACCTTTGAAAATAGAAGCACTTCATTTTATCAAATCTCTGCATTTGAAGATGGCTTTGCATCCGATCCTTACAAAAAGGGTATATGGTCATCATTCATAAAAGCTAAAAAGATAATCCATAACGTAGAATTAGAATTGATTATTGATTCCATTAAAAGATTTTTAAAACCAGTTTTAGATGACACCATCAATGATATACCATTTCGATGGAATCATGCGTATTTGATATGGGAGTGAACTTGTCTAAAATGAAATAAGCAGTCAAGAATTACATCAAATATTTACAAAAAAATGACACACTAAAACTTACTCGATTGGAGGACTAACAGAAATCTCAATCATTTATGATGAATGGTTTGAGACACGTTAAAAACATCTATAATGAAAAATGATAATTTAAAAAATAAAAGTAAAGAAGAACTCATTCAAATCATAGAAAAAATGATTGAAAACAATCCAAATAACAAGATATTACTGACCCATTTGTTATCAGGTTCAAAACCAAACTTAAGTAAAACTTTAAAACGGATAGAAAAAGAGTTGAAAAATCATACAGGAAGTTACAGATCAGCATATCAACTTTATACACTATTTATTCAGTCGAATCCCGATGAGAAAGATATCTTAGCCTTATCCTTTGAAGTACTACCTTACTTTATGGAAGAATTAGATACATATCAGGATTACCCGGATGATCTTGCTGTGATGGCAAATCACATTTTTGGAGTATCATGCAAGTATGCTGTTTTACATAATCAAAATAAAATGATTGAAGAACTATCAAATGTATTAAGACGATATGATTTCTCTGAATATATCAATCAAACTTTTATGGATTCATTTTACACATATATGCCAGAAGAAATCCTTGACAAGCTCTTAGATGAATAAAAGTGAGGTAAGACGATGATTTTATGTTTAACGAAAAAAGTTCAAGAATTATTTCATGTTGACAATTTGAATAATTATCCAGAAAAAGATGAACGCATGTGGCATGTTACCGTTGAGCCTTATGAAAAGAAAAGACTTTTTATCTTTACACATGCTACGACTTCTTATACCCTGATTTTCTATGGTCTAAAAACAAAGCAATTGAAATATATAGATTTTTATTTCAAAGAAAGTTTGAAGAAAGCTTTAATATTTGATGGATTTACTCCAACTGCAGCGGATGCATTTATAGAACACCAAGGATCCGTTTCTTTTGGTAAAACCAATAATAGATCAATTATCTCAAATACCACCCAAAGAAAATTTTCGGCATATGGTTTTCTAGATCATATCAGTTTAGATGATGTGTTTCAAAAAATAACTTCTCATAGAGTTAATCAAATGCTTGGTATTAGTTATAAGACACCTCGAGAACTTATGGAAGAACTGATCCATACCTTCCTTGATATCACTTCATCTCATGTAGGTTATGATTTAGACATAAAAATTGATTTAGAAGATGAACATGTCATGAGAAGAGTCATTGTTCCAAATCATTATACGCTTGATGATTTACACATAGTCATTCAAAAGGTATTTGGTTGGAAAAACATGCATCTCCACGAATTCATTAACATGAATAGCAATCAATCATACACGCCATTATATGATGATCTCGATGGTTTCGAGCACTCATTAAATTCAAAGTCCATTACTTTAGAGGATGCATTCGATCAGTTCGATGAATGGGTTTATACATATGATTTTGGTGATGACTGGAAACACCATATTATTTGTAGGATGTCCATTCATCAGAAAGAACCTATTAAGACATTGTGTACACATTTTGAAGGAGAGAATATTCCTGAAGATGTAGGCGGTGTTTCAGGCTATCAATCTTATAAAAAAATCATGAGTGATAAAAATCATAATGAATATAATGCTTATAAGAATTGGCTTAAAGAAATTGAATATGAACCTTTTAATCATCTTTTTGTAAATATGAGTTTGTCAAAGGAATGGCCACTTGGATTTAAATCATCACTTTTAAAACTTATAGGCAATAAATTGTAATTTCTGAGCGTAGCCTGTAAAATATGCATTCACTAAATATATGATTCATGTGCCTTAGATGACACAAGACAGACAGTCCTACAGTGTGACTTTCATACCAACAGACAGTCCCTATACATCCCTGGTGCCAATCTGGAATGTGGAAACATGTTGACTAATGAAAATAAGTATGATCAGGGCTCAGTAGAGATAACAAGTGTCTGTTAAATGTCAAAAGAAAAATAGCATTTTTTTTGAAAAAACAGATTTCGTCATAAAACACTATGTTCAACAGTAAGGAATTCTTTAGTTCAATTTTTTGATTTTCATACAGGCGACACAAGAGCGACAGTCCCACAGCATGACTTTCATAATAACCGACAGTCCTGATACATCCCTAGAGCCATAAATGGTAAGCCGTTCATAGAA
>DDWJ01000011.1 GCA_002345505.1 Caryophanales bacterium UBA2289
TGTGTTTCTCAGCTTTCATAGTGGTCATTAATTTACCCCCTTAGTGCTATCAATGTTGACCAAGTACTCTGTCAACATTGATAGTGCAATATATGAGTATATTATCTCACTTAGGTTGAGTAATTTAAATCCATGAGATTATGGGACGCTTACATTAGAACTAACTTTTGTATTTAAGTTTTCCAATATTATTATTTATGGCGAAAAGTGAAAGAAAGCGATCTATGCAGAGAATAACCACCATCATCCTCTTTTGCATATACTTTTATTTTTAATTCTGAAGAAGTTGAATCTAGGTGTTTTGCTCCTGTTAATCTATTTACTTTATATCTTTTTATTACGGTAGAAGATGTTTGTGAATAACCTGCTACTCCCATATCATATATGTAATCCCCTAATGCTAACATTACAGCATCAGTAAAGCCTATTGCTCCTGATCCTGCTAGTATTACATAAGCAACAGCTCGAGATTTATCAATGTTCCTAGCATCTGATGCGGAAATGTTTATTCTATTAGTCTTTGTTGGTCCTCTTTCAGTTACATAATAGTACCTATTATTCCTTTGTATTTCAATTGTATTACTATCTCCTCCGAAGCTAGGGATATCAGCAAATGAAATTACAGAAAAACTTAGTAACATGATAATTGAGAGAAATAAGAGAGTAGCTCGTTTTACTGTTTTCTTTGAGTCTTTTTTCTTTATGAAACCTCCTTGTGAAATTGGTTAATGTAACTCAATTTGTATTCTTTTTAACTTTAAACTCTTTTTTAATACAGCTTTCAAAGATTCTTAAATACAAAAGCTTTACCACTTTCTATCAATATTCTACTCATCTTTTTCACATCCTTATACTCTATAACGAAAGAAGATGAAGTTTTGTTACACTTATTTCTGAATTTATATTATTATTATGATATGAGCGTCAAAAGGTCATGTAAAAAATGCAAGACCGCCTGAACTTTGAAAATTTAATACAGTATTTTCAGTTTAGAAGCTATATTACCGAATTATCGACTTACATTAGGGGAGTATCACCCCCTTTTATTAGCTCATTACCAGATTTTGAGTGCACGAATCTAAACTACCCACATATGCAAATAGTTTCTTGATGTTAAGTGCACCAACTTTGAAACCGAAATAAAGTTTGCTTCGTTGCTTCCCTCTTACAGGCATTTTGTCTACATGATATTTCCTGCGCAGTATTGAGGGCAAAGATTCGACACCATTTCTGATGCGTGCATATTCTTTAAATTCTTTCGTTTTCATGTACTTCAGTTGTTTTGCGTTAGCTACGCTTTTCCTTGAAAGCACTTTTGAGGTTTTGGTTTTGTGAAACTTGGGCTTGCATTGAACTTTAAACGGACACGCATTGCAAATCTCTTTGTTCATGGTTATGCGGCATTGTTCATTAGACTGATTGTATTTATTTGTTATCGGCACTTGTCCATTGGCACATTTTAAGACTTTTTTACCATCTTCATTAAACTCGAAATCGGATAATATTTCATCTGGTTTTCTTCCTTGGAAGTTGGTTGTTACCAAGTGCACATTTTTATTGGCTGCCATTTCATGATTCTCTGTTCCACCATATGCGCCATCCGCTATCAAAGTTATGTTTTCTTCTTCTTTACTAAGTTGTGCTAAAGAATCCTTTAAAAATTGGCTGTCACTGTATGTGTTTTCTCGGTAATCATAATCACTGATGATGCTACTGTTTTCACCTAAGGCTTCTGTTAAGTTTGCAACATAGCCTTGATAGCTTTTTCCGGCTTTACTGCGGTAGGTTGCATCGGGGTCCGTTGGAGACTGCAGCATCTGTGAATCCATTGTATCATCCGACTTATCTTTAAGCACTAAACTGCCATCCTCTGCAGCTTTTGATTGTTCTTTTAGAACACGTATCAGTAGTTGATAATCGGAGGATTGATCGAAGTCACCCCGATAACTATCTGCCAACAGTTTTGCATCTGCTAGAACGACTTCGAAGCGATCATTGATGTCGGTGTCCCTCATGTGATAAACCATCTTGTTATAATCTTCTTTCTCGGTATAATGCACCATGTTTTCAGGCAGTTTGTGACCATCGTCTTTAAGCGACTTCACAAATCTTGCAACACAACTGTATATCAACTCAAACCTTGAAAGCTTTCGAATATTAGAAGCAATCATCATACTATCGATCCGCTTTACGGTACCATTAATACCCATAACCGAGGTTAATTCTTCTGATAATTGGAGTATACAGTTTTTGATTAAATCAATGCCAGTCTCAGTTTCATAGGCTAAGCAACGTTCCCTGAATCGACCTAAAGTCCGATCGCTAAGTGGTTGTTCTTCATAACTGGTTGTGTGTAATGCGTATTGGTACCTCACATCAAACATAAGCGCTTCAACAACTTCATCATCTGTTAAACCTTGTAATTCCTTTAGTAACAAAGAACCCATGATGACATTCACAGGTGTGTTGGGTCTTGAATCTTTGCTACTGTATAAAACAGAAAAATCGTTTTCATTAATAGCCGAAAAGATAATTTCAGAAAAGGGTTTGGCCCATGATTTTTCCAAGAATTTCTTTTCTCTTTCTGTTAAGGAATACGCTGAATCTTCGATAGATAATTGATGATGATTGTTCGCTCTAAACGCCATGTTTGCACCTCTCCTCGATATCAAGTATTTTACTATTACATTATACCATGTATGAGGCCTATCATAAAATACTGTATTAAATTTTCAAGGTCCTTTGGCTAAGGCTTTTGACGCTTTAATCATTGATATTATTCTACCATTAATCTGATATCAATTGGAAACTAATGTTGTAAATAACGGTTGCAAAAACTAACCCTTATTTCATTTTAATTGACAAAATGAAATAAGGGTTCTAAAAAAACATATTACTTTTCATACTCCTGCAAATCTGTATTTTTGACATATGCAGTTGATCTATCTGATCCATTTTTTTGATGTATCCGTCTTTCAATAACTCATAAATAAGCATCTCTTCCTTAGATAAATCTAACACCTTATAAATGCAACGATAACCGCTTCGTTGCATTTATCGTTGCATTATAGAGCGATATTTTGCTCATCGTTGCATGCCGTTCTGCAACTACATACACTTCTGCTCATACTATATTATTATAATATCGAAAACTACTCTTTACGCATATAAAAGAACACAAAAAAGAACAACCTATTTTGGTTGCTCATATCTTCCTGCTTATATTTTCTTGTATATATCTTTGCGGTGGCCTACTTCAATAATAATTATCTTAACTTCAAGATCGATTATATCTGCAATAATCCGATAGTCTCCAACCCTATATCTCCAATATGAATTTAATGATCCTTTTAAAGGAACACCATAATTTCGAGGGTTTGATGTCCCTTCTAAATTTTTCTCAATGTAACTATATAGCATTATTTGTTGAGATTTATCAATTTTATTAAATTGTTTTATCGCATTTTTTTCAAACAAAACTCTAAAGCTTCTATCCATATTACAGACCTATAAATCCAGCAGCTTTTTGGTTTCTTCGAGAGTGTAAAGCTCAACCTCATTGTTTACAAGTCTCTTTTCATATTCTAAAACGCTTTTCAAATCAATTTCATTTTCTATTTTTTCCATCAGAGCTTCCTTCATCAATGTTGATAATGCAATATTATTGAATTGCGCATACTTATAGTATATCTTCTCTTCTTCTTCGTTCAATCTAACTGTTACAGTACTCATAATAACTCCCTCCTCCTTTAGCTTAAAAGTACCACATTGTAACACATGTGTCAAGAGTTGTTTAATTCACTTGATTGGAATTTCGGTCATAATTTGGCCACAATTTTTATATCTAAATTAAATATGGTTTAA
>DDWJ01000017.1 GCA_002345505.1 Caryophanales bacterium UBA2289
TTTTTGTCATTTTTATACTTGTCACCGACACCCTTTTGTATGGACTGTCGGTATCATGTATGTTCTTATGAAAGGTTTGACATGATTTTCAAATATTTTAGTTTTTTTTGATTTTTACAGGATCTTTTCCTGTCTTTTTTATTGGTTTGTATGGGTTTTCCCAATTCTAAACTTTTTATACCCCATAGAATAATGACATATGGTATATATAGAGCTGTTAAGTGTTTTTTATAAAAATAGGGAATGGATTATTTCTTAATTATTTATTGGACATGCAATTATGAGATTAATGAGGAATATATATTATATAGTAAATGAAAATAAGGATAGTAAAAAAATTTATAAAATATATAACCCACATCCTAAAGGCATTAAAGCTATGATTTCATTGTTAGAGCAGTTGCTATAGCAACAAGCAGTAATTAGTCTCTTTAATAAAAGAATTGTTAGTGGTATAATTGAATAAAATACAAAAGTTTTTTTGGGGGATAATATGAAATATCGAGATTTATCTATAGTTGATGTTGTGAAAGATCGTGTTAGTATTGAACGAAAAGGTAGAAATTTTGTTTTAAGTTGTCCATTTCACGATGAGAAGACACCATCGATGTTTTTATATCCAAAGACTAATAGTTATTATTGCTTCGGTTGCCACAAATCTGGAAATGTAACTTCTTTTGTATCTGAATATCACAAGATTTCATATAAACAAGCTCTAGAAAAAATAAAAATAGAATATGATATTGATGATATACTAATTAATAAAAAAACAAGTGAAATTGATGAGAAATTACTTGATTTTCTAGGTTATACTAAATTCTACTTACTTAACACTAGTACAAAATATTCCAAAGAAGCAATGACCTACTTAGAGAATCGCAACATTGATATTGAGACCATGGTATATTTTGAACTAGGAATTATAAAAAATGAGGAAAATGTCGAAATTAATTTTCTAACTAGTAAAATGTATTATCCTGATTATGCTGACCAGTTGCTTTTATTTAAAAGCAGCAAAGGAGTTTATACTAGTTTTGAAAATAGGATATTATTCCCTATTAAAGATTCAAATAATAATATTAAGATATTTGGTGGTCGCACATTTGATTCAAGTGAACCAAAATATTTATTTAGCAAATTGCATGAAGAAAAAGGCAAATCATTATACATTTATAATTTATCTAGTTGTAGAGAAACTGAGCCAATAATAATATGTGAAGGTCCATTTGATGTATGGGCATTACATCAAAATGGTGAAACAAATTGTGCTGCTATTATGGGTAGTAGCTTTTCAAGAGATCAAATTCAACTTTTAGAAAGATTCAAAAATAAAATTTACATTTGTTTAGACTCAGATGAAGCCGGACAATCAGGAGTACTAAAAGTATTAAACGAGAGTTATATAATTCGAAACAAATCAGAAGTAATCCTACTGGATAAAGGCGATCCATACGATTATTATATGATCAGTAAAAAAACGGATATAAAGAGCAATGCAGTTGAATCCAATAAGTTTCTACTAGATAAAATATTAGGTATCCATCCAAAGAAACTTAATATTGAAAAACAAGAATTAGCAAATAGTGTTTTTAAACTCATTATTGAAAGTAACATGCTAATGGCTACTGAAGGATTTAAGGCTTTAGCTAAAGAAATGAATTTAGATGTAAAATATATCGAAAAATTATTTTACGAATATGAAAAATATTTTGATCAGTATTTACCGTTATTAAATTATTATAAACAAGGACTATATTATATCTCTGTAAAAGATAATTATTATATTATTAAGTCTGAAAATTGTACGCCTAAAAAAAATAATCAACTTTATAGAATGTATTTAACTCCATTTGCAAAAAAAGATTTAGAAAACGATCTTGTTCTAACTAAAAAATTTAATTCGGGTGAAAATATTTGCATTTTTTCGAAAAACGAACTAGAAAAAGTTTACAATATGATAAACGATTGGAGCGAAAACTATGAAGATTAATATAGATAAAATAACAACCGACGGAAATATTTTACTTTCAATAGAGAAAACCTTAAACTCCAATCAAAACGTTGAACTAAAAAATTCAAAAGAGGTTTATAAAATTAAAAAATTAACATTTGATATAACTGAATGTAATAACCCTCGATATCAAAAAGAAATAGATGAAATATTTGAAAAAGTGAAGAAAAGAATACATTTAATACTGGATACAAAGCAACAATACGAAATATCTTTAATATCTTATTTTAGACCTAAAAATTTCAATCTCAACAGTTCAGCTGAAAGCGACATAATGGAAGATTTTAGAGAGTTAAGACTACATGGAGATATATATGACGAGATAGCACTTAATGCAATTACATTAATTTTTACTGATTCACTTAGAACACTAATTCCAGACAGTAACTATGGAAATAATCTAGATGAATATGAATCTAAAAACTTTTTTAGACCATATTTTACAGAATATAAGAAGTTTTCAGGAAAAAGATTTGAATTTTTAAGTAAAAATAGATTTAATTTTTTGTCAACTTTTGATATAAAGAAGTATTATGATCGAATTAAATTTAGTTGCATCGAAAATATTGTCTTTTCTCATTATAATAAAAACGACGATTCTGTCAAAAAGATAATGAATACTTATAAGCTCTTGAGTCATAATGGACTTCCTCAAGGCCCATTATTCTCTCATTTTTTTTCTACCTTGTTACTGTGGGATTTGAAAGAGAAATTCAAATTGAGATTTCCAACTTATGAAATAATAAGTTATGTTGATGACATCAATATTTTTTACAATAGTACTAGTTTAGACGATGCATACAAAATTGATAGAAATATTTCTGAATTTTTGTCGGAATATTTAAGACCCAAACTAAATCTTGATACAACTGAAGAGCCTTTGAATAAAAAGAAACATCAAATAATTGAAATTACCGAAAACAACTATTTAAGTAACATAATGCTCCAGTTATCAGCTTTTGATGAATTAAGAAAAGATGAATCAAGTACTCTCAATGCCTTTGATAGAGAGGAATTGTCAAAGGATTTGGAAAGTCTTTTCGAAGAAATGATAGATGAGATAAAGGAAACTGCAAAAAAGGAAGATAATAGCAACGCTGATATTTTTAGCGAACATACTTATGGGAATATAGTTGAAAAAACTAGTAGATTTAGAACATATAGGCAATTATTATTAGTTAATACGAAAAAAGATCTAGAATCTTTCATTAAAGAACTAATCAAAAACGATTCTCAGAGACAAGAAAATGGACTAATCAATGAAGAAAACATACTAAAAGGCTCGATGTTTGATAAATCTTTTGAAAACTACATTAGAGCTATAATAGCTACGTCTGATACATTAAATATGGAATCTATTCAAATTGAGAAATTTGTCAAGAAGAATATTTTAGATTTAGTTACGGTTGTGTTTAAAAAATCAAAATTTAAGAATAAGTATCATGAAACATTTAAAACTGTTTTTAATAATCTTTTCTATGAATACCAACAATATAAAAACATCCGAAAGAAAAGACAAATATTTTTTAACCAGAACCCTTATATAAAAAACTATGAAATTGAAAGTTTCTTAAGTTCATTGATGGAAATTAAAAACTCTGTTCTCACATCAAAACTTGATGCAGAGAAATATGGCAGAAGTATATTTGTAAAGCATTATTTAAAATTATCATTAAACACTATGAAAATCAGTATTCAGCAAATAAAGGGGAAAACAATCTTCAGAGAAGTATCGGTTATAAGACAACTTCAAGATTTTTTTATGCTTTTGATTCACTATGATCCTACGAAACAAGCTAGTTTTTGTTGCTATGATAAACATGGTTCTCTATTGAAAGTATATGAATACAGGATTTTGAATTTGATTAGTAAATATAATGCATCCCCTATAGAAGTAATTGATAAGTTGATCGACATTTTAAATCATACTTTAATTTTTGATGACAATGAAAGTTGTGATCCACTTATTCAAGACACAATAAATGTGGTGGCTAAAAAGCTAAGAAATAATTTGTATATTGACACTATAATAACTGCTCATCACTTTGTTAGAGATTTATGGAAAAACGGTGCTAGAGATTTACCTTTTTACACATTGCATAATCATGAACATTCAGTAGAATTGATTCGTTTATTTAATAGAATTAACTTGCAGTCAAATGGAATATTTGCAAATTTTCTAAATGACTACGAGTACTATACACTTATAATGTCGATATATTTCCATGACCTTGGGATGTTGTATTTCGATTATGATAATTTGAGAAAAGGAACAGCTGACAAATCATCTAGAGATTTTGAAATAACTCAAATGAAGTATTTCACTACTGATTTGCATAACTTTAGAACAAAATATAATAGAAATGAAAAAATTGAAAAAATTATACAATCATACAAGAATCATAAAGAATACAGATCGAATTTTACAAGATTTCAACATCATTACAATACAACTAGATTTGAAGAAATAGAAGATATTGTTGCAGATAATTTGGGATCATTTGTTAAAGAAATTTGTTATAATCATGGCGTTGATAAATCAAATATGAAACTTACTAGTACATATAAAAAAAAACAGAAAATTGAAGCTGAAAAAGTAACAGTCTATTTGAGATTTCTTGATGGTTTAGATAATTGTAAAAATAGAGTGTCAAAAACACTATATAACACAATATTAAACTATGTTTCTGATGATGATGTAGATAAATATACAATCACACACTGGGCAAAACATTTGCTAATCGATGAAATTAAGTACTCTAAAATAGATTCTGTAAAAAAATATTCTAGTGATGTTGTTGACGTCTTACAAAAAAACGTAAGGAAAGCAATAGATATCAGTATAATTATCAATGAAAAAATCAATACAACAATGCAGTCATCAAAACCAAAAAAAGGATGCCTTGACATCATTGAGATTTCTCAAAAAAAAGGATATATTATTAAACGTGATCAAATTGAAAAGAAATCAATATTCGAAAAATTCATTAATGAGTATTTCTTTTGGACGTATGAAGGAATAGTTGATATGAGTACGCTTCTAGAAAAAAAATATGGCTTAAAGTTATTGTTTTCTTATGAGATGGGTACAAGAAAAATGAAATATTCTGATGTGATATTTAAATATCTACAATAACTATTATTACATTACTAATGATCAATTTGTCTCTAACACACAATTATTTTCCAATTTATGTACTCAAGATCCTTTATTTTGGCTTTACAACTGCTTTCAAGTAACGGACTAACTTCCGTTACTTTTTTTAATGAATCTCTGCTTAAAACTTTATTTCCTGTATTAATCACAAATACATAATTCTCTGGATCTACTACAACTATCACATCAAATATTCTTCTTATAGCTTCAAAAGGTAATTCAATCATAGGAAGCTCAATAGAAGAAATAGCTTTCTTAATATCCTTGATATGATGTGATGATTCACTAGCTGGCATCGATTGATCCTCAAGATTAATGTAATCAATACTGAGTTTTATAATTAAATCTTCCAATTCAGATAGTAATGCTCTATCTCCAGGTTCTAAGCTCTCCTTTTTATTAATTATAAAGTAATCATTCTTATACGTCCTGATTTGAGCACCTAATGCTTTAAGTTTCTTATCTTGTGGCTTCTGATTTAATCGACGATCTACTTGTCTATCAAACTCGCCTTCTAATTCGCTAAATTTCCTTGCTAAAGCGATTGTTGCTTTTCTGAGGACATGAGTTGCTGTTTTAGAATAAATGCGTGGTGTGCCCTGTTTTCTGCCGTATTCATTCTCTAATAAATCATGTTCTGGTTTGCCTGGATGTTTAACTTTAGTATGTAGGTATTTATCGTGCATCAGAGAGTAAACAAATTTAGTATAAGGATTATAAACTTTAGGTTGATGTGTTTTAGTATTCTGATTAATGATTTCTTGCACTTGATTGAATATATCTAAATCGATGATAGGTTCATGATGATTCTTGATAATGTATTTAGGTTTATCACCATTGTTTTCAACGCTTACTTTTTCGTTATTGATTTTCTTTGTATACGTTTTTCCATAAATCATCTGTCCGATATATCTAACATCTTGTAGGATATGAGTTATTTGAGATGTTGCAGTAAATGCATTTCCTTTGCTCGTTTTTAAACCAGCATCATTTAGGTAATTCATCATTTCAGCGTTATCATATCCATTTAGTTTCATTTCAAATAATCTTTTAATGATTGGCGCTTGATATTCATCAATCACCAGTCTTTTATCTTTAGTAATCTCATAACCTATACATTTATGAAGTGTAACTTTACCTTTTTGAGCTTGTTTTTGAAAACTCCAGGAAATGTTTTGTGACATCGACTCTGATTCTGATTCAGCCATAGATGCCATCATCGTAAATAACATATCAATAGCTGGATCTAAACTTGATATCCCTTCTTTTTCAAAGTAGAACTCAAAACCTAGTTTTCTAGTTTCTTTGATGATGGTTAAAGCATCTAAAGTATTTCTTGCAAATCTTGATAAGGACTTCACTAAGACCAAATCAATATGACCTTCATGAACTTTCTTTAAGAGTGCTTGTAGACCATCTCTTTGTTTAATTGAAGTCCCTGATTTACCATGATCTGCATAGATCCCGGCAAAGATGTATTCGGAATTAAAGATGATTTCTTTGGCATAGTGTTTAATCTGTAATGCCAAAGAAGAAGATTGCATTTCTAGTTTGGTTGATACTCTTGCATAAGCAGCAACTCTTTTTAATGTTTTATAATTGTTAAATTGAATTTGTGGTGTTTCTATGACTTTAATTTCTTTCATATAACGAAACCTCGTAATATAAATTTTCTTTTGTAGTGACATCAAAATAAGTGCCTTTGAGTATAATAGGTAGTTCTTTAATAATATCGATTTGATCATGAAGCTCATCGATGATTGAAAATGTATCATCGATGACATATCTAACATGATTTTTACCCATCATTAAGACCAAACCGAAGAAGCTCTTAATGATGTTCAAATCTTGATAGTCTGTATCAATGAAGGACTTTAATGCATAGAATCTTCTACGCATTAAAAGTTCTTTGGTAATCTTATGTTTTAAATCTTCAATCTTTTGTTTCGTTTCTTCATAACGATTACTCAGTTCATTGTATTCTTTATTAAATTCAGTATCTGTCATCGTAGAATGAATCCTTTGCTTAGGTAGTGCCTTAAGGGCATTGGCGATGAGTCTACTTTCTTGTTTAAGTGATTTTAAAGGTTCATGTGAGTTGGTTTGTTCGAGTGTCTTTTCCATGTAATGGATTAACTCTTTTTGCATGGTTTCTGTTTTGGTGAGTTGTTCAATCACATAGAGTGTACCTCGTTCTAATAAAGGTTCATGGATGGAGGGATTATCACAGTTGTGTGGGTTGTTTTTAAGAGTATGGCACTTGAGCATGCTTTTCTTAAAAATCGTGCCTGAGTTGTGCATTTTGGAGTTATACATACGTTTGCACTTAGAACAATAAACTAATCCTTTGATTGGTTTTTGTGCTAAGTGTTTTAAACGTTCTTTATTTTCAATCGATAAAATGTTCTCTCTGGCATGTAACATCGTTTGAACGATATCAAAGGTTTCTCGATCAATGATTGGCTCATGGGCATTCTTAATATAGTATTTGGTAGCATGCCCATCATTTTCTATCGTCTTATGAGAAAGATAATCAAGTGTGACTGTTTTTTGTAACATCAAGTCTCCGGCATATTTTTCATTTCTTAAGATTTCTTTGACGGTATCAGAGTACCAGGTGACTGAGCCTCGACCGTTTTTGATATTGTTATCGATTAAGTGTCTTGCTAAGCTGGTGATATTTAAGCCTCGAAGATATAAATCAAAGATGTATCTAATCGTTTTTGCTTGTTCTTGATTAATGATGAGATTACCAAATTCATCTTTGTCATAGCCTAAAAACCATTTGGTATTCATAATGAGTTTGCCTTGTTGGAACCTTTTTTGAATACCCCATTTTGTATTCTCACTAATTGATCTTGATTCCTCTTGAGCCATCGATGACATAATCGTTAAGACAAAGTCTATCTTAGAGTCAGTAGAAGAAATGTTTTCTTTTTCAAAATAAATCTCAACGCCTGTAGTTCGAAGTTCTTTAATCACGGTAAGGATATCAATGGTGTTTCTGGAAAAGCGTGATATTGATTTGGTAAGGATTAAATCGATATGACCATTTTTAGCAGCTTCAATCATATTCATGAATCCTGGTCGCTTTTTCATATCGGTTCCTGTGATGCCTTCATCACAAAACATCCCCGCAAACTCCCATTCTTCATTCTTTTGGATGCGGGTGGTAAACTCATCAATTTGGGTTTGATAAGAATGAAGTTGATCAGTTTCATCAGTTGAAACGCGTGCATAAGCAGCTACACGTTTTCGTCTAATCATTTGATTGGTATCTAAGTCTCTAAACTTAGGTTTAGGTTGAATAATTTCTACAATGGTATTCATGGTAAAGACCTCCTTGATTTGGTTATCATGTATGTTACCTAGTAAGTTTCTTATTATCAAGTCCTTTAGCATACCTAAAGGGTTAAGTAGGGATATATAAAAAAAGAAATAGGACATTTGTACTCAATATGAGCATTCATGTCCTATTTCTGATCTTCACCGTTATTTAGTTTACAACATTTGTTTTTGTTTGAACATACACAACTGAGTATGTTTTGAATATTTTTTAAATTAAATCAATAATAATCTTTTCGGCAATACCTTGAATCCCTCTTTTAAATGCTTGAGAGTTTAATGTTTTTAGTTCGTTATTGTAATAGAATGCGACAAGTTTAGGTTGATAAGTGTTTGGCATCAGATGTGCTTTGGTAATAAAACTAATGCGATCATGAACTGGTTTTTTATGATTGGCTGGATATCCATCAATATCACTTGGAAACATATGAACAAGATATATTCTTTCTTGTTCTGTGATGACATCTGTTGTATCCAATTCAGCATTTCTAAAGAATATCTTTGATCCTTTCGGTAATTGAAGATGTTGATGATCGTGATCTAGTTCGATCAGATCATAAAGATGCTCTCTAAGTCTTAATCCTTTTCCCAAACGATACCCTCTAAAAGTCTTATCTTTATAGATATCAGGTCCATGATTCGTTTCTTTATAACGATAAGGTGTAAACCTAAAATTAGCTTGATCATTTATTCTGTATGTTCCTAAAATCAAATCATCATCAAAAAGATCATCAATAGGACATATATAATACTCTGCGAGTTCATCTAAAACATTAGCTGGACAATTAGCCTCACCTTGTTCATAGCGTTTTAAGGATTTTTCACTCATACCAGGAAAGCCAAAAAATTCATTTGCTAAATGACTAATTGTATACCCAAGTTTTTCTCTCATAATACGACCTATACGCGGATATTTTCCTAGGTTCTCTATATAGATTTCATTTTCAATTTGTGCCATCGTCTTAACTCCTGTCATTTTTTCACGTAAGGTTATTATAACAAAACTGCATGAAAAAGCATACAGTTTATTCACCTTATCTTGACATTTTACACAACTTTACGGACCAGCCAGTCCCTTTTTTTGAAAATTATCAAAAAACAAGCTAAGAGTTTACTAGGGGTTAAGCACATGAAATTATTTAAGTTTATATATGCAAATGTATAGTATCTCATGAAAACCAATGAGAAACGATAAGATTGATGCCGGACTAGTTGGACCTATTTTAATCATATTGTTGAAATTTATTTTATGTGTGTTATGAGTTGTTAGAATAGAGTTAGCTCGAGCAAAGCGTCTCTAGGCTAATAAAGTTTAATGGTTCTTTCTGACACTCGTCATAAAGCCACATTCATAAAAAAACAGATCGATTTAACTAGGAACTGACCTTCACCAAAATTTCATGTTCATTTTAGTTAGATCACAACCCGTTTTCAATGATGTGTTTATTCATGTGTAGATATGGATAACTTAGAATTGACATGGCTGACATTTCCTTTAATCTATTATAGCTTAGTTGACAAGATCAACTTTTTCGCATTCATCAAACTAGTAAATAAATGCGAAAATAACCAAATTTAGAAACAAAGTAAAGTAAAAGAAAGGTAAAAGATAAATGATTAACTGGATAAAAGGGCTAACGCCTTATGGTAACACCCATGTTTAAAAGAAATTATTTAAAAGCGTTAAGAGCACAAAAGAACTATACTTTTGATGACTTATCTTTTCATTCTGGGATTAGCCGGAATCACTGTATATCCATCGAACATGGAAGAAGAGGTTCAAGACTAACATTAGAGATGGCTAAGAAGATAGCAGATGCTTTTGATCTAACACTAGATAAGTTTTATCTGTATGAATCTAAGTATCTAAGTGAAAACAATTTAGTAAGACCTAGTATCTATGATTAAAAATCATCCTGTAGAATCAGTCATTCAAATATTTCTAGATAATCTAGATTTAAAAGAACAAAGCATTAAAAACTATCAAAGCGTTTTAAAAAGCTATACGCATTTCTTAAAATCAAGAAATATCAAAGAACCAAAAAGAAGTGATGTCATTAGTTACAGGTCTTATCTGTGGCAAAAGGGATTGGAATCAACATCGGTACAAAAACATATGGTTGTTGTCAAAGGCTTTTATAAATGGGCAAGACTTTTTCAAAAGCAATTAGGTTTAGATGTATCCTTTCAAAATGATATTGCTGAAGGGATAAAAGGCGCTAAGATTGAACAAGTCTACAGAAAAGAACCGTTATCCTTAGAACAATCAAAGAAGCTATTAAAAGTCGCCAGTGATGATTTAAGAAATATCATCCATTTAAGAAACTATACGATTATCTTATTGATGATCATCACTGGCATGAGAACCATTGAAGTCTCAAGAGCAAAATTATCTGATCTAAGCGTGATCAACAAGGAATCCATTCTTTATATCCAAGGGAAAGGAAAAGACGGTAAGGATCAATTTGTGAAACTACCTCAAGTGCTAGTGAAAGCAATCAATGATTATAAAGCCAAAAGAGTCGATAAGAATAAGTACTTATTTACAAGACATCTTGGATATGAGTTAGAGGAACCCTTATCAAAAGATTATATTGGGAGGATGATTAAAAAGATGTTTCAAAAAGCGGGAATCTATTCCGCTAAGGTGACACCACATTCATTAAGACACACCGTGGCTTATATGAATCTTAAACATGGTGGATCTTTAGAAGATACTCAACAACTATTAAGACATAAACACATTGAAACTACCTTGATTTATGCTCATAACATTAGAAGGTTAGAAGATAAATCAGAATATAGAATTGCAAATATATTATTTAATGAAGAAAAAGGAGAAGAACAAGATGGAAACAAGTAGTGGATTAAAAAGTTATACGATTAAAGATGTATCAGCGTTATTACAATTAACACCAAGAACTGTTTATCAATATGTCAAAGCAGGTAAACTAAAAGGCTATAAATTACCAAGTGGATGGCGATTTAAAGAAAAAGACATTCAAGCATTTATTACATTATATGAAGCAAGAGCAACTAGATATGTCAAGTAACATGGGTCTTGATTATTTCAATATAGATGTTGACATATTTGATGATGCAAAAATCATCAAATTGATGAAACGATATGGGCCTTTAGGGTTCATATCTTATATCATCACGTTAACCAATGTTTATAAGAAGGGCTACTTCTTAGAAGCAAGTGTTGATGATTTAGCTCATATCTTATTAAACCGGATTGGTGGGAAGTATGTATCAGGTAAGTATAAGCTTCAAGAGATTATTTTATATATGGCAAGTATCAATTTAATTAGTGCAGAACTCTTAAAACAAAATGTGATTAGTTCTAAAGGGATACAAAAAAGATTCGTTAAGATGACCAAAGGCAGAAAAGAACAAGATCTATCAAAATATTGGATTTTAGATAAGAAACCTGATAGAGTAGAAAAAATCACTCAAGTCATTGAAGAGAGTTTAGAATCCTATGTGGATGAAGATTATTTCAATAGCTTATCGAAAGAAGAACAAAAGAAGATTAAAAGAAAAGAAGCAGGACGTAAGAAAATTAAAGAACAAGGTCCAGATAAGCATTATTTAACATCTTGTTTATTAAATTATCGTTATATTGATGATTATGATCTTGATATTCATCAATACAATCAGCTCTTTGAAGAACTCAATAAAGCTTATGATCAAGATATTGTCTTTGAAGCAACCAAATATATTTGTAACTACGCATCTAGAAAAACAACACAGATTAGAGATAAGTATCATTTCTTTGAGAAATCAATTAATGAGAATTTAAAACTGTTAACGAAAAGAAGAGAAAGAGATCCTAATCAATCTTTTGATGAGTATTTGAATGAATTACTAGATTCAGCATATTATAAACAATAATCAATTGGATAACTCTAGGTGTTAAGTCATTTAGAGTTATTTTTTTATAGTTTAAATGATGAAGTAATAGCTGTTAATAGAACACTTTAGACATTAAAGAGTGTAAGATTGATTACATTTAGTTAACATTAGAAATGATGGTGTATTTAAGGATATAGGTTCTGGAAGTTGTTATAACAGGTTCAACTGGTTAACAATTACCATTATTGTATAAATTGAGTGTAAATTACTGAAGGGATGTGGATATAGAAATATTGATAATTAAAATTGTAAGAATAGCCTAGTATAGGCGTTTTATGAAAAATAATTAAAATTAATTTATGAATCAAAGGTTCAATAACTTCAGTTTGCTGTAAATGATATCATAAAAACTGAATTTATTAAAAATATCTATTTAGATCCCCCCCAGTCCATAAGAATTCGAGCGATCAGGGTACCGCGTAGTGGGACGTCTAATTTACGTGGAACCTCATTTTTGAAAATCTGAGAAATGGATTTCTATATTTCATTCGATTTTAGAACAAAAGTCATAAATGTCCTTGTAAAATAAGATTCATTATTATATAATAAAATTATTCAATTAGCGAACAATGGAAGGTGAGTATGTTGAGTAACAACTCTTTTTTCAAACCAACACCCTTATATAAGGAATTTATGATTCTTGATCTCATTGAGAAAAACAAAAATATTACTCAAAGAGAAATGAGCATTGCTATAGGGTCAGCAGTATCGATGGTAAATAATTTCCTTGATGAATATGAGCAAAAAGGATATATCAAAAGAAAATATCTCTCAACTAAAACAGTTGAGTATTTTGTCACTAAGAATGGGAAAGAAAGAAGAAAATTACTTAACATTTGGTATTTTAAGTCTTCTCAAATTGTTTATCAATCAGCTAAAGATAATATCATTTCATTCCTAAATCAAATTATTGAAAGAGGATTTAAGAAGATATTACTTTATGGAGCAGGAGAAGTAGCGGAAATAATGCTTCAAGTGATTCAAAGCGATGAGAGAATACCTCTAGAGATAGTAGCTGTTGTAGATGACGATCACAGTAAACTTGATGAGGTAATCGTTAACAAAAAAATCATATCAAATAATCAAATTCCTGATTATCAACATGATGGGATATTGATTTCTAGTTATACACATCATAAATCAATTTATGAAAAATTACTAAAGAAGCAATACAATGTTAATAAAATAATACAATTCTTTGACTAACCAAATTGAAGTGAGGATGAAACTATGTTTTATTTAAAGTTTAAAAGATGTTATGATTTTATCTGTGCTTTCCTTGGTCTATTGTTGTTATCACCAATATACCTAATAATCATTATATCTATAAAGATAGATTCAAAGGGGCCAATCCTATTTAAACAAAAAAGGGTTGGAAAAAATAAAGTGCATTTCAACGTTTATAAATTTAGAACTATGAGAATAGATACTCCAGCAAATACTCCAACACATTTACTTGAAAATCCTAATCAATGGATTACAAAAGTTGGAAAGTTCTTGAGAAAAACAAGTTTAGATGAAATCCCTCAATTGATTAATATTTTAAAAGGTAATATGTCATTTGTGGGACCGAGACCGGCACTATGGAATCAATATGATCTTATTGAAGAAAGAGATAAGTATGGAGTACATAAGTTATTACCAGGTATAACAGGTTGGGCTCAAGTAAATGGGCGTGATAAATTGTTAATCACAGATAAGGCCAAATTAGATGGTGAATATTTAAAACATCTGAACTTATGGACCGACATTAAATTATTTATCAAAACATTTATTGTAGTATTTAAAAGTGATGGTGTGGTTGAAGGCGGAACCGGAACATTAGAAAAGAAACAAAAAAATCATCAAAAATAAAGTAGGACATAGATATGAAAATTTTAGTAATATCTCAATATTATTATCCTGAACAATTCAAGATAAATGACATTTGTGAGCAACTTGTAAAAAATGGATACGATGTGAGTGTAATTACTGGATTACCTAACTATCCAATGGGCAAAACGCCAAAGGAGTATCGATTTTGGAAAAAACGTAAAGAAATAATTAATGGTGTGAAAGTATCACGATGTTTTGAAATTGGCCGAAAAAAAGGTGCCTTTGGTTTAGCATTGAATTATCTAAGTTTTATGTTATCTGCTTCATTCAAAGTAATTTTTATGAAAAAAGATTTTGATATTATTTTTGTTTACCAACTATCTCCAGTTACAATGGCGTTTCCAGGAGTGTTATTAAAAAAGATGACTCGAAAACCATTGTATTTGTATTCATGTGATATTTGGCCAGAATCTATCAAGAATATACTTTCAAATGAGAATGGTATCATTTTTAGATTAATTAGAAGATTTAGTAAGTATATTTATAAACGATGTGATGCAATATCTGTGACATCAAAACCATTTATAGATTATTTTATTAATCTTCATAATATTCCTATTGATAGAATTTCTTATATTCCACAACATGCCGAAGACCTAAATTTAGAATTGAATTCAGACCAAATAGATGATGTCACTGACTTTGTATTTATGGGTAATATTGGAATTGCTCAGGACATTGATTGTATTTTAAATGCTACTGAAGTTATTAAAGATATTCCAAAGTTTAGAGTGCATTTCGTTGGTGATGGTTCATATCTAAAAAAAAGCAAGCTAATTGTCAAAGAGAAGAATTTAGATCACATCGTTGTTTTTCATGGTAGACATCAAATGGAAGAAATGCCCAAATTCTACAAAATTGCTGACGCGTGTCTTCTTACATTGAAAGCTGACAATTTAATAGGTTTAACCATGCCTTCAAAACTTCAAGGTTATATGTCTGCAGGCAAGGTGGTAATTGGAGCGATTAATGGTGCAGCACAAGAAGTAATTAAAGAGTCACAATGTGGCATATGCGTAAATGCAGGTGACTCAATGGCCTTATCATTGGCAATGAAAGATTTTATTGTTAGTAATGATGATTATAAAGATTGTGGAAAAAATGGAAGAGATTATTTTATTAAACATTTTACAAAAGAAATTTTCATGAATAGATTCGAAAAAATAATAAATGAATTAGTGGAGGATAATGCACATGTTCAAAGATAAAACCTTATTGATCACAGGTGGTACAGGCAGTTTTGGCAAGGCTGTACTTGATAGATTCTTAGATACCGATATTGAAGAAATTCGTATTTTTTCAAGAGATGAGAAGAAACAAGATGATATGCGGAGAATCTACAAAAACGAGAAAATTAAGTATTATATTGGTGATGTGCGAGACATTTCAAGCGTAAGAAACGCCATGCATGGCGTCGACTATTTGTTTCATGCAGCTGCATTAAAGCAAGTGCCTTCATGTGAATTTTTTCCTTTAGAAGCTGTTAAAACAAATATACTAGGAACAGAAAATGTCTTAACTGCAGCGATAGAATTTGGTGTAAAAAAATGTATTTGTCTATCTACTGATAAAGCTGCATATCCTATAAATGCAATGGGGATTTCAAAAGCTATGATGGAGAAAATTATTATTGCTAAATCGCGCACAGTGGATCCGAAAAAAACTACTATCTGTATAACTCGATATGGGAATGTAATGGCATCTCGTGGTTCTGTAATCCCTTTGTTTGTAAACCAAATAAAAAACGGGGAACACATGACCATTACAGACCCAAATATGACTCGCTACTTAATGAGTTTGGAAGAAGCAGTAGAACTTGTAATTTACACTTTCACATACGGACATACTGGTGATACCGTTGTACAGAAGTCTCCTGCAAGTTCTATTGGTGATTTATCTGAAGCAATGCGCCAGTTGTTTGATCCTAAACATGAAATCAAAATTATTGGAACACGACATGGTGAGAAAGTTTATGAAACATTACTCACAAAAGAGGAATTTCTTAAAGCAGAAGATATGGGTAATTATTATAGAGTCCCATCAGATACTCGTGACTTGAATTATGATAAATATTTTATCCAAGGAGACGAAAAATTATCTACAATAGAAGAATACAACTCACATAACACATATCGATTGAATATTAGTGAGGTGAAAGAAAAGTTACTTTCTCTTCAGTATATTCAAGACGAATTACGAGGTTGGGAGATAAAAAAGTGAAAATTCTCATAACAGGCGCAAACAGTTTTATTGGAAAGAATCTTAAAGCCGAGTTAATTAATAGAAAATTCACTGATATTCTAGAAATTAATGATTGCGACAATACAGAATTATTGAAAAAATACATCGATCAGAGTGACTTTATATTTCATTTGCTAACGCTGTATAAATCTGATAATGAGTATGATTTCCACCATATTAATGTTGATATTACAAAAATAATTGTAGATTTAATTGGCTCTAATCAAAAATCCCTTCTCTTACTTTCATCAACTCAATCAGGGAATAACAGTATGTATGGACAAAGCAAATTGCATGCAGAAGAAATCGTGAAGAATTGGAGAGATATTACTGGCAATTCAGCATATATTTTCAATCTTGCTAATGAATTTGGTAAATGGTGCCCACCTAATCTTAATAGTGTTGTAGCTACATTTTGTAGTAAAATAGCCAATGCCTTGGACATAAAAATTAATTGCTTTTCTGCTCCATTAAGACTGATGTATATTGATGATATAATAGACAGTTTTATTTCGGTATTTGATAAAGCTAATAAAGAATTATATCAAGAAATTAGTCCTGTATACGAGATTGCCGTGGGTGAATTAGCGGAAATCATTCAGTCTTTCGAACAAATGAGAAAAGAAAGCAATATTCCTAATATGGAAAATGGAATGATAAAGAAACTTTATAGTACATATTTGAGTTATCTACCAAGTAACTTACTTTCCACTCCGTTAATTTCACATTATGACATTAGGGGGTCCTTTACGGAGGTATTCCATTTTGGAGGGATGGGGCAGATATCTATCAACATATCGAAATCTGGAATCACTAAAGGGAATCATTGGCATCACACCAAAAATGAGAAGTTTGTTGTAGTTAGTGGTAGCGGAATTATAAGACTACGAAAAGTAGGAGAAAGTGAAATAAGGGAATATCAAGTGAATGGTAATAGAATTGAGGTTATCGACATTCCACCAGGATATACGCACAATATTACAAATACAGGGAATACTGACATGATAACTATTATGTGGGCAAATGAAAATTTCAACCCAATGAAATCAGATACATATATTGAGGAGGTATGAATTATGAAAAAACTTAAATTGATGACAATCGTAGGAACAAGACCAGAGATAATCAAACTGTCTGAAATAATCAAAAAATGCGATAAATATTTCGACCATATTCTTGTACATACAGGGCAAAATTATGATTATACACTTAATGAACTATTTTTTGAAGAGTTAGGGCTCAGAGCACCTGATTTTTATCTAAATGTTGTTGGTGATAATCTTGGACAAACAATGGGAAATGTTATTTCAAAATCTTATGAAATCATGGTTGCACAACAACCTGATGCAATTTTAGTATTGGGTGATACAAATTCCTGTCTTTCAGTTATTTCTGCAAAACGTTTAAAGATACCTATTTTTCATCTTGAAGCAGGTAACCGATGCTTTGATGAAAATCTACCTGAAGAAATTAATCGTAGAATTGTTGATCACACAAGTGATGTCAATTTGTGCTACACAGAGCATGCAAGAAGATATCTATTTGCAGAAGGTATAAAAAAGGAGCAAACATATGTTGTTGGTTCCACAATAGCAGAAGTTTTAAGAGCAAATTTAAGTAATATTATTAATAGTGTAATCCTTGAAAAATTGAGATTGAAAAAAGGTAAATACATTTTACTTTCAGCTCATAGAGAAGAAAATATCGATAATGAGAAAAACTTCTTTGAACTAATGAATGCTGTAAATGCAATGGCAGAAAATTATGAAATGCCTATAATTTATTCTATGCATCCTAGGTCAAAAAAGTATATTGAGCAAAGAAATTTTGTTTTCCATAAAAATGTCAGACCATTGCAACCATTTGGCTTTGCTGATTACAATAATTTGCAATTGAATGCCTACTGTGTGGTTTCGGATAGTGGTACTGTTCCAGAAGAAGGTTCATTTTTCAAGTTTCCAGCGGTATCAGTAAGAACAAGTACTGAACGGCCAGAATCCTTAGAAAAAGGTAACTTCATAATTGGAAGTATAACAACTGAACAGGTCTTACAAGCTGTAGATTTGGCTGTTAGTATGTTTAAGAATGGTGATGTTGGTCTTACTACTCCTGATTATGCTGATGAAAATGTTAGTGTGAAAGTTGTAAAAATTATTCAGAGTTATGTTGGAATTGTAAATAAAATGGTTTGGAGAAAATCATGACAAATAAAAAAATCTGTTTTGTGTCCTTAGTGAATATCTATTTATTACCATATCTAAAAAAATATACAACATTAATTGGCGATAATTACGATATAATCTATTGGAATAGGCATAATATTGATGAAAAAATAAATCAGAATAGACATCCATATGAAAGAACTATTTCTGAAAATGCCTCAAAACTTTCTAAGTTATTTGGATACATTGGTTTCTCTTTATTTGCGAGGAAAATACTTAAAAAGAATAAATATGACTATATTGTTTTATTATCCACAAATTCAGGTATGTTTTTATGGGCAACTCTAATGCGAAAGTATAAAAGAAAATTTGTACTTGATATTAGAGATTACACATATGAAAACAATAGATTATTTTATTATCTAGAAAAAAAATTAATTCACAACTCTAATTTCACTGTAATCTCTTCTGAAGGTTTTAGGACTTTTTTACCAGTTAGTGATTACTTTATTGCTCACAATGAATTAAATATTAGTAAAGAAGTAATTTTAGAATTTCGGTCAAGAGAAAAAGGAAATGTTCGGCAATATATTCTTACATACATAGGCTTAATTCGTTTTCATGAGCAAAACAAGAAAATAATAGATGTGTTTATGAATGATAGTAGATTCTTAATACAATTTATAGGAGCAGATGCGTTATACCTAGAAGAATATGTGAAAAGTAAAAAAGCAACAAACATAATATTAATAGACAGATTTGAACCAAAAGAAACATTCAAATTATTAAAAAACACTGATTTCATACTTAATTTGTATGGAAATAAAACTCCACTTCTTGATTATGCACTTTCAAATAAACTTTATTACTCAGCTAAATTAGGTATTCCAATTCTTGTTTGTCCTAAAACATATATGTCTGAAATTTCCAATAAATATAAATTTGGATTTGATGTTGATTTAACAGAACAACGAGAACATATAAAAAATACCATAATTTCATTCTACAAAGATATCATTTGGGAAGATTTTTATCAACATTGTGATAGTTTTTTGAATTTAGTACAACATGAATCTGAACTTCTGGATAACAAAATAAGGGATGTCTTTGAGTGTGATAATATTGACAAATAAGATTACATAAATACAAGCATAGGTAGGAATATAACAATGAAAAAAACAATTCTTTTCTTCACATTCAACTTATCTACTGGTGGAGCAGAAAAAATACTAACACATGTAGCAAATACTTATTCTAAAAGTGACTTTAAGGTGATTATCGCTTCTGCTTACGATAAGATTTTGCTAACAATTGATAAAAAGATAGATTTATTAGTTCTTCAAAAAGAAATCCATGAACCAAAGGCAAGGAGGAATATTTGGAGAAAAATGCGTGACATAATAAAAATTGTAAGTCGATTACGATTGGTAATTAAGAAGATTTCTCCTGATATCGTTTGCTCTTTTGGCGTTAGATCGCTTTTAGTCTTGTATCTGGCTAATGTTGGTTTTAAGAAAAGAATTATTACATCGGAAAGAAGATCTCCATACGACCTTACATTATTTTGGAAGTATGCTAGTAAATTTTTGTATTCAAGATGTGAAGGCGTTGTCTTTCAGTTAGAAGAAGCACGAAATTTTTATTCAAAAAAAATCTGTCAAAAGTCATGGGTAATTCCAAATCCATATTTATCAAAAGTAGAATATCCTGAGATTTCATCCTTTGAAAGATCAGAAATTATTTCTTCTGGTGCTGCAAGACTAGAATATGATAAAGGGTTTGATGTACTGATTGATGCGTTTTCAATTGTACATGAGAAACATCCCAATTTATATTTAATTATTTTTGGTGATGGCAATATCGAAAAGATGTATGGGGAGCAGATAAGAAAATACAATCTAGTGGAATATATTTCATTTCCTGGAGTGGTGCAAAATGTGGTAGAAGAAATATATAAAACATCATTATTTGTTTTACCATCAAGGAATGAGGGTATTCCTAATATTTTATTAGAAGTAATGGGAGCTGGAGTGCCAGTTGTTGCTTCAGATTGTAAACCTGGAGGTCCAAGATTATTGACAAACAATGGAGAAAGAGGGATATTAGTTGAAGTGGGTAATTCCAAGCAAATGGCTTATGAGATATGCAAAATAATAGAATCAAATGAAATTTCAGACATGCTAAGTAAGAAGGCTAGAGAAGTGAAAAGTGTCTTTAATGAAAACATAATTAATAATATGTGGATAGACTTTTTGAACAGTTCTATTTATCAAGTGAAGGATGTGAGATAAATATGACTATTTTCTTTGCTAAGCATAATTATATTTATAAACTTGTACATATTTTAATCTTATTCACACTATTGATTTTCACATATTCATTTTGGTCGGATTACAAAATACAGGTTGATTGGGAAAAATTTGTTTCATTGTTTTCCATTTCTCTGCTGTTATTTCAATTAATATCTATGAAGATAAAAAAGATTTCATTTAAAGAATTTCCTTTTTGGTTTACAATTCTTTCACATTTATTTATGTTTGGAAGAGTATACCTGAATTTTTTAAATCTTGATGAACAAATTTTTTGGAATTTAATTACTAGATACACAGATGAAAATCTATTTAGAGCTGGACTCGTTATTCTTTGTTTGCTTCAAAGTATTTTTATGGGATTGACATTTAATTACCAGAATACCATTGTCACTAAGCCAATTTTAAATCATCCAATTAAGGCAGTTTTTTATACTGGCATAATCCTGTTAATCATTTCGATGCCATTTAGACTGTATATGGATTTACTCTATGTAATGCAATCACAAACTACAGGAGAATATTTATCTCTTATAAATTTTTCAGGTCTACAGGATGATATTGCATTTTTATTTGTTCCTAGTCTGATTTTTATCATCGCAAGTAAGATTCTTTCAAAAAGACAATCATTAATATTACTAATAATTGCTGTATCATATTTTTTCGTATTTATGATTTTAACAGGTGATAGAAGATACCCTTCTACTGGAATTCTTGTATTAGTCTTAAGTTATTTTTATGCATATAATATTAAGATCAAACCTATGCGATTTTTGATTTATACTGCTTTTGCATTTATTTCACTAAATTTACTTTCAATAATTCGGGATATACGGTTAGTTCAACTTACTTCTTTGTCTGATTTTTTTGTTTTATATGGGAAAGATATATTTTTAGGTAAATCAACAATCTATGAAACTCTTGCTGAGTTTGGAATTTCATTTTTTTCTGTAGTTATAGCTATAAAATATGTGCCTTCAGTAGTTCCTTTTCAAAATGGTCTCAGTTTTATTAGTTCTATTCCATCTGCTTTACCCATTGGATCGATTTTTCCAAATATTTTTAAAAATTCCAGCATGTCTGATACAATAAATCTACTCGAAAATACTCCAGTTGGAGCTACACTTATTGGAGATTTATACATGAATTTTGGGATAATATCCTTTGTTTTTGCATTTATAGCTGGTGTTTTGTTGAGCAGAATTTTTTTAATAAAAAGTGATAAAAATTATAGATATTCAATTGCAAAATATTATAGCATTTTTTATATTTTAATTAATGTTGTTAGAGCCTCTTTCTTTGAAGTATTTCGACCATCCCTCATTGTTTATTTTTTTCCACTTGTACTAATGTGGCTAATTACTAATTATAGATATTCTTCTGGGAAAAGAGGGTGGTAACTATGAATGAAGAAACATATCATAAGAAAAAGATTATGTCACTTACATTTTCATCTGGTTTAGTTTTTATTATTCAATTTATGACAACTATTATTCTTGCGAGAATCTTTAGTCCTGATGAATTTGGGGTTATTAGTGCAGTTTTAATTATTATAAGTTTTGCTGAGATATTTGTACAATTTGGGATAGGACCATCAATTGTACAAAGAAAAAACATTACTGCAAGAGACATAAATACTGCTTTTACTAGTTCGATTTTTCTGGGCATTTTCTTCACCATAATTCTCATGCTATTTGCAAAACCATTATCTTCAGTAATCAACATTGTTGATTCGAGCATTCTTGTTGTAATTTCAATCTCATTTTTTATCAATAGTTTTGGTGTTGTTTCTCTAGCAATACTTCAAAGAGAATTGAATTTTAAAGCAATTATCTTGAAAGATATATTCGGTAGTATTACTTATGCAGTTGTAGCTGTAATTTTAGGAATAGTTGGTTTTGGAGTTTATTCATTGGTGATTGCCTTTGTGGTAAAATCTTTTATAGGGACACTTATCTCTATTATTTCAAACCATTATCAACCAAAAATTGGTTTCGATAAACAATCATTTATGAATATGTTTTTATATGGTATAGGGTATTCGTTTTCAACGCTATTTAATTATATTGCAACACAGGGCGACTATTTTGTTATTACAAGATCATTGCCAACACGTGAACTCGGAATTTATCAGAAATCATATCAGCTCGTAGCCACTCCTTCAGGGTTAGTTGGACAGGTCATAGACCAGTATTTTCTTCCTGCTCTATCAAAAGTTCAAGACAATAATTCGAAAATTAGTTCAATCAATCTGCAGGTAACAACAATACTTGCATTAGTATATCTTCCACTTGGCGTCTTACTATATTTTGTGGCTTATGAATTAGTTGTTTTTCTGTTAGGAAATGCTTGGATAGATTCTGTTTATCCTTTTCAGATATTATCATTATTTATTTTTTTTAGAGTATCCTACAAAATAACTGATTCAATATTTTTGGCTAAAGGCGCAGTGTATATAAGAACTTTTGCAAAAATATTGTATGCTACAAATATAGTTGTCTTCTCATTGATTGGTGTAAAATATGGGATTTCTGGAGTGGCTTATGGGGTTGGTTTTGCACTAGTAATTAATTACTTAATTATGATTATCTTATCTTATTCCCTTATAAAGTACAATATTATTGAATACTTGCATTGGATATTTGTTTTATTTCTATGTTGTATTCTATCATTTATATTAATTAGTGAAATTATGGGTATAATATTTGTTGATGTAAATATTGGAATTTTTGTCCTTTTAATAAGCAAATCAGTTTTAATCCTTGCATGTTTAGCTTTTGTTTATACGATTGTAATTTATTTATTTGCACCAAAAAAGATGAAACATTTTTTATATACTATTATTTATAAAGTATTCATATTTATTAAAACTCAGTTTATAAAACTTATTGGAAGAGGAAAGTGATTATGATAAAAAGAAAAAAAATAATGCTTGTTTTTGGAACTAGACCAGAAGCTATCAAGATGTGCCCACTTGTTAATGAGATTAAAAGACGAAATATTTATGATGTCCTTGTATGCGTTACTGGACAGCATAAAGAAATGCTTGAACAAGTGCTTAATACTTTTAATGTAATGCCGGACATCAATCTTGCAGTTATGAAGCAATCTCAAACTTTATTTGATTTGACAACTAACATATTGAATCTTATGAAGAATGTTTTAGATCAAGAAAAACCTGATTTGGTTCTAGTTCATGGAGATACAACAACCACATTTGCAACTGCTTTAGCCTGTTTTTATTTATCTATCCCTATTGGACATGTAGAAGCTGGATTGAGAACATATGATATTTCTTCACCTTTCCCAGAAGAGTTCAATCGTCAAGCTGTTGGAATTGTGTCTTCAATAAATTTTGCACCTACGTCTTCCGCGAGAGACAACCTTATTAAAGAAGGCAAGATTCATAGTTCGATTTATGTGACTGGTAACACGGGAATTGATGCTTTAAAAACTACAATTAGAAAAGATTATTTTCACCCTCTTCTTGAATGGATTGGCAACGATAAATTGATTTTAGTTACTGCGCATAGAAGAGAGAACATAGGAATTCCAATGAGAAATATGTTTTCTGCAATAAAAAAGATAGTAAATGTACATCAAGATATTAAGGTGGTTTATCCTATACATATGAACCCTATGGTACGCAATATTGCATATGATATATTAGGGAATTGTGAAAGAGTTCGCATTATTGAGCCACTTGATGTTCTGGATTTTCATAATTTCATGTCACACGCGTATATTATTTTAACAGATAGTGGAGGTATACAAGAAGAGGCACCTAGTTTAGGAAAACCAGTTTTAGTTATGAGAGATACAACAGAAAGACCTGAAGGTGTGCTTGCTGGCACACTCAAATTAGTAGGAACAAATGAAGAAAGAATATATAATGCTTTCGAAGAATTGTTATCAAATGAAGAAGCATATAAAAAAATGAGTAATTCTTGTAATCCATATGGTGATGGCTATGCATCAAAAAAAATTACTGATATCATTGAAGGATATCTTGCTCACTAAATCTTTAAAATAATATATATTTTCAGGAGGAATATTATGAAAATTGCAGTGTCTGGTATTGGCTATGTAGGGCTTTCAAATGCAGTACTTTTATCACAAAATCATGAAGTATGCACAATTGATATAAATTTTGAAAAAGTCGAAGCGATCAATCAACAAAGATCACCTATTATTGATAAGGACATTACTGAATTTCTTGAAAGTGGAAAACTTAATCTATATGCCACTTTGGACAAGAATGTTGCTTATTCAAACGCTCAATATGTTATTATTGCAACTCCTACAGACTACGATTCAGTGAAAAACTATTTTAATACATCATCTGTAGAGTCTGTAATTTGTGATGTACTAAGCATCAATCCAGATGCTGTGATAATAATAAAATCTACAATTCCTGTTGGCTATACATTTGAACTGAGAAAAAAATATAATACAAATAAAATTATATTCTCACCGGAATTTCTAAGAGAAGGTAAAGCATTGTATGATAATTTATATCCTTCTCGAATTATTGTAGGCGAAAAATCTGTTGAAGCCAAAGTGTATGCAAATTTACTATTACAAGGAGCTATAAAAAAGGATATACCCGTACTGTTCACAGATTCAACAGAAGCTGAAGCAATAAAGCTTTTCTCTAATACATATTTAGCGATGAGAGTAGCATTCTTTAATGAACTAGATTCATACGCTGAAATTAGAGGATTGAACACTAAACAAATCATTGATGGAGTAGGGTTGGATCCGAGAATAGGAAATCATTACAACAATCCTTCGTTTGGTTATGGTGGTTATTGCTTACCAAAAGATACAAAACAATTACTTGCTAATTTTGAAAATGTACCACAAAACATTATGTCAGCAATAGTAGATGCTAATAGAACAAGAAAAGATCATATCGCAGATATGGTGATTAAGAAAAATCCTAATGTTGTGGGGATTTATAGGTTAACTATGAAAACCGAATCTGATAACTTCAGACATTCAGCGATTCAAGGCGTTATGAAAAGAATCAAGGCAAAAGGTATTGAAGTTATTGTATTTGAACCAGTTATTCAGGAAACTCATTTCTTCAAGTCAAGAGTAATTAATAATCTCGAGGAATTTAAAAAGATGAGTGACATTATAGTTGCTAATAGATTGGATGAAAATATCATTGACGTTAAAAATAAAGTATATACTAGAGATTTATTTTCTAGAGATTAGGAGTAGTTTAAATAGTGAATAGAGAGATATATCTTGTAACAGGATCTGCGGGTTTTATTGGGAACTATGTGTCAAAGAGATTACTTTCAGATGAAAAACAAGTGATAGGCGTTGATAATATAAATGATTATTACGATACTCATTTAAAAATCGCAAGAAATGAAGCCATACTAGAATATCCAAATTTTACTTTTATTAAAGTGGATATTTCAAATAGAAATGAATTAGAGAAATTGTTTAGAACATATAAACCTTCATATGTAATTCATCTTGCAGCACAAGCTGGAGTGAGATATTCAATTGAAAATCCAGATGTGTATATTCAAAGTAATATAATTGGGTTTTATAATATTTTAGAGCTTTGTAGACAGTACCCCGTGAAACATTTGCTGTATGCATCAAGTAGTTCGGTGTATGGATCGAATTCTAAGATTCCGTTTGAAGAAACTGATTTTGTGGACCACCCAATGTCTTTATATGCTGCAACAAAAAAGAGTAATGAATTGATGGCTCATACTTATAGTCATTTATATGGTATTCCATCAACTGGACTTAGATTTTTTACCGTCTATGGTCCAATGGGGAGACCTGATATGGCTTATTTCTCATTTACTGACAAATACTTCAAAGGCGAGACAATAAAAATTTATAATAATGGAGACTTTGAAAATGACATGTATAGAGATTTCACTTATATAGATGATATTGTTGAAGGTGTTGTTAAACTCTTAAAGTACCCACCTCTTGAAATGAATCCGATGCATAGAATATTGAACATCGGTAATAGTAATCCAGAAAAATTAATGGTATTCATTGATACTTTGGAAGTGTGTTTATCTATTTCACTAGGTAGAAAAGTAAAATTCAATATGGAATTTGAATCAATTAAACCTGGAGATGTCCAAAAGACATTTGCCTCAACAAGGGCTTTAGAAGAATTGATAGGTTATAAACCTAAAACATTTATAAAAGAAGGGTTACAACAATTTACAGATTGGTATGTTAAATTCTATAATAAGACTTAAAGAATATTTTATTGCGATTACTATATTCCAAAGTAACAATTATAGAGTGAGTATAAGGATTTTTAATTATCAACAAACATGTTAAAAAAAACGTCATACTTTATCAACAAAATATACATCACTTCATAAAATAATGCGTCATTTTTATAAAAGCGTACATGAGATTCATAGAAATCGACAGTCCTATGTATTGCCTTTCATAATAACCGACAGTCCTATCTAAAGGGTTAAGGCATAAATGGTAAGCCGTTCATAG
>DDWJ01000029.1 GCA_002345505.1 Caryophanales bacterium UBA2289
CTAATTCTTTACAGGCCCTTTTTTTATAATATCTTTTTTAGTTCTTGTGCAAAGTTTTTCCCGAATTCATAGATTTCATCAACTTGTGAAATTGATGGTTTAAACTTAATCTTCAATCCTGGTAAAGGTTTCATTTTCAACTGTTCTAATCTTTGATTGATGTTATCTACAGCTTCACCGCTCCAACCATAAGATCCAAAACTTGTCGCTATTTTACCTTTAAGTTCTTCATAATGAACTTTAGCTAAAATTTCCCAAATTGTCGGGAGAGTATCTCTAACAATCGTTGCTGAACCAAATAAGAATGCATTTGATTGTTTAATTCTTTTTACAACATTATCAATTTTAGCTTCAATAAGGTCATATAACTCAACATTTACTTTGCCTTCAAACTCATCTTTAATTGCGCTTTCGATAATTAAAGCCATTTGTTTTGTGTAATTATATGCACTAGCAAAGGGAATTACTACAAGCGGAATCTCATTAACTACTTCTTTTGACCATTTTTCATATAATTTAATTGCTTTAGGTATATAATCCTTTTCTAAAACTGCTCCATGTGAAGTAGCTATGATTTCTGGATAGTACTCCTTAACTTTTTTTACACCTCTTCTAACCGATGACATAAAAGGAGACATAATTGCATCAAAATATTCTTTTAAACTTCTGTCGTAATCTTTTATGTTTTTAAGATTACTTGAAACTACACCATCAAAAGCGTAATGCGCTCCAAAGAAGTCACAGGTAAATAGAATATTATCTTCAACAAGATAAGTAAACATAGTATCTGGCCAATGTAAGTTAGGTTGTAAAGAAAACTCTAAAGTTCTATTCCCTAAGGATAATCTTTCTCCATCTTTAACACGGTTAAAATTTATATTTTCCATATTAATGATTTCTTTGATATTAAGTCCGGCAGCGGGTGATCCATAGATTTGAATATTAGGATTTTTCTCTAAAACATATTCAATTAAACCAGAATGATCTGGTTCTGCATGATTAACAATTAAATAATCGATATCTTCTACTTTTACGATATCATTAATTCTTTCGAAAAACTCATCTTTAAAAGGCGACTTTGCAGTATCAATTAAAGCTGTTTTTTCATTACCTTTTACAATGTAAGAGTTATAGGTAGAGCCAAATTCAGTATGCATAACAATATCGAATACTTTTAAATCGTAATCAATTGCCCCTACCCAATAAACTCCATCTTTTAATTTATAAGATTTCATAAGTTTCACCTCACCTTAAATATTATACAAAAAATCGATGAATTAAACAAATATTTGGCTTAGTTTTGTTGTTTTTTTATAGTGCATTGACTTGAGGTTAAAAATTTGATAAAGTGTTATGTGTGATAGCGTAATTTAATTAGGAGGAAAAAAAATGAAATACCAATTATTTAGTGATTCATGTGTAGATATACCACAATTTTTAGCTCGTGAGTTAGAATTAGAAATTCTACCAATGAAAGTTACTGTCAAAGGCAAAGAATATGCGAATTACTTGGATAACCGTGAAATCGATTCAAAAGTATTCTATGATTTTTTGAGAGAACAAAACACAGCTTCTACTGCACAATTAAACCCAAATGATTTTGTAGAGAGTTTTAGTCCGTTTTTAGAAAAAGGTTATGATATTCTTCATTTGAGTTTTTCAAGCGCTTTATCTGGTAGTTATAATTCATGTTTAATCGCCAAAAAAGAACTTGAAGAAAAATATCCGGAAAGAAAAATTGAGGTTATTGATACTCTAGCAGCTTCAATGGGTCAAGGTTTATTGGTAACTTTAGCCGCAAGAGAAAAACAAAAGGGGAAATCTCTTGAAGAATTAAAAGATTATGTTCTGGATTTAAGACTAAGAATCTCACATCTTTTTACAGTTAGTGATTTAGGGCATTTAAGAAGAGGCGGAAGATTGTCAGCTAGTTCGATGGTTTTAGGTAATTTACTAAATATAAAACCACTTCTACATGTAAATGAATTAGGGCAATTAAAGGTTTATGGAAAATCTCGAGGCAGATTTAAATCATTAAACAGTTTAGTTCACAGAATGGAAGAAACCATTGACAAAGAAAATTGTAAACTGATATATATTTCACATGGAGATTGTTTTGAAGATGCTATTTATGTTCGCGATTTAGTAAAAGACAAACTCGGATTTAAAGACGATCAGTTCTTAATCAATCCGATCGGACCAGTTATTGGCGCTCATTCCGGTGTCAATACTCTGGCAATATTTTATATTGGTAACGAAAGAGAAACAAAGTAGAGATAATTCTCTACTTTTTTTGTTTTTAAGTTATTAATAAAATGATATAATATCTAAAGTAAACGTCAGATTTTAGGAGCTAAAAAATTATGTATAAAATACTTGATAAGGTTGAACTAAATAAAGATGTCGACTTGATGGTCATTGAAGCACCTTTGGTTGCGAAAAATACCAAACCGGGAAATTTTGTAATTATTAGAGTTGATAATATGGGTGAAAGAATCCCATTGACTATCGTTGAAAGCGATGCAAACTCAATAACGATAATTTCTCAAAAGATTGGCTATTCAACCAAGATGCTTGGTAAAAAGAACATCGGTGATAGTTTAGAAGACGTTGTTGGTCCTTTAGGGGTTCCAGCGCATATTAAACCAGTTGAAACTTTAGTGGCTGTAGCCGGTGGAGTTGGTGCAGCACCACTTTACCCACAAGTAAAAGCTTATTTTGATCAAGGAACAAAAATTGACTTGATAATTGGCGCTTCAAACAAAGAGCATTTGATTTTAATCGATAAGTTTAAGGATATTGTTGAAAATATCTATATTTGTACAGATGATGGTTCTATGGGAGAAAAAGGCTTCGTTACAAAGGTATTAGAAAGACTTTTAAATGAAAAAAGTTATGAACTAGCAATAGCAATTGGTCCTTTAATTATGATGAAAAACGTTGTAAATCTAAATAAAAACTATAAATTAAAGACTGATGTTTCTTTAAATCCAATTATGATTGACGGCACAGGAATGTGCGGTAATTGTCGTGTATCAATCGGCGGAAAAACATTCTTTGCTTGTGTTGATGGACCAGATTTTCCTGGTGAAGAAATTGACTTTGATGAACTCATGGAAAGACAAAAATATTACAAACATGAAGAACATATTTGTAATCTAATGCTGGGAGAGAAAAAATGATTGAAAGAACAAAAATGCCTGAATTAGAAGCCGAAATAAGAAGCCATAACTTTGAAGAAGTCGCTTTAGGTTTCAACATTAAACAAGTAAAAATTGAAGCTTCTAGATGTCTGGACTGCAAGAACCCGCGCTGTGTTACAGCGTGTCCAGTTAATATTGATATCCCCAGGTTTATCAAGCTTATCTTAGAAGATAAATATGAAGATGCCTATTGCACTATATACCAAGATAACATCCTTCCAGCTGTTTGCGGAAGAGTTTGTCCTCAAGAAAAACAGTGCGAAGGCGCTTGTGTTCTTGGTATTAAATATGAGAGTATTTCAATCGGCGCTTTAGAAAGATTTTTAGGCGATTACAGTTTAAAAAATAACTTTTTAAAAAATGAAATTATTGAAGAAAATAATAATAAAGTAGCGATCATCGGAAGTGGTCCAGCGGGTCTGGCTTGTGCTGCTAGTATAAGAAGAATGGGTTATCATGTGGATGTTTATGAAGCCTTACATGAGTTTGGTGGGGTTTTAAAATATGGAATCCCAGAGTTTAGACTCCCGAAAACAATTGTAGATACTGAAATATATCGTCTAGAAAATTTAGGAATTAAATTCTACAAGAATGTAATCATTGGCAAAACTCTAACAATCGAACAATTATTTAATGAATATAACTACAAGGCTATCTTTATTGGTAGTGGGGCTGGATTACCTAGTTCTTTAGGAATTAAAGGTGAAAACTTAAACGGCGTCTACTATGCCAATGAATTTCTAACTCGTGTAAATCTAATGAAAGCAAACAACTTCCCACACTCAAATACTCCGGTTAAAATCGGCGAAACAGTAGCTGTAGTTGGTGGTGGAAATGTCGCAATGGACGCCGCAAGAACCGCTAAAAGATTGGGCGCTAAAAAAGTTTACGTTGTATATAGACGTAATATGGAATCCTTACCAGCAAGACTAGAAGAAATTCATCACGCTATTGAAGAAGGAATTGAATTTAGATTATTGCTTAATCCAGTTGAAATAATTGGTGAAGCTTATGAGATAAAAAAAGTTAGATGTCAGGTTATGGTATTAGGTGACAAGGATGCTTCCGGTAGACAAAAACCAGTTCCAACAGACAATTATGAAGAGTTTGATATTGATAATCTAATAATCGCAATTGGTCAAAGCCCTAATCCGATTATTAAGAAAAGTACTCCAGATTTAAAAGTTGATGATTGGGGTAGAATTGTTGTTAATGATTATCAAACTTCTATTCCCGGCGTTTTTGCCGGAGGCGATATTGTTACTGGTGCCGCTACTGTTATCCTAGCAATGGGAGCCGGAAAAGAAGCCGCAATTAGGATGGATAAATATATTAAAACGCTCTAAAATCGAGCGTTTTTTATTTTGTGACAACATTGTCATAAAAGCTATTGACAAACTAATAACACAGTAGTATTATATATTTGTGACACAGTTGTCATATTGGGGAGGTAAATCTATGCCGACAAAAACATTTTTGAATTTAGACAAAGAAAAAAAAGAAAGAATTGTCAAATCGGCTTTAATGGAATTTTCCAATAGAGCCTATGAACATGTAAATATCAGTGACATTATCAAAAAAGCAAAAATCCCTCGTGGTAGTTTTTATCAATATTTCAACGATAAAGAAGATTTGTATTTTTATTTAATAGAAATAATCAGAAATGAAAAGATGAGTTTTCTTCAAGATACATTGATAAATATTGAAGGAATCAGATTTGTGGAGTTAGTAAAGAAGCTATATGATGAAGGCGTAAAATTCGCTTTAAAATTTCCTCTTTACGTTAAAATTATGGACCATTTATTGAAAAACAAAAATGAAATCTTTGATAAATTAATGAGCGATAACCTCATAATAGCTGAAAAAATCTATACCGATTTAATTGATAAAGATAAAGAGAGAGGCTACATCAGAAAAGATATTGATTCTTCTACTTTCGCTAAAATTGTGGTTCAATTAACAACTAATATAGCAGTTGAAGAACTAGATATAGCAAATGAAGAAGAAAGCTATAAAAAAATGATTGAAAGAAATAATAAAATACTCGAAATTATTGAGTTTGGAGTAAGCCAGGGAGATAAATAATGTTTAAAGTAAATAACTTAAAATTCAAGTATAAAAACAATAAAGAAGATGTAATCAAAGGAATCAGTTTTGAAATTAAAGAAGGTGAAATCTTCGGTTTTTTAGGACCTAGTGGCGCTGGAAAAAGTACAACCCAAAAAATCATAATCAAAATCCTAGAAGATTATCAAGGCGAAATTAAATATAAAGATAAAGATCTAAAAGAATATAACAACGATTTTTATGAAGAAATCGGTGTGAGTTTTGAAATGCCGATTCACTTTTCGAAGATGACGGCTATGGAAAATATAAACTTTTTCTTGAAACTTTATAAAAACAATGAAGATGTTGAAAGTTTGATGAAAAGAGTTGGCTTATGGGAAGACAGAGATAAGTTGGTAGGCGAGTTTTCTAAAGGAATGAAGATTAGACTAAATCTTGTTAGAGCCTTGTTAAATAAACCAAAAATGCTTTTCTTAGATGAACCAACAAACGGACTAGACCCAACCAACGCAATGATTCTAAAAGACATGATAAGAGAATTCAAAAATCAAGGCGGAACCGTCTTTATCACTTCCCATATCATGGCAGATATTGATCAACTTTGCGACCGAGTAGCATTCATTGTTAATGGTGAAATTAAAGAAATTGATTCACCAAGAAATTTAAAGATTAGATACGGTAAAAGAGTAGTTTTAGTTGAATATAAAGAGGATGGTAAAACCTTAAGTAAAGAATTCCCGTTAGAACAAATTGGTAAGAATCAAGAATTTATCCATATCGTTCAAGAAAAAGAAATTGAAACAATCCACAGTGGAGAAACTACCTTAGAAGATATTTTTATTAAGGTTACAGGGGTGAAATTAGACAATGAAAACCTCTAGAATATGGCTTTTAATCAAAGGCGAACTATATCGTTTACATAAATATAATGTCTTGTTTATAAGCATTTTAATCGCTATTATCTGGGGTGTTGTTTTATATTTTGTTGATTCTGTTTTATTTAATGCACTTCTACCATTTTTAATTCTAATAGATGCAACAATGATGAGTGTAATGTATATCGGTAGTGTAATGTTTTTCGAAAAAAAGGAATCAACTCTATCCTCAGTCTTAGTAACCCCAGTTACTAATCAAGAGATTATTTTGTCTAAAATTATTGCTAATACAATTCATAATCTAATTTCAACAAGTTTGATAATAATTGCTTTTATATTTATCAAGCAAGTAAAGATAAACTACCCTTTAATGCTTATAGCAATAATTCTTATAACGGCTGTATTTACTGGGTTAGGACTACTTCTGTCTTACTATCAAAAGGACTTTACAAGCATGTTGACAAACCTTATGATTCTTGGATTTGCTTTATTATTACCTAGTGCTCTATATGGTTTCAATGTATTAAAAGGAAACGCATGGGAGTATATTTTACTTCTAAATCCAGTTGAGGCTGCTAGCAAGGTTATAGCGGGAGGATTTAAAGGCATTAGTTTAGATTGGCATTATTATTTCAGTTTGTTTTATTTATTAATTGGCGGATTACTAACGTACAAATACTTAATTTTACCAAAATTTAAAGACTATGCTGTATCAATCAGCGGAGTGTGATAAAGATGTTAAAAACTATATTAAAAGCGGAACTTAAAAATATCTTTAGAGATCGAATGTACATCTTTTTTATGGTATATCCAATCATTATCGGTACTGTTGGTTATTTTCTAATTCCTTACTTGGAAGAAACATCAAGTCCAGGGAGTTTATTGCCAAGTATTCTAGTAATGTTATTTATTTTAATGACTGGCTATATCTTTGGAGCACTTACTGCGTTTACACTTTTAGATGATAAAGACGATTTAGTTTTAATGAGTCTTAAAGTAACGCCTATTTCCGTAAAACTCTATGTTGCGGTTAAGTTATTCATATCTTTTGTTTTTGGATTCATCGCCACAATCATTTTGATTTATGCAACCAACTTTTTACCTGATTCATCATTTTGGATTGTCTTAATGATTTCAATTGTTGGAGCTTTACAAGCGCCAGGAGTAGCTTTAATAGTTAACTCATTCTCTGACAATAAAGTCGAAGGCTTCGTTATTATGAAAATGAGCGCACTAATTCTTGCCTTTCCAGTTATTGCTTTCTTTGTTCAATCTTGGCAAGAAGTATTTTTAGTATTCGCTCCAGGATTCTGGTCAGCGAGAATGATTCAAATGGAATTGATTACCGCTGTTGAAGCTAATTTTTCACTAATTGTTTACTTCGTTTTAGGTGTAATCTATAATTTATTGTTTACAACTTTGTTTATGAAAATATATTCAAAAAGAAGCAATTTATAAGGAGGATTTTTAATGAGAGTTCTAAGTATTATTCTAATTATTTATGGTATTATTTGCATCTTAACTGCTGGGTTAAGACCACCATTCATCATGAATTCCAAGAAGATTCAGATATTTGAAAAGTATCTTGGAAAATTAGGAACAATATTATTCATTCTTGGATTTGGTGTAGCGGCTTTGGTTATCGGAATTCTAATCTATGAGTAAAAAATTAAGGGAGTTGAAAAATCAACTCCCTTAGTCTATTTATAATCCTAAAAAGCTTTATTTATAACTTTTTCATAAATTGCAAATACTTGATTTGTCTCATTCACTTCACCGACACATTCGTTATGAATAAACACTTCTTTATTTGCTTGTCTGATCATAACAAAGTGGCGGTAGTAAACATACTTATCCACTCTAAAACTATTCAGTGGATCAAAGCCAATTACTTGATCACAAGGATGGATCTTTGGATTAGATACCATTACTCTATTAATATTATCAACAATTGATTGATAATACTCATCTAAAAAGTTTAAATCAAGTGCGGTATTCTCATGGAAATATTCAATTCTTTCAAAATCACTAAATAACAGGGCATAAGTATTTCTAGTTTCATTTTCTATATCATAATTGAATTCTAGATTAAATCTATCTTTTGCCATTAACAATAAACAGCCTATATCGTAAGAAATCAACCTAATTGGTATATAATTACGAATATTTTTTATATTGTTTTTCACTTCATCATAAACCTTTTGATAATCGCTTATACTAATCTGGTTTAAGACTTGTAACTCAATATATTTGGCAGTTCCTTCAACTGTTTCAATGCCTTCTTCATATAAGAGGTCATTCTCATAATCGCCTCTTCTGCGTTCTCTTAATGCAATGAACCTTAAAAGTGAAGTTAAGTCTTCATCTTCAATAGCTTTAAGCAAATATTTTGTTTCATCATATTTTGTAGATATATTAAATTTCTCGTAAAGATATCCAAGACCGAAAAATTCATTCGGAAATCTTTTTTCTTCACATTTATATTGATAAGCATGAAACATTTCATGAATTATTTTGCTGGTAAGAATATTGTAGTGAACGAAAACTGAGTCTATCTTCCAAATAGCTAAGAACTCTCCTTCGTAAAGTATTGCTGTATTTCCGATAAAACGATTATCATACTTGATAACTTTATCCTTCATAACTACAAAGTCATCTGTATATAATGCAAAATCAAAAGGTTTAAACCCTGGATAGATTTTATTGAAATCAAGAACTTTAATTCGATTAAGAATCTCTTTATACAGTCCTTTCACTTCTTTTTTCTTTACTCTCATAAAACTTTTACCCCCTAAGTGGTTTTAAAACCGCTACTTCTTCATTATATCAAACAAGAAAGCTTAAATAAATGTTATAATACATATTAACAAATAATAAAAAGGATAGATTTTATGGATAAACATCGCTGTTCACTTTGTAATAACTTAACTATTGATTATGCATTTGAAAGAAAAAGAAATTATTTATTTTGTTCTTTTTGTAATTCTATCCAAATGGATCCCAAATATTACATTTCTTTAGAAAACGAGAAGAAACGTTACGAACTTCATAAAAGTGATATTTTTGATTTAGGTTACCAAAACTTTGTTAAGCCAATAACTGACTATGTTTTTCAAAATTTAGCTAAAGATTCGCTTGGCTTAGATTTTGGCGCAGGTCACGGACCTGTCATTTCTGAATTACTTAAAGAAAAAGGTTTTAAAATCAAGATATATGATCCATTTTTCCATCGAGATTTAAATGTACTAGAAACCAAATACGATTACATAATTTCATGTGAAGTAATTGAACATTTTCATAATCCTGCCAAAGAGTTTAAACTCTTACGTAACCTCTTAAAAGCTAATGGAAAACTGATTTTAATGACTGATCCTTATAATGATGAAACTGATTTTAGCAAGTGGTATTATAAAAACGATGAAACCCATGTTTTCTTCTACTCGAAAAAAACTTTTGAGTATATAAAAGAATATTACAATTTTCGTAATCTGATAATCAATAATCGTTTAATTATTTTTGAAACATAAAAGATGCCTTAAGGCATCTTTTCCTTTTTTTATTTGATATGGTGCATTAACCAATGTTTCTTTTCGACATAGCCTAATTTTAAGGCAATGTGCGAGGATGTTGGATTAGCCGCATCCCACAGCGGTTTAAAACCTTTTTTAAATGTTTGTTCAATAAAATAACTAGCTAAAGTTGTCCCAATTCCTTGGTTACGATACTTATCAAAAGAATTATATCCAACCCGATAAGTTACTTCAATTTTATCGGTATTACCAATAGGATAATTTGTTACAGCGAAGCCATGAACGACTCCTTCTTCATTCTCTAAAACTAAGCCAAAACCAGTTTTCATGAAGTCTATATTTATAAAAAACTTATCAATTATTTCATGTTTTAACATGCCTTTTTCTAAGTGTCTTTTTTCGACAGGAATTATTTTTAATTCTTTCGGCAAAGGTTTTCTAAGTTTCTTGAGCTCATCTAAAGAAATTTTAGATTCATCAAAAAACATTCTAGGATGACTATCGATATTTTTCCCAAAAGTTTCAATCAAAAATAAATCCCAATCATTTGTTGGAGAAATAATCCAACTTCCACTTTTGAGAAGATTCGTAGCATCTTCTTTACTTATCGCATTGGGATTGCCTACTAAAAGAAATGCTGGAGCAGCGAATAACATTGCTGCTTTAGGTTCTTTTGTGTCATCTACAAAGAGTTTATAATCCATAACATTAATAGCGTGTTCTAAATAAAGTTCAAAAATCGGATAATCTTTAAACAAATAGAGAAATTCACTTTTATTTTCTTTTAATTCAATCAATCTTGACACCTCTTTACACTATAAATATTCAAAAATATCTTATTAATATTAATGATTATTATAACATTTCCTTTTTAAGATTAAAGATGGTGTCATAAAATTCCTTCCACAAAACAAAAACTTTTGTTTTATGATTACTAATAATGTATAATATATGAGTATAAAATTATTGAATTTTTCACGAAAATTCTTGTCGAAGGAATCAATTATATGAAGACCAAAATTTTTCAAGCTGCTGATTTACAAAGACTTGAAATCAGAGAAAAAATTAAAAACAGTATAAACTGTGATGAATTGGTAGTTTTCCCGACCGAGACCGTTTATGGTATAGGAGCGAATGCTTTGTCAGAAACGGCTGTGAAAAAAATTTTTGAAGTCAAGGGAAGACCGTCAGATAATCCATTAATTGTTCATTTAAGTGATAAAAATGACGTTTATAAGTATGTAAAAAATATTTCTCCATATGCTTCTGCTTTAATGGATGCTTTTTGGCCTGGACCATTGACTTTAGTTTTTGAAAGTAACGGTAGTTTCCCACCAGTTGTTACGGGAGGTTTAAAAACTGTTGCGATTAGAGTTCCTTCTCATAATATCGCTAGAGAGATTATTCAATTAGCTGAAGTTCCCATTTGCGCGCCGTCTGCAAATATTAGCGGCAAACCATCTTCTACATTGTTTTCACATGTAAAAGATGATTTTGATGGCTTAGTCTCAACAATCATTGACGGAGGATCAACTGAAATCGGTTTAGAATCAACTGTGCTAGATTTAACTGTTGAAGTGCCTTCAATATTGAGACCTGGTAAAGTTACAAAAAAGATGATTGAGGACGTTCTGAAGATTAAAATTGAAAACCTTAGTGAAAAATTACTCGAAGACGCACCGAAGTCTCCTGGTATGAAATATAAACATTATGCACCAAAAGGCAAAGTAACCTTAGTCGAAGGTGAAAGTGAAAATATCATCGCATACATTAATAATCAAGCTTCACTTTATAAAGATAAAAAAGTTGCCTGTCTTTGCCCAGACGAGTTCGAAAAAGGGTTAAATTTAGAAACGATTATAAAATTAGGATCAATAAATAAACTCGAAACAATTGGTGAAAATCTATTTAAATCGCTACGATTGATGGATGAATTAAATATTGATTACATTTTTATTCCCGTAGTTAGTTATGAAGGATTGGGTGAAGCAATTATGAATCGCTTACTCAAAGCTTCTAATCATAATCTAGTTAAAGTATAAAATTAAGTATTAATAAGGGGAGTCATCTGATGAATAAAAATTTTCATTTCTTGACTAAAATTTATAATAACCGCTGGTTTCAAGTTGTTTTAGGTTTTATCGCATTTATTAGTTTAGGTACTGTTTACTCGTATAGTATCTTAAGCGTTGAAATCCAAAGAGAACTCCAGATTGGGTCTACCCTAAGTGGTTTACCTTATTTGACATCGCTTTTTTTCTATGCTTTAACCATGTTTCTATCTGGTAGATATTTGTCAAAATACAAACCTTCAAGAATTATGGTAATAGGTAGTCTTTTAGTCTCTATCGGTTGGATACTTTCTAGTTTCGCCTCAAGCATCTATATTCTTATTATCACTTATGGAATTGTTATGGGAATTGGTGTTGGTCTTGTATATGGTATTCCGATTATTGTAATTCCTAAATGGTTTCAGAAGCATAAGGGATTAGCTGTAGGTCTAGTATTAGCAGGGTTTGGTCTTAGTCCCTTGCTCACATCGCCAATAACCCAACTAGCTTTGGACAATGTCGGATTATCTAGAACCTTCTTGATATTTGGGATAGTTTTTATGTTTTTATTACCTTTAATATCAATCCTTTTCCATAATCCACCAGAAAATGAAATTTCTGACTTGATAAATAATGATAAACAAACCGTAAGCAGCACAAATATAATTAAGACCAAGAACTTCTGGTTGTTATATTCAAACTTTATTCTTGGAACAACCACAGGTTTGATGGTAATTGGGGCAAGCAGCGTGATTGGCGTTAATTACTATCAATTAGAAATTCATGTTGTAGCTTATACAATTGCATTTTTTGCAGTAATGAATGCAATTGGAAGGCCTATATTCGGTTCGCTAAATGACATATTAGGCACAAAGAAAACTATCATATTAATTCACCTAATAACAATTATTTCCGCCTTAATCATAATATTAAAACCATTCAATCCTTTTATTTCTTTCGTTGTTGGTTTTTCACCACTATGGATGATGCTAGGAGGCTGGCTGGCTTTAGCCCCAGCTGCTACACATGCCTTATTTGATGAAAGTAATTACTCTAAGAATTATGGATTAGTTTTTACCGGTTATGGATTTGGAGCTATTATTGGCGTTGTATTTTCAGGAAGAATTATTGATAGCAATTTAAGTCTTGAATTTTTGTTCATTCCAGTAATTATTATAAGTATTCTTTTAATATTCATAACTTCCTTACTTTTAAAGAAAAAATTAATTTCAAAATAAAAATGGACATGTCATAATGTCCATTGTTTTTTTAAAAATCAATCAGAAGTTTTTTTCAAATTCTATAATTTCATTAATATATAAATCTTCATTAAAAATTTCAGACTCGTAAAATTTTCCAGAAAAATTTCCTAGGTAACCTTCTTGAAGCTCTTTAACCATAAATGCATCAAATTGTTCACCATTTTTAGTTGTAATATTGAAATTACTGGCTTGTACAAAACCGAATTTTTTATAATATTCTGGATGTCCAAAGATTATTATAGCTTTATATCCTAGTTCTAAAGCTTTTTTCATAGAATAATTGATTAATTTCTTTCCTATTCCTTTGTTTTGATAAGCCTTCCTTACACATACTGGGCCAAATGTTATTGTCTCAACTTTTTCATTATTGCTTGTTAGGATATAAGAATGACTATATATAATATGACCAACAACAATACCATCTATTTCAGCGACTAAACTCAGATCTAAAATCCCATCTTTTTCTCTTAATCTGTGAGTAAAGTAAGGTTCACTGCAAGGAAAACCCTTATTTACTAAATCACTTTCATTAAAAAAAGCTTCTCTAGTAACCGCTTCAACAATATCATAATCTTTAGTTTCTTCTCTTCTAATGATAATATCCATCAAATCACCCAATATAATTTTACCACATGCAATTACTATTATTTCAAAAAAATAAGACTCATATCATATTTATCGATATTAGTCTCATTTTTTTATTTGATTTTGATTACATTTAATTAATTATTAACACAAATACCTGAATTTAAACCTTTATTACTGTTAATGTTGTTTCCTCTATTTTGGGAACCATTACCAGTATTATTTCCGCCTTTTCTAAACATGTTTTTTATGCCTTGAGCAAAGTCGGTTCCTAGATAATTGTATCGATCTTTTGAGAATGCTCTTAAGTGATTTTCAGATGCATTCATTAAATATTCAAAAGCTGTTCTAACATCATCTGGCAAATTATCTTGACTTAAGAATTGTTGATACATAGCTATGTTCATTTCCTCAGCTTCAACACCTGTAGCTAAAGCACTTGATATTGATTCTGGCAAAACTGTTAACTCAGCCGCATTGTTATCTGGCAATTCAATATTATACGTTTCAAAGAGTGGTATTAATAAATCAATATGTGTTTGTTCTGCTTCTACAATATTAGTAAAAGGTCTAATTTCTCCAAACTCAGAGATAATCAATTCATATTCCGCTTGAGCTAAATACTCATCTTGAATTGCATAATTGAGCATTTCTTCTAAAGAATACTCTACATCACTTGTTAATTCAAAAGATCTTACTTCTGAATCATAAATACTACTTGCATTGACAGTGGTCATTACCAAGCCAAATCCTACTAAAGTTACTAATAAAGCTACTAAAAATGTTTTTCTAATTATTGTTTTCATTGTAAATCCTCGCTTTCTTACACATCTATACGCTAGATTTATCGGATTTATTGGTGATAAAGTAAAGTTTCACACAAACATCACAGTATTTACTGTATGTGGTTTTTTAAAACAAAAAAAGATACTTATATAAAAAGCATCTTTTAATCATTAATCTGTATCTTTATTGTGGAGTTTTATCTTATTTTGATGAATAATGAACGGTGTTTTACCTTATAAAGTTGTATGTTGCTTTTTTATGCTAGTCATCTTCTTTCATTTGCCATTGTCCATTATGTTTCAATCTCATCATCTTTAGGTAATATTCATTAGGTCTAGAAATATTATAGTTATAGTTTTTTGTAACATCATATTCACTGATTGCAGCTAACTTGTATAAACCTGAAATATAATCTAGTTGTGAATCATCTATAACACTAGATTGATAAATATTTTTAACCTGTTCTGGCTTATTAAGAAGATCATGTACTGAGTAAATAGTACTAACTTTTCCAATAACACCATATAAAAAATCACATATCATATACTTTCCATTCACATACGCTTCTACCACTTGATGACCATTGTAGGCAACATCTTTGTTAACAATTATAACAATCCGGCTTGGAATACATAGACATTGTAAAAGTGCTACACCAACTCTTGATATATCTGCACACCAATCCGTTCCTCTTTCAATAATTTCTTTTTCTGTGCCTCCAAAATACATGTCTTCAAATAGTGCATCAAACTGTTTAACTATCTTTTTAAGATAAGTCATGACATTTCGTATGGATTCTAAATCATTACTGCCTTTAAATTGTTGTGAGAAACTATATAGTTCATGAAATCTTACATCATCTGATACTGATTTTGGTTTTTGATATAAGAAGTTGTTCGACTCATTGTCCAACAGAATCATATTCCTTAACAAATAATGATCAATCGAATGCTTATCATGCAAATCATTTCGAAGCATAACTTCATATGCTTTGCCAAATACTCCATAACCTTTTTTCATATTTAACCCTCCAGCAAAAATCAGTCTCTAACAAGATTCAATAATTGAATGTTTTTGTAAATCACTTCTTTCCCCACTTGTTCTGATGTTATAAAACCTTCTTTTTCAAGTAGTTTTAAGTACTTCGTCGCTGTTGCTCTTGAGACACCGATATCCTCTCTGAAATATTCATTTTTTGTATACATATAAGAAAACAAATGTTCAATAATTTCATAACTGTAAATATCTGGTAGTTTACGTTTCATTTCATCTTTTATCAAATCAATAGATTGATTAATTCTTAATATAAGATTAACGGTATTCTTAGACGTTTCTGAAATACCTTTTAGTATATACATCACAAAATTTTCAATATAATTAAGATTTTCATTACACTTTCTTAATAACTCGTAATACTGATTTTTATGTTCAATAATATATTTGCTTAAATAAAGTATTGGTTTTTGGATTTTTTCTTTTAATACTAGATATAAAATATTAAGGATTCTTCCGGTTCTTCCATTTCCATCATAAAAAGGATGGATGCTTTCAAATTGAAAATGAATGAGAGCTAATTGAATAAGGGGATCATAATCATCGTTAGCGTTAATAAATTGTTCTAAATTTTGCATTAAATCCCTAATTTCAGATTCTTTTTGAGGTGGTGTATGAACTATTTCATTGCACTTATCATTAACAATAACTGTGCCTGGTAGTTTTCTAAAACCGCCCTTATTCGGTTCAATAATCCCTTGGATTTCTACAAGAACATTTGTACTTATAAAGCCATTTCGCTTAATAAGGTCTAAACCATAATCAATAGCTTTTTTATAGTTGATTACTTCTTTAGGCTTACCACCCAATGGTGATTTAGACACAAGTTCTTTGAATATTTCATCATAAGTTGTAATGATGTTTTCTATTGCTGACGAATCTTTTGACTCACTTATATTAATTAAACTTAAAATAATATCAGGATTAGGCAACAATTTGAGTATACCTTTCAATTCTCCGATATTATGATTTGCTTCATTAAGTTGCTTAAGTATTTCTACTTTATTCAAATTGATGTTAAATGGTAATTTATTCATTAAAGCACCTCGCGACTAAAATTTAATATTTTTTATCCTTGTATACATCATACCACAAGCACCTAGTCACGTCAAGCATACGAAGATAATTATTGTCATTTTTTATCCTCGTAATTTAGCAAATTCAAATGCGTTAGTTATATACCTTAAATAACAAAAAAAACACTTTATTTAAGTGTCTTTCTATTGATAATCTGTGTTGTCATAACCAAGTTTGTGCCACTTTTCAGGTTGTCACAACCAAGTTTGCTATGTGATTAGTATGGAGTTTGTTTTATCCAATAATAAATGAACCCCTATCTCCATTTTTATCCAATTAATGTCAATATTACTGTTTAAAAGTGTGTTATTTCAGATTACAGCATTTCCAAATATTTTAACATTTTGTCCTTTGGGCAATGAACTTCTTTCCAATTATTTGTCCCTACATATCCATTATTTAAATGTTGAGATATTTCAGGTTGAAATATCTGATCATATAAACAATCGTGAGCGTACCAATCAGCATCTTGCATAGCTCTGTTTAATTGAGATACTAGCTTTCTGTTTTTTGTTTTACCATAGGTTACTTCTGATATACCATTTACATATTTCAAAACTAACTCTTGAGCAAAACCGTCAAAATGCATAGTAATCATGATTGCTTCTTGTAGAAACAATATAGGATCTTCAAAATCACTTTTCTTTAACCCATATAGAACAACAGAATACCTAGTCAAATCATTCATTAAAACAAAAAATTTTCTCCTTAAAATAATCATGTAGTTTATATGCCATGCATAGATATTATCATCCGTGTTTAATTCTTGTGGTTTTTCTTTTAGAAAATCTAACACTTTACTAGTACATTGGATATGCATACTCTACTCCTTCTCCCACAAAACTACATTATCATCCTCATCAGTACTGAAATAATTGAGGAATTTTTCATAGAAACAATCATAAAATCCATCTTGTTCAAATCTTATCATGCAATATAATTCATCGGCTGATTCTGTATCCAATAATTCTTTAGCTGCTTTCAAAGCGATTTCAAAAATATTTAAACTATAATCTAATAATGTTTGGGGATACCGATGGCTATATGCTTCTAGTTCTATAAAGAAATATTCTAAAACTCCTATTGATAATTCCAATATTTTTTTTGTGTCTAATGATACTTCATAGTAGTCAGTTAATAATTTATATGTTTCATAATAGGAAACATCATGAGATTTTATTTTTCTTCTAATTCTTCTTTCTAATCCTACTTTATTAGAGTTTTTATCATTAATCTTATGATCAATTAATTGCCTGTTGTTGTCATTTTTATTCATCATTAGTATTATTAGATCTAACAATTCTTTTTTTGTTTGTTTCTCCAATTGTTTTTCTATTTCCTTAATTGTCATAATAATCACCCTGATTTACATGTATAATATTCCCATCTTTTGGATAATATATACTTTTGGATTCCTTATATGTAATTAGGTATTTATAATTAACAGTTTCAACAAGTTGTTTAAGCCTTTTGTATAGCCATGGTAGATACATTTGTATCCCCATTAACCTACCTACTAATTTAATTATATAGTCGTATTTTAAATTCTCATTCTTATTAGGGGTAATATAGACCTTTATACTAAGCCTCGATTCTTTAAAGTCTTCATCAAGTAATATCATTAATGGTTCAAATATATTATAATCTATTGAATTGTCAATTTCTGCATAAAAATAATAACCATTATATATCATATAGGTGCCTCCTTCTATCATTGCATTATAAAACTTGTGAAGTAAAATTTGTGATGATAGTATTCAGTTTGTTAATTTATGTTCATACATTAATCACTGACGATAAACGTAATCGCGTCCTAATCCGATATTAAGACAACGATATTTTAAAATGTGACATACACTTTAAACAAATATTCAACAATTTAGGTAACACAGGATCAATAGCAGCTAACTGCTTTCTAGAACGCTTAAATACTTGGTATTCTTTCAAAAATTCTGTTTGTTCATCAGCAATTTTTAATAGGTTTTCTTCATTGCCTGCAAAAACCAATAATGATGCATGTAGTACATCAAGAGCTGACTCTTTTGCTTTATCTACATTATAGGATAAATCTCTAGTAAACGATGAAAATCCTTTAACAGCATTTTTGATTAGTTGATATTGTTTTGAATCTAAACTACCTTCAGATATAATATTAAGACTAGTTTTAATTGTATCAGCGAGTACATCAATAACCTCAATCTCTAAATCTCTCCGTTTAATTTCAACTAGTGTTATATTCTCATATATTGTTTTATATGAAGGTGAAAATGGATATCGTTTCATTAAAAAAGAAACATCAAACATTTGTTTAACAACTTCTATATCCCTGTTTTCATTTAATTTTTTACCAACAGTATTTGGAGCAAATGCACAGAGTTTATCAGCTAATAAATCATGCACTGATGGTGCTATAACACTCAAATAAGGATTACTAGTTTTTATCAAGTAATTATTTATTTCAACATGAATTAAATCTTTATATTTCGATTCGTCATATACAACATCTAGTAATATATATGTTTCTCCATTGATAGCCCCATTATAGTGAAATTCAAAATGTTGTTTGTCAATATCATGTCTAGGCTGGCGAACGTTTTCTGTAACACGCTGAAATTCAGAATCTATTATCATCGTAGATAAATTTTCTGTGTCAAAGAAGTACTTGAATTGAGGCTTAACTAGTATATCAATATCAACTGAAAATCTTGGAAATTCTTCTGCGATTAGGGATAAGCATGTTCCGCCTTTAAAAATAAAATTTTCAAAACTATTTCTTAATGTCTCAAGTAAATGCAATGCATATATTTGTCTTTCAATAATCCCTTGATCGCTTCTTTCATCGCCTTTAACCTTAAGTATCCACTCTTTACTAAATGTTTGTTTATCTATCATAATCGATTTTCTCTATTTCATCTAATATTTTTTGAACTTTATTCTTGATATTTTGTCCTCGAACTCGTGCATAAGATAATAGTGTTGTAAAGCTAACTCTATATTTTTTTATCATGTTTCTATAAATACTTAAAATTTCATTTCGATCTATGTTATATATATCCTCATTATAAACAAGTAAATCAACTAATATTTTTTCTGGCTTAGGTATTGAAACATAGTTATTTTTTTTATTTGCATATAAAGGGGATCTTTTAGGTAATTTTTGTATAATAATTACATTTTGAAGTTTGTAACTTAAATAATCAAACCCCGTTACTTTGCTCAGTGGAACAACATCTTTAAAGTCCTCTTTCATTTCATAAAACAAATTATCAATTCTTGTTTCATCAACTTCAATAATAATAAAGTTTTTATACATTTGATGTGACATAAATTGATTCAATATATATGTTTCCCAAATAGATATTCTGATGTCTATGCCAAAATAGTCGCTTTTGTAAGCATTAAACTTTTTGTTGTATTTCATTAAAAAATCAAGTGTTTTTGTGTCAACAACCATTCCGAACAGTTGACTTTGCTTTTCATCAACCACTCGGTATTCATTATTTCCAATATCTTGAATATAGCCAGCATTTTTTAAGTCAAATATTCGCCATGCTAGTGTAATTGGTTTTAAGTCTTCATAATATTTGTTTATATAAGATGTAAGTTCGTTTTTACTAATCACACTTCCAATGACAAACTTATCATAGAAGTTTTCAAATACTTTTTTACTCATATTACCACCTTGTAATTTGCGACTTTTTTTGTTTCAGTCGCGTTTTACTATATTATATCATCGGTTTGTAAATTAGTCAATATAGAATGTAAAATGCGACTATTTTTGTTTCAGTCGCATTTTACATGTGGTTCCTCTTAATAAATCACACATTCGATCAAATAAAGAACAATAAAAAAGAATTTGAACAATTAAGTTCAAACCCCTAATTAGCTATTGTCTTGTCATAACCAAGTTTGTGCCACTTTTGAGGTTGTCACAACCAAGTTTGCTATGTGATTAGTATGGAGTTTGTTTATTTGGACATATAAATACTATTCTAGTGCTTAATTTTGAATCTAGATATCTTTTTCTCCTCTATGAAATACAAATTTCCATTTGTTCGAGTAATTGCAACATATAATTTTCTTAAAGTTTGAGGATTCAAATCCTTTAAATCATTTTTAACAAACAGTTTATACGTATTGGGATTCAATAAAACACATATGTTTGGAAAAGTGCTTCCCTTAGAATTTCCCCAGTTATCTGAGTTTTTGATATCATATTTATAATGTGTTTGATAGAATAACTTTTTTATATTTGGATCATTAATTATTTTTTCTATTTTTGAACAGTCAATTACTTCATTAATATCAGTTGAATCAGTACGATGTGATTCGATTTTAATACCCAATTTTTGTTCAACATACTGACATACACTTTGACTACATCTGTATGATTTAGAAAGAGTCCTTTCATCAAAGACAAATGCATCATTAAACTTATTTTTATATTTGGAATAGTCTTTATATAAATTTGCGTTCGTCGGTCCATCATTACTGGTGTCAAATGTATGTTGGTAAAAATCCCCTAATAACAGTATGTTGACATTTATATTATAAAATCTCAACAATAAATTAAAATCATTTGCAGATAAATCTTGTACTTCATCAACAAAAAAAACATCACAATATGCTTCAATCCTATCTTTTATAAAATCAAATATCGACTCTTTTTTTAGTATCAGTTTCGACATTCTAAAACTGTAGTATTGATTATTTTTATTTATGTAATGACTAATTTTTGAGTCTTGAACATATCTCAGATCTCTTGATGAAGTCTTAAAATCGATTCCTTTTGATTTTTTCCAATAATTAAATCTTGATATAACATTCTCTTGTGGTAATAAACAGTAATTGTATAAAAACGAGAAAAAAGTAAAAGTATGTATGTTCGTTGGTAAATAACCAAACTTCATCATTATTCTCTCATTTATTATTTTAAGGTTATTTTCAGTATAGGTAACCACCAAAAACCTTTGTTCTAAATTTAATGATTCAATTATCCATGTAGTTTTTCCACTACCTGCTACAGCTTGAATTATTCTTTTATCCATCTAATTGCACTCTCTATGTAACTAGGAACAGTTATATCACACTTCTTTTCCATTAATAAATTAAGAACTCTTAATGCACTTTCGGATTTATTATTAGTCATAAAAGAAATAATATCCCCTGACTTCGTTAAGTTGCTCTTTTCAAGTAACTCTTTGTTATTTTTGAAAAGACAAATTTCGAAAGTATAATTCTCATTTGCTTTATCGGAAAATATTTCAATCTTAGTATTCGTTAAATAATCTTTATATTTATCTTCTATGTTCTTTTTATAATCTTTGTCATTATCTGTAATAACGGCTACTTTAATATCTTGTTTCGAAGCAATCTCAAGGTATCTTAAAAAACTCAGTCCATTAACAGAAATAATTGAAACACCATCTTCATGTGGATGCTTGTTGTGAATAAAGAAATAAAAATAGTCAAGTAGAATATATTCTGAAGGACCTTCAACTAATATAACTCTATTAGATAAAACAAATTGTAGCAAATTTGAATTTGTCTGCTTATTAAAAAAATTCACCGTGTCAGTAGAGATATCATCAAAATTCGTAGTACGTTCTTGTCCTACAAATATCGCATTCGATAAATTTAGTCTAGATAATATCAAATTATTATGTGTTGTTAGAATTAACTGTTTATTGTTAATTGACTTTACTCTTTCAATCATTTTGAGCATGTTATTACTACTTAGATGATTTTCAGGTTCCTCAAGCAACAAAATGTGAATGTCTTCATTTTTCTTTTGAATAGCTAAACTTGTTTTAATCAGTGTTTGCTCGCCTTTACCTTTGTGCCATATATTTATTTTTTTATCATATATCGTTAAATTGTTTTCCAAACTATATTTTTGAGTTTTATGTAATCCAAAACTATATTCCTTATCTTTATTGAAGTTGGATAAAGTCTTTTCTTCGAACTGAGATTTTATATTATTATATTCACTCAAATGCTGTTGTCGTATTCTTGAATCAGCATATGATCTATACAAATTAAGTGTGAATTCCTTCATACTATTATCAGTATCAATTGTACTATTATCAACAAATAAATGTTTAATTTTCCTATTATACATGTTGTATAGATTGTCCGCATAAGTTCTAAACTCTATTTTATAAAATTCAATAGGGAAATGAACTATTTCCTGATTTAACACTTTTTTTATTTCTTCACTGTATTCATCATTTGGAATTATAAGTAATTTTACTCCATATAATATCTGGTTATATGAATTTTTTTTACCTTCATAGTCGAAATTATTAAAATCGCTTAATGTTATTTCGATTGATAAAATAGGAAGTTCATTATAATCTCTGCTTCCCGAAAAAAACTGTTCTAGAGCCTCTAAATTAAATAGTTCATGAATACCCAGTGATTCAACTTTAAACATACTCCCACTCAAACATAAATCTATTGCTTGAAGAATGGTTGTTTTCCCTGATTCATTATCACCTATTAATACGTTGAACTCGTCATTAAAGCATATTTCCAAATCTTTGAATTTCTTAAAGTTATGAATTTTAAGTTTTTGAATAACAATAGCCATTTTTCTCCTCCAATTATTATTTATCCCCTTTTTATTTGTTTTCCATTAAGAGTCAATTCCAAGTAAGGTATTATAGAAAAACGAATTATGCCATTTATCTTTCTTTGTTGTTTAATTGTTATTTCATCTTTATATTTTTTATTAAACATTTTTAACATAAATTCATAATCGTTATACGGTTCATAATCATTATATTGATTTGGTTTAATAGCATTTTGATTATATAGATAGTGTAAAAGTTTCCGAGAAAAATATTCGGAATCTAAAGTTATGTATTCTTTATCCTTCAGTGCGTGCATTAATTTAAATAAGCCCTCTTTAATATCAACTAATTCACTCAAATCTGATCTTTCAAATTTCTTAATACAAACACTGCCTATTGGAAAGAGTTTATTATCATTCTCCTTGTTTCTAATTGTGAATAGATATTTTAAATTTTCTTTTCCACAAATACATGAACTTTCTAACTCTTCATCCTCAATGCAGTCTTCTACTTCCCATTCCTGAACTGCGACATTCCAGTCTTTGCTATTTGACAAATCTAACACTGATTTTAATAATGTTTCAGAATACTTACTCATTAAAACTTACCTCCAATTTAAGTGAACCAACTTTTTGAAAACTATACTTAACTAGACAAATTAATTGCTTCCTGTTCCAGTTTACAATTTTTTTGTAACATAAACTTAATTACATCTTTAAAAATACTATTTTGATTTTCTCTTAATCGCTTTTTATCATTTACAGATAACGAAGTCCAATTGTCCTCATATTTTTTCAAAATATCTATATCCATCATGTAAGGTTTAAATTGAATACCAGTTTTACTAACTAAATCCTCAAAGATAAGAAAACCTCCAGCATCAATATCTCCAAAATGATAAAATTCAATACTTTTATCGTGTATAGATATCTTTTTTAGTAAATTTTTTTTAACAGAATTATGGAACCCTCCAAGATAAATAGCGATAAAATCAGGATTATTAAATGCTACAAAAGTAGTAAGATTTTCAATTGTAAGAACCTTTTTTACACCCAACTCAATAACACTTAAATCGTTCATTGCTGTGGAGCTCAAAGCAAGTTCATGACCATATCTTTTAAGATTAATCTCTTCCTTGTTAATTTTTAAAGAAATATCCCCTTTGATATACACAAAAGTCGGGGTTTTGACAATATGATACTTTTCTAATATGGTGTCATTATCATTTTCATCAATACCTGAAAAATCTTTAATGATTTTACATATTTTACCTTCTAGCTTTTCAAATGTTTTAGAGTCATTAAATATTTTTTTGCTGAAGTTGCGTTTAAGAGTGTCTTCTTCTAACTTAGCCATTTCTTCAATTGCATAAACATATAGCTTTAAGTTATCGATATTATCAACATAGGTTGCTATCGATTGATAATTTTGGAGTCTTTCAATCATTACTTTAGCAAAAGAAGCGATAGGTTCAACTTTTGTTGTTAATGAAGATAAAAAATCAGCAATTTCTTTCACTTCTTCCTTTGGATTGATTCTCTTTAAATACTTATATGCTTCATTAATCTTTTCTATATTTAAAGCAATAGTTTCTAGTTCGTTATTAAAATCATATGATACATTTACCAAATTTAATTTGGATAATTTATCTAAACTTAAATGAATTTGATCTCGATATAGGTATGAATCCTCAGACCAGTAGTTTTTAAGAATAGGGTCAGAAGATTTAATTATAATTTGAACCTTTCTGTCAGAACCGGATTTAGATAAAACACTTCGTTCATATTTATCGACTAATTTGGTCAGAAACAAGACATCAAACTTTTTCATTTTGATTCTCCTGGCTAAATTCTTTATAGCTGCAAACTACAACCGTATTATTTGTCTTAATTAATCCAAGGGTTGTTTCTACATAAGGAACAATATTAACTAGCCTTTGTGGTGGAACAGCAATCAACAATTGAATATTTAACTCTTTATAATACTCCATCATTGCTTCAATACGAGATTCGTCCATATTGTTAAATGCTTCATCAAACATAACCACGCATGCTGACGATCTATTTCTTTTATTTGCATCTAGTAATTGTTGAAACGAAGAAGCGATGATTACATAAAATGGGGTTTGCGTTTCTCCCCCACTCTTTTCTCTATTAACTTTAGAAAAGTAATATACATCATCATTTTTGTTAGTAATTTTTATGTCATAGTCCATATACTTTCTATAATCTGTATACTCAGCAATTTTTCTCACTTGGGCTTCCGTTTTATCTTCTGAAGTTAATGTCTCAAAAAGTGTTTTTAATAGAATTAAATTTTTCTCGCTCAATGACTCAATTAAAAGTGATCTTGATTCATAATCTTCATAGCTTTGCAATATTGAATAATAATCTTTAAAGTTAGGATTGCTACTTCCTGAATATGTAAATTTATAAATCTCCTTATCTGATCCAAATGGTTTACTCGCTAGTGCGTTGTTTAAAATCCTAAATCCATCTTGTGCATTTTGTATCTTTTCTCTTAATTTAGATAAAAAATCTTCTTTGAATGATTTTTCACATGCTTTAAGAGCAAGACCAGCTTTATCTTCGTATTCAATAATATTTCTACTCTTGATCTTATGCAAAACATCAAGAAAATCATCGAGATTCTTGATATCTGCTATAAGTTGACCATTATCATATTTATAAGTATACTCACGCATTAATTCTGTTAGTTTATTTTCCTGAGAAAAAAGTTTACGACTCAATTCGTTTTGTTCATTTCTAATAGCAGATAGGATTTTTTCATAGATGTCTTGATAGTCTTGATGTAATTCTTTCTTCTTTTTTTCAAGCTCGATAGAATAAGGACTTAAATCAGGTAATTTGTTTAACTCAATTGTTACATTTTCTAATTTATTCTTTAAATCAGTAATTTCTTCTGCAGTTTCTTTCCTTTTTTGCTCAAGCACCCTTAAATCTCCAATAAAATCATCTAATTTAATTCGCAATTCTTGTTTTTCTTTGTTTTTCTTTTCAATTAGATCTTCAACTTCTAACCATGCATTATCTTTTTTTAATATCTTTAATTCATCTTCTTGAGATAATATCAATTTTTCAGTTTGATACTTATCTTCGAAATAATTAGGCATATTGAAAAGATCCCTGATTTGAGATTGATTAATTATATGAATTAAATTATTTAATCTATTTTCTGAACTTATCAAAGTATTAATCGTTCTTGTGATGATTTTCTCTTCTTGAATGGCATTTTCAAGTTGAGTTTGAATTGCTTTTAAACCTATATAAGGTTTTGCCCAGATAGCTTGATTAATCTGACGTGCAGTATTATTGCGATAAGTCATTCCAGTTGGGGTAATTGATTTTGAAAAGTTTTTTAGTTGGTCAATTTCATCAACACAAATCACATTGCCCATAATCATGTTAACTGATTGTCTTGCATACTCATTAAGACCCTTCACTTTTGTTGCAAGCGAATTGGGATTTGCCTCATAATTTTTTAGTTTGTTGGTATTTATCAAACCAACACCATGAATTTTTCTTTTAAACTTATGTTTTTCATAAATTTCAAGTGCTTTATTGAAATATTGGGGTTCTACAATGATATCGAAACGCTGTGTATTCAAATATCCTTCAATCGAATTTCTCCATATTTCATTTTCTTTTTCGATTTCAAGAAGTTCACATAATGGTTTAACATCGATATCCGGCTTGTTAAATTCATTTCTCAGTTCTTCTTTTAACAGTTCTAAAAGTAATTCTACAAATTCTGGATAAGTAAAACGATTCGATTTTAAATTTTTGATTTCAACTTCAATTTTTGTCTTTTTATCTTTTTCTATCGCAATCTTATTTTTTAACTCTGCCAATTCCAACGTTGCACTACTTTTCTTTTCACTCAAGACTTCATCGAAGTCCTTAATTGTCTTTAATAATTGTGGATGACTATCACGATTTGCAAATTTTCTTCCAAGAAAATCTACTTCAATTTTTTCTCCAAGTTGAGTTTCATGATTAATTAACTCCATGATGCTTTTAATTTTATTATTCGTGTTTCCTAGTTTTTGTTTTTCTTCTTTAATCGCTTTTTCTAAAGCATTCACTCTAACTGTAATATCGCTTTTACGAAGCTCTTCTAAACTTGTTTCAACATCATGAAACTTCGTTTCTGTAATCGATCTTAGATTTACAATTCTATCAGTATCCTTTTTATTTTTCAGTAAAACCTCGTTTTCTCTTTCCATATCTTTTTGAATGGCTTCAAAATTTAATTGAACCTTCAAATAATCCAATACTTCAATATCTGTTTTTGCTTTTTTATATGTTTGTGATAGAGAATCTAATGGTAAGAGAGCATCTAGTTTTTCTTTTTCAATTTTAAGAAGTTTACTTATCTCACGGTAACTATATATATTAGTCTGAAGTGACTCAATATCAACAGTATCTTCTGGTAATAGAAAATCATAAACAAATTTATTTACTTCATTAATTGGAGAAAACGCAAGTGCTTTAGGTAATAACTCAAAGTACTTATCACTTGATAGACCAAGAGTACTTTTAATCATGCTCTTAATATCGCGTTTTGTTTCAAAAGTTCGAACCTCTTTACCATTTACCTTTACAGCGGCTTTAAATTGATTTAACCCTAATATTTTACTATCTCTAATATAGTACTCTTCTTCAAGTCTTGAATCCGCTATATGGTAAAAAATACCATGATTTCTTCTTGCAGTAAGTGGTAGTTCAAACACTGCACCAATCGTTAAATACTTCTTTGAAAGTTGATCATAAAATTCAAGGGCAATATGTGAAATCAAATTATCTTGATCTCTTAAGAATGTTTTCCCTTCTAAACCGGTTTTTCCTTTAATATACGATTCTACAGTTCTTTTGGTATATGCATTAGCAGCTTGATTAAATTTTCCAGATGCTCCACTTAAAATAAAATTAACTGCATCGAGTAATGTTGATTTACCATGACCATTTTCTCCTGTTATTAATGTATTTTTATTAATATCAATTGTATGGTTATCAAAAATATGCCAATTAATTAATTTAATCTTCGTCATCGTCTTCATCATCATCACCTCCAGTTGAATATGCATTGAGTTGAGTCTCTAATTTGTTCATATCATCAATATTTACAACACGTAAAAGAGAAGGATATATCTCAACCCTCGTATCGTCGTTAAATAGGTTAGATGCTTGAAAATCGATTAGAGAATAACTTTTTAAAAGTCTCATTGTAGTCTGTAATTCCGTCTTAGTAATCTTACCTTTGATTAATCCGGTCTTTTCAATTTCGTCATGTATTTCTCCAACTGAAACTAAAATCTGATTCAGTTGAGTTGCTTCTTTTGCTTTCTTTTGATAAAGAAGTCTTAAAATCAATAACATAATTGTATCTGTACGTTTTAGCCTTACTCTATTTCTGTCAGCTTCTGTACTAAGTGCAATAATTTGATCTGCTTCATAATGAGTTATGGCATAATCCATGAGCATAAAATAACTTTGGAATAAAGTCAAATGACCTAAAACAAAAAAGTAATCTTCTTTATCAGAATCTTTTTGTCTAATTAAAAAGTTTTTATCCAAAATTTTGCTACAGATTCTAGAAAATTTTTCCTTTTCAGTTTCAGTAAGTTTTTGAAGTTGATTAAAGAAATTCAATCCAATAGTTTGCTTATTTGGCACTATGCTCACCCCGCTTCATTATCCAAAAATCATTATATTCAATATTATTGCTTGTAACTACTTCATTAGCAGAAACAGTTTGATAACACATATGTTCATGATGTGCGTACAACTGTATTAATATTAATCTAGTCAAATCTTCATTGTTTTGAAAATCAAGCTCTGAGGCTTTAACTTGATGACGTTTTGAAAGTATATTTTTAACATACTCGTTGATTGTCTTCGTACTGAATCGATTGTCTTTAAATAAATTTAACCGAACTTGATCAACATAATCTTGATCAATCTCTGTAACTGTTTCAAGTGGTGTTTCAGAAACAAGACTTCTATATATTCTAGGCTTATATAAGGATTGAGAATCAACTATTCCCATCTTATAAAGACCAAATGCGTGAGCATAAAGTTCTTCATTTTTTTGGTGTTTCATCAACTTTAATATGTTTTCTATTTTCCCTTCAACATCATAATTTTCACTTAAAATAAAAGATAATTTCGAGGTTGAAGATTTAACATATTTCGCATTTTTAACATCAATCATCAGTATTGTTTGTTGCAGAAATTCGATGTTGTCATGAATATAATCAATTTGATAATTCAATTGCTTTTCAATCACGTCATCGCTATCTTTTGATGTCTTTGTTTTACGAAAGTTAGCAATGAGTTTTTCCATACCTTCTTTAGATCTAAGTTCGTTTAATCTACTTAAAATTTGATTTTTATACTTGCTAGGATTATCACTCAATTTTAGATTACTAAATGCTTTATTGATAACATTTTCCTGATAATCACTTAACAGCGTTTTAAGAAGCTTTTCTGCATCTTCGTTATCTTCATTTAGTAGTTTTGTTAAGTACTTCTTTATGCTTGAATTTAATCCTCTCAAACGATTCATAAGTGTTTCTGTATTATCATAAACCTGCTCTATGATTGAAATACCCTGATTATAATCGAAATATCTCAAGAGGTTATCAATAACATAGATATAACCTGTATACTCCTTTGGAGCAGAGTTGCTACTAATATCTTCAAGAGCTTTCAGTAAAATGAGCGCATTGTCATCAAACTGTATAATATCAACATAATTTTCAACTTTTTCTTCAATAAGCCAACCATTTCTTTTGAATAGATTTAGCTTGTTGAGGGCTTTCTCTCTAGCACTAGATGTTGAAATATCATTGCCTTCATCATCCAATACCTTATCGAAATCTCTTTGATTTATATAATCAGTTAAATGAATGATTAAATCTTCTTTTTCTACGAATGAAGTATTATTATGTCGCTTAAAAAAATCGGAGACAACCATGATTATTTCTGCATGAATTCTTCTGTTCTCTCCTGAAAAAACTTGAAAGAATTTATAGTCGATTGCATCAAAAATATTCTTCATAGCATTGCCTCCTTTACATATATTTATTTAAATTTTTAAGTTTTTAAGTTTGCTCACAACTTCAAATTTAACATCAGTGTCTAATACCTCAAAGTGTTTTCTACCACATAAGATCTTATTACTTTCACGTTCTCGTAATTCATCATTCTTTTCAGAACCTTTTGTTTCAGCAACAAAATATAATTTATCCTCTCCACTAGATTGAATAACTACAACCCAGTCAGGATTATAGTTTCCAAAAGGTGTATCAACTAGGAATTTTCTAGGTAGTTTAGCATATAGAACTACATCTTCGTCATCTTCAGCATCTATAGCAAACTGTTTTTCTATAGCCGAATCAAAAATGACATGATCATAAACGTTCTTCTCATCAGAAATATCAATCACATTCTTATCTTTGTAACCGAATAATTCTGTGTCATCAAATACATCTTCTTGTACATAAAATTCTTCAGACTGATAATATTTAAGGCCTTTTGATAAATTCGACTTTTTAACAGCGTTTAAAATAGATGACACATTTTTAATGAATGATTCTGGATTATCATAAAACTCAGATAACCTGCCTGATTCTTTAATAATCTCGATAATGGTTAAACGCATTAGATGTGTTGCATCTTGAAGTCTTCTTATAAAATCTGGATAAGTGATTGGATCAAACTCATTAATATCACCAACAGTTCCATATCTAGTTGAGCCTTCTTGAATGACTCCAGCACCAGTAATATTTAACTTTGTTCTTTCTCTTTCAATTTTTTCAGGCAATATTTTGGGCATAGATTTTAATTTATCAATGGCTTCCTCCATAAATCTATCTAAATCCATATCAACTGAATATAAGGTTTTTCTTCTAATTCGATTCCACATGTCTTTGAAAGCATCTGATAGGAATATCTTCTTATTGATGTTAACTTTAACTTTAGCGTTTGCATCTTTAATTTCAATTTCACGAGATAATTTCTTAATAGTGAAAATTATTTTATCCTGGAATACTGCATATTCCTCTTTAACTTTAAACTCCTCATTTTGAACATCTATAAAGAATTTATCTTCTACTTTTCCATTTGCTCTAAGGTATCCATTTTGCTTCAAATGAGCATATATTTGTGCTGAGTCTTCTTGTGATAAAGATAACTCAGCTCCATAAGTTGTTGTTATTTCAATACCAGCAAAACTTACTTTCTCAATAACTCCAAATTTATAACCCGCATCTGATTCAAGTTCTTTTTGAAGACTAGACGCAAAATCTTTATATGATTCGTTTGCAACTACGCTCAAAACATTAAATTTAGGCTCATTAACACGATCTCCATCTTGATTAACACATATTCGAAGTCCGCGTCCAATCTTTTGACGTTTTGTCATTGTATCCTTAGTTTCAACTAGTGTACAAACTTGGAATACATTAGGGTTGTCCCAACCTTCTTTTAATGCTGAATGTGAAAAAATAAAGCGAATAGGTTCTTCAATACTTAAAAGACGTTCTTTGTCGCGCATAATGAGTTCATATGTTGATTCATCAGCTATTGAATCACCTCTTGTATCTTTGACTCTACCTTTATTATCAACTGAAAAATAGCCGTCATGAACTTTTTCGGGATCAAATGACAACTTACTACTATAGGCGTCTTTTAATCTCTTAAATCTACCGTTGATTAGCTTTGTAAACTCTTCTTCAAACCAAGTAGCATAAATACCTTTTTGTGCTTGATTATTATCATATACACGATACTTATCTACTTGATCAATGAAAAACAAACTTAAAACCTTGATACCTTGTTTTAAATACGTTTCTTCTTTTTTAAGATGAAGTTCTATTGTTTCTCGAATTTGAGCACGCTTGATCGCATCTTGATTGATTTCACCGATCGCCTCGCCTTTATTGACTGTAATACCATTTGCAAAATAGACGTAATCGACATCTTCAAAAGTTCCGATGTCATCTAAAATATAATTCATGTCTTTGTAGTAATCTACTCCACCAGATTTTTCCCATAAATCTTCATTAATTTTAGTTGTAACTGTTCCTTTTGAAATAGATCCGTCTTTATTGAGTGTGTTAATCTCTAATTTTGCAGTGTATCCATTTTTATCATTAATTGATATTAGTTTCACATAAGGTTTTGCGGTTGTTTCATCACTTTGAAGTGAAGAAACCTCAATATGCTTAACAAGGTTTTCTTGATATGCATCTACAGGCGTCAATTTATACATTAAATTATATAATTCACGATGTGTAGCTGAATATCTTAATGTACACATTGGGTTTAGAGATTTTATTGCTTCTTTAGCTTTTTTTGTATTATCAACCGATTGAGGTTCATCAATAATTACAATTGGATTTGTACTAGCAATCAAATCAATTGGTTTATTTCCACTTAACTTATCACTAGCACGATGTATGATATTTGCTTTAGTTTCTTTTTCAGGATCATTAAAGCTTTTTCTAAAAGCATCTATATTAATAATCATTATTTCAATATTTGAACTTGTCGCAAACGTTTGAATTTGTGTAAGTTTGCTTGAATCATAGACAAAGTAGTTATAGATATCATTATCATATCTTAGTTTGAAATGCTCTTCTGTAATCTGAAAACTTTTATAAACGCCTTCTTTAATTGCAATACTTGGAACAACAATGATAAATTTAGTAAAACCATATCTTTTATGCAACTCTAATATCGTCTTTGTATAAACATAAGTTTTACCAGTTCCGGTTTCCATTTCAATTGTAAAGTTCCGTCCATTTATGTCGGTACTTTTATAAATTCCGTTTTTTTCTTGGATTTTACGAACATTTTGTAAAAGTTCAAAATTATCGAGATGTAACTTATTAGCATAACCTAGTTCATAAGTCACACCTTCTCCTTCCAGTCTAGAATCCTTTAATTCAGTAAGACCTTTCGAAATATCTATAGTGAAAAGAGAGTCTTTAACTTTAGACCCTTCAAATATATTTACAATGGATTCGACCGCATCAGTTTGATATTGCTGATCGATAAATTTTAATTTCATCAATATTCCTCCTAGATGCTTTTAATTTCTTCTACTCCAAGTTTTTCTAATGTATAAGTAGCATTTATTTTATCATTATCGTTAGCAAAACCTGATTCTTTAAATATTACATTTCTTGGTTTTAATTTTCCAATTTCTCTTACATCTTCTAATGTGATGTGATTATCTAAACAAACGATTAAATAGCCATCAGCTACACTATACATATTTTTTGTATTTACCTTGATTTCTTTTGCGGGTTTATCAAAAACACCGTATTTAAGCATGATTTCATAGAGCACATCAAGATTTGATCTGCCTTCTTTGATGACTTCAGTTTGTGAAAATATGGTTTCTTCGTTTAGTTTGATTGTTCCATCCCAAGGATTAATGTTTGTTGAGTCAAGTTTGAATACCTTAAACCCATTGTCAAATGTATCTGGATTAATTACATTTTCGTTTAGAAGACCAGCATTATTTTTCTTTTCGATGAGCTTTTCTTTAATTAGATCACCAGCTCTACGGATGCGTTCTTTACCAATTTCGCATATGTTTTTATATCCAGCTTTATATGCTTCTGATGATTTGTCTGTAAGCTCTGGAAGTTGAACCATGATGAACTTACGATTTCCACCATCTTCTGAGTTTAGTTGCATAAGTGCGTGAGCTGTAGTTGCCGATCCAGAAAAAAAGTCCATTACAATAGAGTCTTTATCTTTACAAACTGTATACAATAGTCTTTTTGCTATGTATGTCGGTTTGGGATTATCAAATGGTAATCCTAAAGCATCATCACTTCCTCCAAAATATATTAATGAAGCTACTGATTCTTCCATATTCTCCTTGAGAAAATATTTTTGGTTAGGTTGTGTAGATTCATCTATTCCAAATTCGATTTTATCTCTCAACAATAAATCATCCATTGTCTCATCTGTAAATCTCCAGCCTTTTGCAGGTGTTGGACACGCTTTTTTAGTTATTGGATGAATTAAAGGTCGATGTGAACGAGTTTCTGGTTTATCAGGTGCCGCCATTGATACAATCCTATAAATGTCTCCATTATCGTCTATAAGGTTGTAGGCTAGCTCTCCACCACTAAAATCATTTTTGTTCGATTTAAGCCAATTCTTATACTTGAGTCTTAAAGAGTTATTAATCGTGCCATATTGATTATATAATGACTTCACCATTCTAATCATTGATTCAGCATTTTCCTTCTTCTTTGTAAAGTTATTATTAGCAAATAATGTTCGATTTTTACAATACGCTAGAATGCTTTCGTGCTGATAAGCAACTCCTATTGTTGTTCCTTTGGGATTTCTTTTATCCCAAATCATCGTTCCTAGTTCGTTTTCTATTCCAAAAATTTCTCTAGTAATGAATTGTAGATTATGAACTTCATTTTCATCAATATGAATAAGAATTGCACCTTCTTCAGAAAGGAGATTTCTAGCTAACATCAATCTAGAATACATCATATTAAGCCAATCAGTATGATATCTACCATTGGTTTCAGGATTAGCTCTACTGGTTTGTTGAGTCTGTTCTTTATAATTCTTAATATTATCCTTGAAATCATCTTTATACACAAAATCTCCACCTGTATTATAAGGGGGATCTATATATATCATTTTAACTTTTCCGTAATAAGTCTTTTGGAGTTGTTTCAAGACTTCCAGGTTGTCACCTTCGATATAAAGATTTCCTGTAGTATCCCAGTTTTTACTGTCTTCTTTACTTGGTATTAATGTTCCAGTAGATGGCGTTTGTGCTAATTTAATAGTGTCTGATTTCCCATTCCAAGTGAATTGGTATTTTTCTACTCGATCATCTATTTGGTCACCTAATATGATTCTAAGTTTATCAAAATCTACCTTCCCTTCGGTAACAACATTAGGAAATAGTTCTTTGATTTTTTCTATATTAAGCTTCTCTAAATCAAGACTTGTACTTTCCATTTTATTCATGTAATAATGCCTCCTTTAAATTTAAAATAATGTCTTCTATATTTTTTTGCGTTTTTTGGATCTTCATATGTAATTCCATTTTTTCGGCCATCATTGATGCTTGTTTATAACTTTCATTGTGTGCATTCAAATGAGCTTTTTCAGATTCTATCAACTTAATTGTTTGTTTTAATTCTGAGGTGTTTGGTATTTGTTTAGGATATTCACCAATCAATTCAATGAGTCTTTCTGAAAATATATAATCAGTTAGAGTTTCATAAAGTTCTTTAAGATTCAAAACCTTGACAGTTTGAAGATTCAAGTGTTTCAAAAGAAAATTATGTTTATCATCGATTATAAATATATTTGTTGTATATATTGATTCGATGACACTTTTTTCTTTAACGTTCTTATTTATTCTTTTTGGCGCAGTTGAGAGCACTATATTTTCTTCCCATTGAAATACAATGATTACCGGATTAGGGAATGCCATATGAAGTCTTTCGTTAATGGTCGCAAAATGCAAGTTTGATTTTAACATGACACGAATCACATAAACAGATTCATAACGATAATCTTCATCAATATAAGGTTGAATTCTTATTGTGTCAAGATCAAGAACTCCAACAAGATAAATTGATTCAATTTCTGATGATAAAATCCTCTTTTCTTTAGCAGATGGGTCTAATTGTTCAATGATATCTTTGAGTGCAATTCTTTGTTTTGTTTTTCCTGATTTTGGAATATTTAAATACTCTAGGATATTTCTCATTTTATCACCAAGAATGTAATCAATTCAAAATCATCCAAACCTGTTACTTTATTATCTAGTATTGTCGATTTTCCAAGTCTAAATAATGATTTAATCCCTTTTTCTTCAATATACCCTTTTATATCAAAGATGGCTTTTTCAAGAAGTCCTGTATACTTATCCATTTTGTTTCCATTTTTTGTTTCTTGATTAAACTCATTCACCAATTTTTTAATCGTTTCGTTTTTATTACTAGTAATTGCTTTATATATATCTAATATTTTTTTAGGGTTCGTATTTTTTATCTCTATGGTTCCATCTTCTTTAACATATACCAAGTGATATGGATAAAGTGAGTTTTGTCCTTTCTCACTTTCTGTAAAATTCTTTTGTTTTAAACAAAAAATAACACCAGAACTGATATCGTTTTTAAGCTTTTCATTAATATCTGTCACTGCGTATATTCCCGTAGGATAAGATTCTAAAAGTTCTGGATGTGATTTTAAATACTTATCAAGTGACATTATAAAATCATCTAATGTTAAGTCAGTGATTGAAATTCCTCCTGATAAGTCTTCTAAATCTACGACTTCATCTTGAAGTTGTTTTAATTGGTCTTTACGATACTTTAAGTTCTTGCTTTCAGGATTAAGTAAGTCATCTTCTCCAGTAGCTGAAATATCAACCATCGTCATTCGGTTTCTAACTCTAGATTCAAGGTTAATGTACTCGTCTAGGTCAAGATTTGGCCAGAAGTTAACGAGTTGTATATCTTTATTTTCTGATCCGATTCTATCTATTCTACCGAAACGCTGTATGATTCTTACTGGATTCCAATGGATATCATAGTTAATTAAATAGTCACAGTCTTGCAAGTTTTGACCCTCGCTAATACAATCTGTAGCGATTAATACATCAATTTGATGTTTAACTGTAGCTTTATTGGATTTAGGAGAAAACATTGATAATATTTCTTCAAAATCATTTCGAGCTTTTGGAACATTTGATTTGGTTACTTGAGAACCAGTTACGATCCCGGTATAAATTCCAAAAGTTGTATAAAGCAAATCTGATAGATTATCATGCAAGTATGCAGCTGTATCCGCAAAAGCAGTAAAAATAATAACCTTCTTATTTCCAACATTAAGTGGATGTTTAATCTTATCAGTTATTTGTTTTTTGAGTTGTATGAGTTTTGCATCATCTTTTACACTTACTTTTGAAGTAACTTGGAGAAGATATTCTAAAGCTGCTTGATCTTCTTTTAGATCCGCTTTCAATCGTATTAAGTCTAAATCTTTGAGCTTTACTTTAACTTTTGTTCCTAATTCTAAATCATCAACTTCATCATCATCAATTTCTTCTTCTAGATCTACTTGATAATCTAATCCATGTTCTATTTTAGAAAGCATGGCATCCATTTTATCTTTGATGCGTTCGACTGTTAGTTTAAAAGAGTGAATACTACTTTCTAGACGTTTTAAAATATTCACACGCATTAAATTTACAAGATTTCGTTCACGATCTGATTGTTTAAAACTACCCTGACCGCCCTTTACTATTTGTTCATAGAGTTTTTCATACTCATCCATCTTTGATGGCATAACATATAGTAATGGTGAATAAACAGGCAAATTAAGTTTCGCGATTAATCCATTAATTTCATTAAGTTCTGGAAATTGATTCTTTACGTCAATATCAGTTTTCACTGATATTGGTTTTAATCTATTGGGAAACTGGCCAATATCTTTTGTATCATAGTATTTTTGAATGTGTTTACGACTTCTTGCGATTGTCACAGTATTTAAAAGATTGAAAAAACTGTAATCTAACAGTGGTAATAAGTTTTCTATAATTTGTTCTTCTTTAGGCAGTTTAGACCATTCACCAAAGCGATATTGTGCGATTCTTAGCGTGTTTTCAATACTTTCAATATTTAAATTATCATTAAATGCATCATCTTTATCTTCAGTAATAAACATGATTTGATTCTTAAGATCGGCTAATCTATTATTTACTGGAGTAGCAGATAACATAAGTACCTTTGTTTTAATACCACTTTTAATGATATCTTCCATTAACTTTTGGTATCTGGTTTTTTTGCCTTTTAAGGCAGGATTATTCCTAAAATTATGCGATTCATCTATAACAACTAAATCATAATTGCCCCAATTTATTTTAGATAAATTTATCTCTCCTGAAGTTCCAAAATCTCTTGATAAATCGGTATGATTAAGCACATCATAGTTAAATCTATCATCAACTAAAGGATTAGTAACAGAGTTTTGTTTAAATCCGGTCCAGTTACCTCTAAGTTTCTTAGGCGCTAAAACTAGAACTCTAGCATTTCTAAGCTCATAATACTTCATGACAGCAAGTGCTTCAAAGGTTTTTCCTAAACCAACAGAATCAGCTATAATACAACCATTATATAACTCTAATTTTTTGATAGCTCCTACTGCAGCATCTTGTTGGAAATTATAAAGCATCTGCCAAATTTTTGTATTGTGAATTCCTGTCTTTTCTTTAATCTTTGCCATGTCATCCATATTTGTTAGTTTTTCATTGAACAAATGATATAACGTAACAAAATACACCAATTCTGGTGCGTTTTCTTTATATAAATTTGTAATATGCTCTAGTAGAGTCTCTTTAACATCAACAACTAAGTTAGGATTGTTCCAAATTGAATTAAAAAAGTATTCAAAGTCATTTATGACATTTTTTTCTGTTAAAACAGTGTTAAAATCCCATCTTGTTCGGTTTGAATACCCTAATCCATCTAAAGAAAAGTTTATACCATTTCCTGATATAACAAAATCTTTTTCATTTCTATTTTTAACATAGATGTTGCTTGATGTTATAGTGCCCGATTTAAGAACTGATTTGACTTCAGCTTTAGATTGAATGAACTGATAGCATTGATTTGCAACTTGATTTTGGTCTAAATTATTTTTTAAACCTATTTCTAAGAAGTATTCAGAAACATTTCTTTCTCTTTTCAACATCTGTAACTGAAACTCTTTTACTTCTTTTTGATTTGACTCTAATTTCTCAATAAAAGTAGGTTCATTAAAAAGGAACCTAAATTTGTTAGTATCGTCCAATACTTTTTTCAGTTCATCATATGCATAAATTGTAAAAATGGAGGAAGCAATATCGATGTTTGCTTTTCTCAAAGTGTTATCTTTAACATACTCCCCAACTGAACCGTGCTTATTTGTATCAAGTACGATTGACATCCCATCACCGCCCGTTAAACACTTGTTTTCTAAATTATAACATTTTTGTCCTATATTTTATACATTAAACCGTATATTTCCTTGATGATTCCCAATATTTTTTTGTTATGCGATTAGCCTTTTTCAAAAAATGTGCCTTCCGTATTTTAAAGGTCCCCCTACGCGGTACCCTGTCCTCGTGAGTTACATTCAATGGGGGGGATCATTGAGATGATTTTATATACGATTATTAATAAATTCTGAGTAAAGTGATTATCCTATTCTATTTAACAATAAAAACGTCACACAAGTCGAATTTAAGACTTTATGTGACGCTTTATATATTTCTAAATTGCTAATTATCTATTGGAGTCAAATACATGACAATCAAATGCATCTAAAACACCCGCATGTTTTCTTTCTATTTGATATGAATTATCATCGATATGTACTTGAATACTTCTAACATAATCTTTCATTTCATCCCATGCTTTAAAAACCTTGATTTCAATAGGAGTTAATGTGATTCCTACATCATCAAAGTGAAATATCATCACAAGATAATTAAACATTTCTTTTCGGTAGGTTATATATATGATTTCAGATTGTTGGTAATCCTTGAAGTTTTCTTTTAACTTCCCAATAAGTTTGCCAAATATATACTCATTTGAAGAACAATCACTAATCATTGCTCTATGATATAAAGGAATATTCTCATTAAACAAATCATTTAAGTCAAACTTCATGATTTACCTCCTTATAGAAATTTTGTTCGTTGGTCCACTCATTTTCTTTTTCATCAATTCTTCTTTCCATTAGATCAAGTTCATCCTTTTTCTCATTAAATGATCTACCAAACTTGATAATTAGAAGATATTTAGCAGCGTTTAAATCAGGTGGGTAATACTTCATAGTTTTAACAATTTTCTTCTTAGGCTTTCCATTATGGTCTTCCATTTGCGTTTGAATGTCTTCATGTTCAAATCCCATAGCTTTTTTATAGATTGCTCCTATAAGGTTATCTTTAAGATCTAACTGACCTCTAGAGAATGCGCGAGCAAATTCAACATGCTTATTTTTTAATTTTTGCAGTGTCTTTTCAGATATCCCAATGACTTTGGCAATCTTTTCCTGTGTTACATTCTTTGCCACTAATTCTTCTATTATTTTTAATTTATTCTTTAATAGTCCTTGATTCTCCCATCTTTCAAATGAGTCTAAAACTTTAGCCAAAAATCATTTCTCCTTTGAGAGGGTAAATCGCTCACCCCTTGTTCACCTATTCATTATACAAAAGAAGCCATTGATTGCATAGGCAACCAGTGGCGACGTTTTACTTGAATTATTTTGATATATAATTGACATTGAAAATATCTTTATTGCACTAGTGTTAATTGAAATTACATTACTCACATGTCCATTAACATAGATTATCGGTAATAAATATTTAGAAAAAGCAATCTACTGAAGTAGCCAACCATTCTCTAGTACTCTTTTATCAGATTGGGGATGATTTTTGTATCAGTAATTTTCTTTAAACTCTCTATACAAGCATTATAATCAACAGGTTTGTAGATAAATTTTGCAGTAATATCATTATAATCTGTTTCGTATACTTTTAGTGCAACTATCTCTTTCAATATATCATTTGGTGCAGCTCCTGGTTGACAGGATAAATTTCGCTTGCCAAATAGTTGTCGATCTTTAATAACATCCAGAACTATTTTTCTCATGATGTCTTTATCTAGTTTTCCACTGTTCCAAATCATATGTATATCGTAAATGTGTCTTGAGTAACGATTATACTCTTTTTGTAAATGGTAATCACATATAGCAAAAAGTTTATCAATAAATGTTCTTTCCATTGTTTGTATTGGCATTACAAATGGAGACAATTCATATTTCTCAATTAAGTCAGCTCTATTATTTTTCTTCAAATACTTAGTAATGTAATTACTTATTTCCATTTCTTTTATAGGATACGGTCTATATACTACAATTGTTTCAACTATAATGTGCGGTACCGTGTTTTCATCAGGCTGAAATATATGATCATATCCTACATTGTATTGGTTATGGTCTCTTTTTGATCTTACTTCTTCAGGGTTGATGAAATTCATACCCAATAACCCAATAATTTCAGTAATACTTGTTTTAAGTTTTCTTCTTTCTGATGTTGTGATTTTATCTGTGTTAAATTTTACCGACAAATCAATATCTTCTGAAAATCGATCAATTATATCATAACATTTTGAAAGAGATGTCCCGCCTTTAAAAACAATTTGGATATCATTATCTATTTTTTGTAGTTCTTTTAAAAACAATGATACATAGTAGTCTTTTTCAACTTGAAAATTACCTAACCCCAAATCATCAGCAGTCGCTTGTACAATTTGTTCAAATTCTTCTTTATGTTGATGTAATAGCATTTGCTCCCCCTATTTTATAGAATTTCACTTGTGCCTCTAATGGATATTTAGATACAATTAATTCTACTTCTTCCTTTTTTAATTTTATTTTCTCTAAAAACTCTAATATTTTGTTTGAGGCCGTTTTTAAATCTTGTTCACTAAGTTTTTCAAATTCATTTAACAAGTCTAATATCTGAAGCAATTTATAGTTTTCATCAGTAACTTTAACTCTTGGTGCATTGATTATCAGTCTACTATTTTTGAGTGTTGTCATTCTCTTCTTATTTGATATATTATTTGAATAGATTGTGTTAACACTTGCTGTTTGTGATGTGAGACCTATTTGATTTGAAAAGTTTATGCCACTGATGTATCCAATTCTCTGCCCTTTTTCATTTCGAATATATTTATTTTCAATGACATTTGAAACATAAACGGTAGCCTTGCCTAAAACGCTCTCCTTATTAGGTAAAGCGTATACACCATTATCCACTTTTTCTAAAACACCTGAATCACTGAAACGTTTAAATAAGGATCTAATCGTACCTTCACTAATTTCTGTGAATTCTTTATAGATATCATTTACAAATATAGGTGTTTTGTTATCATAGTTGGTTTTTATATATTCTAGAATGATGTCTTTTTTCTTTGGACTTTTCATATCATCACCACACTTCTTTTCATATATAGTATAGCATATAAAACACAAATTGCAACGGTTTTTCTAATCGAATAAGAAATTCCGTTGCAATTATTTAAATTCTCTATAATCCAACTTAAACATTCAAACATATCGTCAATAAAACACTGCACTGAAATTTTTCATACGTTCGATTCTATCTATTGTTGACTCGTTATATGCAATGTTATTAGAAATTGTTTCTTCTAGATAAGGCTCTTTGTTTGCAATTTCATATCCATGTTCATCTTTCCATTGATTGAACTTAATTCTTTTTATCGAATAAAAAATCGCCTTTCTAACATCATCTTTATTATGCTTCTTAGTTATCATATACAAGAAGTCATTTAATACCGTAATCCAGTCTTCAGTTCCAGAAACGATTTCATTATTTATTAAAACTTGAAGATAATAATTTATTTTAAATGGGATAGTATTAGGATCGACAGATCCAATATCATGATTTATCATTCCTTTATCTTTTTTACTATTACTTTTATTATGACTATTACTTTGTCTATCTTTGAATACAGAAACCTCATCTTTGCTTACATGAATAACATCTTTGCTAACAGAGATGTTACTTTGGTAGTCGGTTTTACTATCAATGTGTTTCATTTCTTCTTCCGATAACAGACAGCATTCTTGTAGAATGCGAACTTTTCTTCTTTTCGTTGCATAATAATATCTTTCTTGAATAGCTTTTGATGTAAGATATCCTTGATCAAAGGCTTTTCTATCTAGCAACCCAGCATCTAAAAGATAGTTAATAATGGATAATGCTTTATCTTCCTCGACATGAATGGCTTCTGATAATCCAAACAGCACATCATCTAGATTATCATATCGCCAGAACTGACCTTTTTCATAAATCCATGAAACAAGGAACATAAAGGCTGCATACCCTTCAGTCCCAAATTTTCTCATCAGCCTTTTAATTTTCATGTTTCTTGTCATATCAACATCAACAGAAAAGTATTCAAGTCCTAGTTTAGGTTTTCCAGCCATGTTTCTTTTCGCTTATCTTGATAAATTCTTCAAGAGCTTCTTTGGTCACTCTCCATCCTTGGCCAACCTTGAATGCTCTTATCCTTTTTTGATTGATATACCTGATGATTGTTACTCGAGTAACTTTTAGAATCTCAATTAGATCATTGATATCATATAATACCACTTTATCATTCATACTTTTTACCCTTTCTATCAAACAGTAACTTGCTCATTTTGAGTTCTCCATCATTTTGAGACCTTGCTAATGAATGATTATAAATTTGAGTTGTTGCGATGTCTTTATGTCTTAAAATTTGTTTAGCTTCTTCCAAAGAACCGTTGCCATGAAGGATCAAGTTTGTTGCCAAAGAATGTCTTAAGCTATGGGCGGTATATCTTTTGTCATCTATACCCGTTCTTCTTAGAGTTTCCTTGACAATACCTCTTATCGTTCTTGTTTGAATTCTCTTTCCATGATTATTTCGACCATGAGTGATGAATAATGCTTCAAATGAATCTTCTCTCAATAAGAGATACTCCATAATGATTTGATAAACGTCATCTGATATCTTGACATATAAATCTTTATCATCATGACCCTTACCTTGAATATAGAGTTTGTATCCATCACTAATGGCTACTAAATCGCTCACATTAGCTCTTTCCACTTCAATCGTTCTTAGACCTGTAGTTGCAATTAAAGCGATTATTGCATAGTTTCTTTTACCTTCAATTGTATTAGATAACTCTTCTGCTTTATCTAGTAAATTTACCATTTCTAATAGAGTTAGTGATGCTCGTTTAAAGGTTGGTTCTATTTTAACTCCTCTTACACCTGTCATAATATTTCTATATGTGTCCTCTGAATCAAGATAGGTAAAGAATCCTCTTAAAACAACAATTGTTTTTTGTATTGATGCAGATCTAACTTTCTTCGATAAGTACTCTTTATAGCATAAGATATCCTTTTTATTTGGCGATAAAATTGAATTTGCTACTAAGTACTCATTAAATGTTACTAAAATCTTCAAATAAGATTGTTTGGTTATCTCTTTTCTATCCAGACTTTGAATATAGGCTTCTATTAATCTCTTAAAATCAATACGACTTTGATTCATTTTTTAGTTCGATTTCTTCTAGATATGCTTTTTCCAAATGATATAAATCATCAAGAGAAATGTCTAATACTGATGCAATTCTACCTATGATTAGGAATGATACTTTTCGTCCACGATCCCCATTTTCAATTTTGGCATAGTGTTGATAAGATACTCCAGATTCCCTTGCAGTTCTTCTTTGAGAATAACCTTTATTCTGTCTAGCATTTACCAAATACATTCTTAAATCCATTTATAATCCTCCTTGTTTTATGTTGTTTAACACCTATACACTTATAATAATATGTTTATGTTTGATTCTTTGACGCTAGGCACAGATAGATAATATCAGACCCAATTTAACACTAAAACCTTATATATAGAAACTACACTTTTTTAAAGATAAATAAGAATTATTTATTCATTTATAGTGTAATATTCTTCACTTTTTACGTAGATTAGATAAAAGAAATGACACAGTGTTTAATACATGATAAAATAGTGTTACCGAAAAGGAAGTGAAGATTATGGCAAAAGAGAAATTTGTTTTTCACAACTCATATGTAGATTATTCTGGAATTGATCAAGGCATTAGGAAATCAAGAAATCTCACATTAGACGAAGTCGTTAAACGCTGTCATGGAACTATTAGCAAGAAAACACTCATATCATATGAACAAGGTCAAACTGATGCAAAAGCATCAAACTTGATGATGCTATCTTATGTGCTTGATACATCAATTGATGCCCTATTAAAAAGAAAGAATACCTATTCATTTGGCGAAAACCATATGATTACAAGATATAAATTAAGTGCAGACGGTCGATATGAACAACAGCCTAAAGTTGAGAACTTTGTGTTCGATAATAATCTCAAAGAGTCCAAAAGACTAGTCGCTGTAGATTTAATGTCTGATTCATTACTTCTTAAAATGCCTATGGGTACTACGCTATTAGTTGATATGAATCTATATGTAATAGATCAAATTGATAATAAAGGTGTTTATGCATTACTACGTGATAAAGATTACTACTATCCGTCTGTAGTAAAATTCACACCTACGCCAAGAAGAAAGAATAGTTATACATACCTAAACCAAAACATGATGCCAATTATAGCTACAAAAGATGAAATAGATACAATCTTAATTGGTACAATCAAAAAGGCGATTAAAGATTTTTAATTTGTCTACACTACTTGGTCACAATTTATTTTGGAATTTGTTATAATCATTTTGGCGATATAATTGAATTGGTCTATTTGACCTAAGATGTCCTACGTATTCACATGCGTAGGACTTTTTGTTCTTTAGAAGGAGTTTTAGTGAAAATAGATAAGCAAAATCAACTTGAGTATCAATACAAGAAAACCATGATATATAAACTTCATCAAGAAGGATTAATATCCTTTATTGAATATTATGAGTCGCTCCTTGATCTACTAGAAGAATACAAGATAGTTCATGCAAAATAAACTCCGTATCGAATTGACTTGATAATTGTTTGTTTTAGAGCGAATATGTGTGATAACGAAATGGAGGTTATATAGTGAATGAAAGAAAAGTAATCAGAATAGAAGCTACCCCAGCATTTATTCCTGGTAATGCAGATGTAATTCCAAAAAAGAGGCGTGTATGTGCTTATGCAAGGGTCTCAACAGATTCAACCGATCAACTTAATTCTTATAATGCTCAAATCACTGAATATACAAAAAGAATTCAAGAAAATAAAGATTGGGACTTTGTAGACTTATATGCAGATGAAGGCACGTCAGGAACCAGTACAAAAAAGAGAGTTAATTTTTTAAGAATGCTTGAGGATGCAAGAAATGGAAAAATTGATTTAATTTTGACAAAATCATTATCAAGATTCGCAAGAAACACTGTGGACTGTTTATCAATTATTCAAGAACTGAGATTAATCAATGTTGAAGTCTTCTTTGAAAAGGAAAACCTCAGTTCTACAGATTCAAAAGTTGATTTAATGTTGACAATATTCTCTTCTATTGCTCAAGAGGAAGCAAGAAATATAAGTGAAAATGTTAAATGGGGTATTAGAAAAAGATACAAAGAAGGCACGATTCGAATCAATACAAGTAGATTTCTAGGATACGATAAAGATGCGCATGGAAAAATCATTGTCAACGATTCAGAAGCTAAAGTAGTTAAAATGATATATAACTTATATATTTCAGGAATGTCATATAGAGAAATAGCCAAACACTTAATTGATAATAATTTCAAAAACGGTAGAAAAGAAGTTGTTTGGCATCCAGCTAACATAATGAATATTCTTAAGAATGAAAAGTATATGGGAGATGTACTTCTTCAAAAAAGAGTTACACTCGATTATTTATCTCATAAGTCAGTCATCAATACTGGTCAAGCTCCCCAATATTATATTGAAAATAATCATGAGGCTATTATTTCAAAAGAGTTGTTCGATGTTGTCCAACAAATGACAAAAGTTCGCTCGACAAGTAATGAGTCTTCTCGCTATGGGAATCAGTTTCCATTAAGTGGTATTGTACATTGTAGTTGTTGTGGACGTGTTTTAAATAGAAACTACTATAATTATCGGACAGAAAACGAAAGAGTTGTCCTAACCTGTAAAAATACCTCAAAGAAAAAAATCAAATGTAATAACTTGCCCATCGATAATGAAACACTTGAAATGGTTTGTAGTGATGCTTTATTAAAACTGGAAATTATCAATCCTACTTTGGTAGCTCAGATATCACATACAGTAATTAAGAATTTAGATTCAAGTCAAATTATCGATTCAATAGAATTAAAACAAAGACAAATAAATCAAGTTGAAGATGAGATTAAGGGATTGATAAACTTAAGAATATCTGATGTATCAAATCAAAACGATAAATATCTTGTCAAAGCTTTTGAAGATAAGAAACAAGAGATTGAAGATTTGCAGTATGAACTTGAACAATTTAAAAACCAACTGGCTTCTCTTCATATCAACAATAAACGTATACAAAAGCTTCAGGAATTCTTACAGAAAACTAAATCCCTAAGCCGAGATGCTCTTCTTCTAATATTTAAGAAAATTATTCAAATATCAAACCAGGAAGTAATTTTATGTATGAGTAATTTAGACATATCCTCTAAAGACTTCACTGATAAAATTGAAGTTCTAAGATCTTACGATTCACTGTTTGATTCATCAATTAAAAATGAGAAAAATGGATTTCAAATCAAATATAGCGTCATTGAGATTGGAGATGAGCTTATATGATTGAACTAAAGGAAGTTATTAATTATAAAAATCTATCTCTTCATAAAAAAAAGCGAAACGTCTGTGCTTATGCAAGGGTTTCTACTTCTTCTGATGTTCAACTATTAAGTTTTGATACGCAAGTATCGACATATGCCAAACAAATCATGAGCAATCCTGATTGGAACTTTGTAGGCGTTTATGCAGACGAAGGTAAAAGTGGAACCAATATCACCAAACGAACACAGTTTAATTTGATGATTGAAGCTGCAAGAAACGGATTAATCGATTTAATTATTACAAAATCAATCTCTAGGTTTTCTAGAAATACACTTGATAGTGTCAAGTTAATACAAGAGCTAAAAAATAAAAATGTTGAAGTGTTCTTCGAAAAAGAGAACATCTCAACTTTCGATCCAAAGATTGAGTTGATTATGTCAGTTCTTAGTGGAATGGCTGAGGAGGAGTCAAGATCTATAAGTGAAAATGTCAAATGGGGTAATACAAAAAGATTTGAAAAAGGAGAGTTTCATGTTGTTACTAAAGGTATGCTTGGATATGATCATGATGAGTTTGGAAACCTAGTTATCAATGAACAAGAAGCCTCTACTGTAAGAAAAATATATGAACTATTCTTAGAAGGATTTGGAGCAACACCTATTATAAGATATCTAGAAGATCATAATATTCCTACAACTTATGGTAATAAACATTGGAGTAAAACAGCAATTTATGGCATATTAAAAAATGAAAAATATACAGGTAATGCCTTATTGCAAAAAACATATAGACCATCATTCAAATCAAAACATACTGTCAATAATAAAGGTGAACTACCACAGTTTTATGTAGTAGATTCACATCCAGCAATCATATCTTTAGCTATGTTTAACAAGGTTCAGGAAATAAGAAAACAAAAAAGCATTAAATATCAAAAAAGCCATATCAAGAATATGGAAGAAACTTTTGGAAACAAGAAATCTCCATATACAGGTCTTATAAGATGCGCTCATTGTGGGAAACACTTTAATATGAAAGTCAATAAAAATAGCAATGCATTTGCCAATAGGTTTTTACAATGTTTATCTAATTCATCAAAAAAATCGTGTAAAGCTGATACCTTATCTTGTGACGTCATAGATCAAGAGATTTTGAATCAAATCAATTTAATCATTAATAATAAAAATGAGTTCCTAAACACCTTATCTAAGGCTTTAAATAGTGATGAACGACTTGTCATTGCAAAACAAGAACTTAAAGCAACACAGGAAAAATTATCGGCCATAGAAGCAAAGTTAGGAAAGATGACATCAGAAACAGATGGTTTCCACAAAGCAGTTATGGACCAACTAAATAAAAATATTTATGAGTTAAAAATTCATTCTGCTGAGCTTCAAAACAAAATCATAGTAGATCTAAATGTGGATAACTTTTTAGTTAGTATCAAATCTATGTTAAAAAACTATAATGGCCTAATTACGTCAATAGATGAGTTTCCATACAAGCAATTCTTCTCAAAAATCGTTGTTTTAGAACGTAATAAGATTACCTTTGTTATAGGTAAACGTGATGATTATGAAAACATTAATTTGTTAAAAGAATTATATCTTCCTGGTACAATCCAATATCGAATAAGGAAGACTGATTATGATGCTGAACATGGTATTATATTTTTTTAGCAAGTTCAAATCCGCTTTTTTAGATAGTTCAAATCCGGTTGAGTTTTATATGGTATCAAAAGAAAAAAAAGACAAGCTCTAGTTCTAAAATCAACTTTTAGAATTTAAGTTCGTCTTTTTATTCTCTATTTTATAGAAAAGGATGCTTATTTAAATAAAATATAGCCTATTTAAACATTAAAATGCTTATTTTGGGCAGTTTTACAAATAAACTCCGTATTAAAATCATGGAGGACCCTGCCGGATTTGAACCGGCGGTGGGGGAGTTGCAGTCCCGTGCCTTACCACTTGGCTAAGGGTCCTTTTAATAAATAAAGACTAAGTTGCCTTAGTCTTTTGTTTTTTAGTGGTCGGGAAGACAGGATTCGAACCTGCGACCTCCTGGTCCCAAACCAGGCGCTCTACCAAGCTAAGCTACTTCCCGTATAAAATGGCGCGCTCATCAGGAGTCGAACCCGAAACCTT
>DDWJ01000002.1 GCA_002345505.1 Caryophanales bacterium UBA2289
GATTTCTAATTCTTTACAGGCCCTTATTACTTATTTATTTGTGCAGCATGACCGATCTTAATATAAATTAACCTCTTAAGCATGATTGATATCTATAAAGATGGTATTTCTAAATATGAGTATATAAAGACACTTATTACATCAATCAACGTAGTTATAAATTATCATGCAAATAAATACTATAGCTTGTTTAAAATGTCGTGATAACCAATGTCTATCATCAATATCAAATTCTCATTTCGATATGTCCATATTACTCTAATTGACATATTGATGCTAGACTCAAATAGTATCTCACTACCTTTAATTTTTTTTGTTCTAAGACTTGGGTGCCTGTGATTCTCTATAAATAAAGATAACTTATTATAGAATAATCTCTTTTCCCGGCTTTCCAACTTAGAAAAAGACTTCTTAAATCTAGTTGAAAATAATATTTCATATTTCATTTTTTTAATTCTTTGTCTTTCTCAACATCTTCATCTGATTCTTCTAAGTAGTTTATAGCTTCCTCTACGGATTTAAAAGGTCCAACATTGTACTTTGAAGGGTCCTCATTTATTCTCATCACAGTTTCTTCTAGTTTTTGGATGTATGATTTTGAATATATTGCGACTGGTTCAATCACAATGACTCCATTTTTTATGGAAATATCAAGTTGATCTTTTTCTTGAAGATTTAACTCATTAATAATCTCTTTGGGTATTGTAATTTGAGATTTTTTTCTTAGTTCTATAATCATCGAAACCACCCTTTCCTAATTTCCCAAATTCCTACAATCTAACTATATTTTACCACTTTGTAGATTTTTTTGCAATACTAAATGCACATAATTAACTACATTTTTGATTATATAACTCATTCATTATTTTAATAACGAATGATTCTTATATGTCTTAAAATACAAAACCCCCAGTAGAGTTTAAATCTCAACTAGGGGTTAATTAAGGTCAGATACATGTCCGCCTTTTATTGACAAGAACACTTTGTCTATAACCTAAACTTCTTATATGATATTAATTATCTTTTTTTACCTTGGTTAAATACTTTTTCATTGCTTCAAAAGACTCTTTACTTAAAACATGTTCAATCTTACAAGCATCTTGTGCAGCTATGTCTTTATCAACACCTAAATAAACTAAAAAGTCAGTAAAAAATCGATGTCTTTCATAGATCAAAACTGCCAAATCTTCACCCTTTTTTGTCAGTTCTAAAAGACCTGAATCATCGATATCTAAAAAGCCATTTTCTTTTAATTTATTCACAGCTCGGCTAACGCTAGCCTTAGAAAAGTTCATCTCTTTTGCGATGTCAATCGACCTAACAAAAGATTGCCTTTTTCTAATAATCAAGATAGCTTCTAAATAGTTTTCGCCACTCTCATGAATTTTCATAAAGATCACATCCTTAATAAAATTATTATAACATAACTTATGCATAAAACATTATAATTGCTTGACTTTTATAACAAAAATCGTTTATAATTACTACCGAGTTAGCAATCGCTAACTATTATTATCGATTACAAGTATTTACTAGAAAAGGAGAGTCTTTTTTCTTAAAAAAAAGACGTATCATATATGAACACACTCGATAAAGTAAAAATAGGTAGTGATTGCATTATTCATAAAGTAAGCGGTGAACGGCCAATCAAAAGAAGGCTAATGGATATGGGGCTTATTCCAGGTACAAGAGTCCATGTCAGAAAACTAGCTCCACTTGGTGATCCGATGGAGATAACTGTCAAAGGAATTGAACTTACTTTACGAAAAGCAGATGCATTCAATATTATTGTAGAGGAAGTTGCCGAAGAGTAATTCTTTGGCAAATTATTTATTATATCAGTTAGCGATTGCTAACTTATGCTTGGAGGCAGCGTTTCATGAAACTGAAAATAGCACTAGTAGGGAATCCTAATAGTGGTAAAACCACACTTTTCAACTCCCTTACCGGCAATAACCAACATATTGGTAATTGGCCAGGAGTAACGGTTGAAAAGAAAGAAGGATTAGTCAGAAATAATAAAGATATAACTATTATTGATTTACCGGGAATATATTCTCTTTCACCATATTCTTTAGAAGAAGTAATCTCAAGAGATTATATCTTTAATGAAAAACCAGATGTAATTATAAATATAATTGACGGTTCTAATTTAGAGAGAAACCTTTATCTAACTCTCCAATTAATCGAAACTGGAGTCCCAGTAGTACTAGCGATTAATATGATGGATGTGATTGCGAAGAATAAAGACGTTATTAAATCAGAATCGATTGCTAAGTTACTAAACTGTCCGGTAGTAGAGATAACTGCACTTAAATCAGTTGGTCTAGAAGAATTAATCACAAAATCTACTGATTTAGTTACTAAAGGTTATAAATACCGTCCGGTCGTATGGTATAAAGAAAAAATTGAAAATATTGTTTCTATTATCAGTGAAAAAATTAAAGATAAAGTCGAAGTTGAAAAGCTTAGATGGTATTCATTAAAAATCTTTGAAAAGGATGAAAAGGTCCTTGAAGACATAAAGTTAGATCCTAAAGACAAAGAAGAAGTCTTTAATCTCATCAACCTTTATGAAAAAGAGCTGGATGATGATTCAGAAAGCATTCTTACAACTGAAAGATATAATTACATCAATCGTTTTATCGAAAAGGTATATTTTAAAAACAAAATCAAAGCTCAGTCAATGACGCATAAGATTGATAAAGTATTAACAAACAAATACTTAGCTTTACCAATATTTGTTCTGATTATCTTTCTAGTGTATTATTTATCGATTTCAACAATCGGTGGATTATTAACCGATTATGTTAATGATACAATCTTTGGTGATAACGGACTCCCTGGTCTTGTGACAGGATGGCTTGAATCAATCAATGCTTGGCCTTGGTTAATCGGGGTGATTGTTGAAGGAATCATTGGTGGTGTTGGGGCCGTACTTGGCTTTTTACCACAAATGTTCGTTCTATTCCTCTTGCTAGGGATATTAGAAGAAAGCGGTTATATGGCAAGGATTGCATTTATCCTTGATAGAATCTTCAGACGCTTCGGTCTTTCAGGCAAAGCCTTCTTTCCAATGCTAATGTCAACCGGTTGTGCTGTGCCTGGTGTTATGGCTGCTAGAACTATAGAAGAGGAGAATAACCGTAAAGTTATGATCATGACAACAACCTTTATGCCATGTGGTGCGAAACTACCAATCATCGCTCTAATAGCTGGAGCTTTATTCAGGGGTTCACCGATTCAATGGTTAATAGCTCCATCTGCTTATCTATTAGGAATCTTGATGATTATCATCTCAAGTATTATCTTAAAGAAATTTAAAGGTTTTGCAGGTAAAGCGTCTCCATTTATTATGGAGTTACCTGATTACCATCTTCCAAGCGTTAAAGGTTTAGGATTTACTGTTTATCACAAATTAAAATCATTTGTTAAAAAAGCCGGAACAATTATTTTGGTTGCGGCGATAATAATCTGGTTCTTATCTAATTTTAGTTGGTCATTTGCTTTGACTTCAAATGCAGAAGAGTCTATCCTCGCAAGTATCGGTAAACTTATCGACGTTATCTTCACTCCGCTAGGTTGGGGTAACTGGAAAGCAGCTGTTGCTACCTTCACTGGATTAGTCGCAAAAGAAAATGTTGTTTCAACCTTTGGTGTATTATATGGATTTGCAGAAGTCGGTGAAAGTGGTGCTGAAATCTGGACATTACTAGCAGTTGACTTTACAGCTTTATCATCCTATTCATTCCTAGTGTTTAATCTTATCTGTGCACCATGCTTTGCAGCTATGGGAACAATCAAACGAGAAATGGGTAGTAGAAAGTGGACTTTAATAGCTATTACATATCAAACGGTTCTTGCTTATGTTTTATCTTTGATTATTTACCAAATCGGAATGATGTTTACTGGAGTGTTTAATATAGGTAGTGTATTCGGCATCCTAGCATTAATTGTTCTCATTTATCTTATCTTTAGACCAAATAAATACTTAAAAAAAATTGAGCCTAAATCTTTATGATTTAAGCTCTTTTCTTTTTTATTATTTAGTTACTTGTTTTTAATAATCTTCTCATTTTTGAAATACTCCTCCGCAAAAGCTTTTTCTAGTTTGGTATGAGTTTGCGGATCATAATAAATAGTCCCTTGCAACTCCTTAGGCAAGTAATCTTGATTAACCACATGACCTGGATAATCATGTGCATATTTATAATCTAATTTATCATCATAAGTAGGATTATTAATTAAATGCGAAGGCACTTGATAGGTCTTACCTTTTTCCACATCATCAATTGCTTTAGTTACCGCAAGATGCGCACTATTTGACTTAGGTGAAATACACATCTCAATTACAATAGCACCTAAAGCGTTTTTAGCCTCTGGGAAACCTACATTTTCAGCCAACGAACAAGCAGCCTCAACCTTAACTCCCATCAAAGGATTAGCTAAACCAATATCCTCATAAACAATTGCTCTAATCCTTCTAACCAAAGACTTTAAATCACCTGCGACAATCAATCTCGCTAAGTAATGCAATGCTGCATTAACATCACTGCCTCTAACACTCTTATGAAAAGCACTTAAGATATCATAATAATCATCACCGGTTTTAAAAGCTGATATTTGTGATTCTGGTAGATGTTTTTCCATAAAATGAAAATCAATTACCTCATCCTTACCCGCTGCCAAACATAATATCTCTAACATGTTAATTGCGGTTCTTACTTCACCATTAGCTGCTAAAGCAACTCTTTTATAGGTATCGTTCTTAACAGTTAGATTTTTATCATAAGCACTTAAATCAATCTTTTTCAAAAAACTCTCGATATCAGCTGTAGATGGTCTTGTTACTTTAAATATACTGACGCGACTTCTCACCGCTGGGTTAACTGATATATAAGGATTCTCAGTAGTTAAACCAATCATAATAATATTACCTTTTTCTACATATGGTAATAAGTAATCTTGAATGTCTCGATTCATCCTGTGGATTTCATCAATTATCAGAATGACTGAATGATACAATTTAACATGATCAATGATTTGTTTCAAAGTTGCCTTATTATCAGTAGATGCATTAAACCGGAAATGGTTCAATGGATAATGACTGGCGATGATATCGGCGATAGTAGTTTTACCGACACCTGTTGGTCCATAAAGAACCATTGATACTAAAGAATCAGACTTCAATAATCTATCAAGCGTATATAACAATTTCTCATTACCAATCATTTCCGAAAAACTATTTGGTCTAACTTTATCAGCTAAAGGTTGATACATATAACAAACACCCCTTTTCGCTTTAAATTATATCATATTCTTTAAAAAAAGACTTAAAAAGACTATAATATTAATGTGACCGATTAATCTGATAAATCACATCAGGAGGAATGAAATGTATAAAGATGAAATCCTAAAATTAAAAAAAGAAAAGAACGCGATAATTCTCGCTCATTTCTATCAAAACGATGAAATCCAGGAAGTAGCCGACTTTGTCGGCGATTCGTTAGCTTTGAGTAAAATGGCCGCATCAACCACCGCCGATATAATAGTTTTTTGTGGTGTATACTTTATGGCGGAAACCGCCAAAATCCTATCACCAACAAAAAAAGTATTATTGCCAAAGAAGAACGCAACCTGCCAAATGGCAATGATGGTTGATTATGATGAATTATTACAATATAAAACCAATAACCCTGATACAATAATCATAACCTACGTTAATACAAGAGCTAATATCAAAGCCTTATCTGATGTAATCGTAACTAGTTCCAATGCGGAAAAAATCGTTAAGAACTATAAAGATAATAAAATGATGTATGTTCCTGATAAAAACCTAGGCACATATCTAAAACATAAATTAGGTTATAATATTGATGTTTGGCCTGGCTATTGCTACATCCATGAAAACTTAAAAGTATCTGATGTTTTAACCATGAAAGAAAAACATCCTAATGCCTTAACGCTGATTCATCCTGAAGCACCGCTAGATGTATTATTACAAGCTGACTTTGTCGGTTCGACTAAACAAATCCTTGATTACGCTACCAATTCAAAAACACGTGAATTTATCATCGGAACCGACAAGGGGATTATTCATGCGTTAAAAAAACAAAACCCTGACAAGAAGTTCTATTTATTAAATGATGGTTTATCATGTAAAAACATGAAAATGATAAATTTAGAAGACTTATATATTTCATTAAGAGATGAAGTATATGAAGTATCTGTTCCTGAAGAAATAAGAGAAAAAGCAGTTATTGCTTTAGATAAAATGATGGAGTTAAGTTAATGATAAAAACTTATGATTGTATTATCGTTGGGAGTGGATTAGCAGGTTTATTCACCGCTCTCAACTTAAGTGAGAAATTAAATGTATTGATAATCTCAAAAACAGAGATTACCTTTTCTAATTCAACTCTCGCCCAAGGCGGTATTGCCTGTGAATATAATGATAATACCACACTCCACGAAAGTCATATCAAAGACACTCTAAAAGCCGGATCATATTTAAATAATGAAACTGCAGTAAGATTCTTAGTTGATAATGCATTTGAATCAGTAAAAAAACTCATTAGTTTCGGAGTTAGTTTTGATATTGGTGCCGACAGCAAATTCCTTGTAACTAAAGAAGGTGGCCATTCCCACAGCCGTATTTTTCATAGCGGTGGTGACGCTACCGGAAAAAATGTTACTGAAGCTTTAATCGCTTATCTATATCAAAAATCAAATATTACCTTTTTAAGCAACACTATGGCAATCAATCTAATTAAAGACAATGATGAAGCAATTGGAATTACAGTATTAGAAGACCAAAATTACTATCCAATCTATAGCAATCACATTGTTTTAGCCACAGGAGGAATCGGGTCAGTTTATGGTTCAACCACAAACGATTTAAACGCTACCGGCGATGGTATTGGTATCGCCTATAGAGCTAATGCCTTAATTGACCATATGGAGTTTATTCAATTTCACCCTACTGCCTATTTTTCCTTAAAGAATCCTTCAAGACAAAGATTTTTAATAACCGAAGCGTTAAGAGGTGAAGGCGCCTATTTGCTCAATATTGAAAAAGAACGATTCATGAAGAAATACTCACCGGATTTAATGGAACTAGCCCCAAGAGACATTGTCTCACAAAGTATCTTTAAAGAGATGTATGATACATGGACAGATCATGTCTATTTAGATACAAGACATCTTGACCCTAAATACTTAGAAAAACGTTTCCCAACCATATTTAAGCATCTCAAGGAAGAAGGATTAATTTTAGGTATAGATCTAATCCCTGTAGCTCCATGTGAGCATTTCCTTTGCGGAGGGATTAATACTGATATCTATGCGAAAACCTCGGTAAAAAACCTTTATGCAGTTGGCGAAACCGCAAATACCAATGTTCATGGCGCAAATAGACTTGCTTCAAACTCACTTTTAGAATGCTTAGTTTTTGCTAAATCATTTGCTGATTCAATCAATAATTCATCTATAGCAAGTACTAATATCAAACCAATCACACTTGAAGAATTACCAAGATATAATTACAACTATAAACCGATCAGAAAAAAGATCGGTGATTATATGGATGAACATGTTAGTATCGTCAGAAACACAGAAGGGTTATCCTTAACCTTAAAAGTTCTAGAAGATATCTATAAAAACCTTATCAAATATCCAAATCTTACAAAAACTTACTACGAAACACTTAACCTAGCAACTACAGCTTTACTGATAACAAAACAAGCCTTAGATAGAAAGGACAGCTTAGGATGCCACTTACGAATAAAATAATGAAGTCTAATTACCATACTCATACCTATCTATGTAACCATGCAATAGGTACAGTGGAAGATTATGTCAAAAAAGCCATTGAACTTAACATAAAAACTCTAGGTATGTCAGATCACGCACCATTCAACTTTTTAGAAGACCGTTCCGTTCGAATGGGTATTGAAGACTATCCAATTTACCTAAAAGAACTATCAAGTTCCATAGAAAAGTATGGTGACTTAATTAAAATCTACAAAGGTCTTGAAATTGAATATTTTCCAACTCACATAAAACACTATCAAGAATTATTAAAAGAACTAGACTATTTAGTACTTGGTCAGCACTACATTCAAAAAAATGGAAAGTTAAAAAGTATCTACCATCTCAAAGAAGTTGATGACATGAAAATTTATGTTAAGACATTAATTGAAGCAATGGAAACAAACAATTTCAAAATTATTGCTCACCCAGATATTTTTCTTTTTAACCAAGAGAATGAACTCACAGAAGAAATGTTGTACCTAAGTAAGATGATAATTCTTTCAGCTAAAGAAAATAATGTTGCCTTAGAGATTAATGCCAACGGATTTAGAAAAGGAAAAATTATCGTTAACGGTCAAGTGAGATATCGTTATCCAAGAAAAGAATTTTGGGAACTCACTAAAAACACAGGAGTAAAAATTATCATTTCCTCCGATGCACATAAGCCTAAATATTTATTTGATGAAGCAATAATTGAAGCATATAAATTTGCTGCATCCATCGGTATAGAAGTAGAAGAAGAGTTAGTCATGAACTAACTCTTTTATATTTGCTTAGGATAAAATTTTCAAATTCGAATGTAAGAAGATTTTCTTGTTTAGCCATGCATTTATACAAGGTTAGTCTTAAAACTTAAAAATATGAGCCAAATTTTCGGTCAAACATCTAAGAAAAAGAACAAGTAGACATACATGAAAATAAACATACTCATCACCTTAAATATGAATATGTTTAGATATAGAAAAAAGAAGGTAAATGGGCGGATTATCGTCTCATTTATTTCAATTGAATATATTTTGTGGATAATTCCACTACTTTTAAATAACATATTTTACTTCCTATAATGTATATTATGTTAACTAAATATATAGCGCTAAACCTCGCAATTTAAAAGGTCAATGTGGAAACTGTTAAAACTACTTATCTCTTAAACCCTGTAAAAATAGGCATTAAAAAATCGAGGGATTTAACCTCCCTCGAAAATCATACCGACAAACATGATTAAATTTGATTTTTCATATCTCAGTTTATGAACTCTTGTGATATAATACATTTAGCAAGAGGTGATATGATATGAAAAAAATATATATGATTTTCACTGGTGGTACAATCTCTATGAAAATCGATGATGTCTCACATACAGTTAAACCTGCTCTCTCAGCAAAAGAAATTATGCAATCATTACTCCACTCAGAACTTTATCATGAATTAGAGGTCATAGAATTTTCGGAAATTCCATCACCGTCAATGACTCCTGTGATGATGCTTGAAATGACAAAACTAATTCAAAGATTAATTGAGTTTGAAGATCCGATTGGCTTCGTAATAATTCATGGAACTGATACTTTGGAAGAGACCGCATTTTTCATTGACTCATGTATCGATACTGATATTCCGATTGTTGTAACCGGTTCTATGAAGTCAAGTTCAGAACTTGGATTCGATGGAATTAATAATTTAGTCTCTTCAATATTAGTTGCTAAGTCAACTAAATCCCATGGACGTGGTGTATTAGTTGTAATGAATGATCAGATTAATGCAGCTAGTGAAGTTACTAAATCAAATACTCTTTCGCTAGATACTTTTAAATCTTTGGACTATGGTCCACTAGGTATAGTCGATAATAAAGAGGTTTTATTTCACCGAAATGTTACCAGTCAACGTAATAAACTCAAAATAACCGATATAGAACCTAATGTATACCTATTAAAGAGTTATTCAGGAAGCGACTCTTTACTTATAGATTATCTTTTAGATCAAAATGCCAAAGGTATTGTTATTGAAGCTTTAGGTAGAGGCAATTTACCACCATTAATGATTCCGGGCATTGAAAAAGCTCTAAAATTAGATGTTCCTGTTATAATCACTTCAAGATGTCCGTCAGGACGAACCCTTGATTCATACGGCTATATTGGTGGCGGAAAATACTTAACTGAGATGGGTTGTATCATGGCTACTTCATTAAACGGACAAAAAGCAAGGCTTCTTCTTATGCAAGCTTTAACCATATCTTCTGATTCAAACTTTTTAAAGGGATTATTCACAATATAACTCTAATCGTACGTATAATCGAATATTATTCCACAAAAAAAGAACCTTCTAGACCGATATTTAGCCAATAAATACCGTTTGAAGGTTCTTTATATTTTTTCTCTAATCTTCTTCTTTTTGTGATTTTTCTTCCAAAAGTCGGTTTAAAAGCTCAACTTCACTCTTATAACGCCTTGAAACTATATAAACCACAACTCCATAAATAATTCCTACTACTACCATAATTATGTAAATCAATGAAGCCGATCTAAATAGGTAAGTTCCAAAAACATTTCTTAAAACCAATAAACCAGGAATCATTATCACATATCCAATAATAACATTAACAAGACTATTTCCTTTTTCCAATCTAAACATAAATACAGTTAAACCGATTATTGCTGAAATTATCAAACCACCGATTTCAAGTCTTAGGAAAGGTAATCTAATTTGAGAGTTCCTATAAACTAACAAGGCTAAGAAAATCATTAAGATGTTAATAAGGAAAAAACTGACTAAAAAGTACTTAAAGTATTTTTTCATCTTATTCACCACCCAACTTTCTTTTTAACTCAGAAACATAGTTTCTTGTAATCTTCATTTTCTCACCGTTTTTAAGTGTAGCTTCCATCCGACCATTAATTGTTGATTTGAATGATTTGATCTTTTTTGTATTAACGATTGTATTTTTGTTAACTCTGATAAAAGGCGTCATTTTTAAACTATCTTCTAATTGATAAAGTCTTTGATTGACCTCAAAGACTTTATCTTTTTCATATGCGAATGTCTTATTATCAACACTCTCAAAATAATAGATATTACTTAAAGTCAAAGTAACTTTTCTTTCATCCAGTTTTCCGATAACAGTTGTTTCAAAATATAATAAAGACCGATATATCTCTTTAACTGTTTCCGAATCTTTGGGACCCTTAATCAAAACTTCAATTTCTGGATTTTCTTCAACTTTAATCTTCATAAAACCTAACCTTTTTTAGGATAATAATCCCTTAATTTTAGTTAATTCTACATTAATTTTTTCTAAGTTCTCAAATCTTTCTGTTAAAACTACATTAACTTCATTTAGAATAACAATGATCTCTTGAATCGTTAGATTATCAGGGTTTTCCCTTAAATCTTTTAATCTTAAATATCCTTCGCCAGCATCCTCTAATATATCCAAACGATATTCCTTAATCAAAGCTATTGAATCTAATATCAAGTTCTTGTTTTCTTCGGTCAGTGAAACTTGTGTTTCACGCATTTCTTTTATTATCAATTTAATTTCAAGCACTAGACCTCTGGTACTAAATTTAGTTGCCTGAAGTTCATAATGAGTTAATAAAAGACTTGTTTTAGCTTCAAAAAATGCGATTTCTTCTTCACTATAAGCTAACCTTATTACTTCGTCATATCCTAATGCCATGCTTAATTCTTCAACATCTTCAATACTTGAATCTTGATTGATATCTCCTAAGCTTTCAACCGATCTTTCAATCTCATTAAAAATATCCTTCTCAATTGCACAACCACTCAATAAACCTACTGTTAAAACAAACACAAAACCTAATAGAAATTTTTTCATATGTTTCATCTCCTTTATGGCCCAAATTATAAAACCAACCAATAATTAACGCAAGGAAACAAAGGTTAAGATGCAAAAATCTTTACTTAAGTTGCTTATTTCAACATCATAGCTAATGCATCTTTAATCAAATCATTAGTATCTTTTTCTGGATCTAGTCGTTTTAAAACCTTTTCAATTTCTTTTGTCTTATAACCTAAAGCGATTAAAGCCTCTTCAACTTCAACGATATTTTGTGAATGGATACTAACATTATCAAATTCAATTTTACCCTTTAAATCTAAAACAATTTGTTGAGATGCCTTAGGTCCAATACCCGGAAACTTTTGTAAATACTTTGCATCACCATCTTCAATAGCTTTAGTGATTGAACCTACTGTACCACTAGCTAGGATTGCTATTGCACTCTTAGGACCAATTCCGTTTACTGAAATGAGTTTGATAAACAAATCTCTTTGTTCGCTTGATTTAAATCCGTATAGAGCGATTAAATCTTCGCTAACCTTTTGATATATATAAACAACTACTTCAGTATCGATAATAAAGTTATATGGATTAGGTGTTAGCAATTTATACCCAATACCATTATTGTCTAAAGTCACGTAATTTGGCGTTATCTCAGTAATAATCCCCTTGATGTAACTATACATAAAATCCATCTCCTTCATATTTTTTTTAAATAAAAAAACATCACAATTAATACATAATATAAACAAATAATAAATATATTATATACAAATTAAAAACATATAAATATCAAATTGATTTTTGAAAATTTTTAATCAATGAAGTCGTACTCGTCCCCAGCTATAACAATTGTGTCGCCTTCTTTAGCGCCAGCTTCCCTCAATTTAGCATCTAATCCAGCTTTTCTTAACTTTGTTAAAAAGATTGTTACGGCTTCATCACTCATGAAATTAGACTTATTTAATAAATTTTCAACTAATTTACCGCTAACTTCAAACCTTGAATCACTTGTTTTTTCAATAATTATTTCGCTATCAAGGTCTTTAAATGTATATTCTACATATTCATCAATAACAACCTCATCCTTATAAAAGAATGGTGTTTCTTCCAACAATTGACCTACTCGATACACTAACTTATCTAAATTATCATTAGTCATTGCACTGATGGGAATAATCAATGTATCCTCATCAAAATGCTTTTTAAACGCTTCTAAACGCTCTTTAGCATGATCGGTATCCATTTTGCTGGCAACGATAACCTGAGGTCTATCTAAAAGTCTAGGATTATATTCTTCTAGTTCTTTATTAATAACCATATAATCATTATAAGGATCTCTTAAAGATTCCTCACTCATATCTACCATATGAATTAAAACTCTTGTTCTTTCAATATGTTTTAAAAATTGAATTCCCAAACCTTGTCCTTGAGAAGCACCTTCAATTAATCCTGGCATATCAGCTAATACAAACGGTTTTACATTAAACCTACTCACTACTCCTAAATTAGGTATTAAGGTCGTAAAAGGATAATCTGCTATCTTTGGTCTTGAATTAGAAAGTATCGTAATCAATGTTGACTTACCAACAGAAGGAAACCCGACAATACCGACATCCGCTAAAAGCTTAAGTTCGATATGTAAGTTTAGTTCTACCCCTTGTTCACCGTTTTCTTGAATCCTTGGAGCTTTATTCTTCGAAGTCGCAAATGTTGCATTACCTCTACCACCATTACCACCTCTAGCAATTACTTCACTTTGTCCATGAGTTACTAAATCTGCAATTACCAAATTCGTCTCTGCTTCATAAATCGTCGTTCCTAACGGTACTTTAATAATAACATCTTCTGCGTCTTTACCACGCATATTCTTAGTTTTACCATTTTCACCCGACTTAGCGAAAACATGCTTTTGAAACTTCAAATCCATTAAAGTTGACATACCTTCATCAGCTTCAAAAATAACAGAACCACCTTTACCACCATCACCACCGTTTGGTCCACCAAGCGGTACATGTTTCTCTCTTCTAAAAGAAACAATTCCATCGCCGCCCTTACCGGACCTAACGACAATATTTACTTCATCTATAAACATAAAAAAACCTCATTTCTTCTTCCTTAAACTAACTTTTCATAAGCCAATCGATTGATTGACGCTAAATAACCTCTAAATTCAAAACTTAAACCTTTAAGCATCTTTTGCATCTTGATATTATCAGGATGCGTATCGATTTTTAAAGAATCATAACCTTCATTTAAAACCTTCTTATAAGCAAAATTAACCATTTCCTTACCAAAGCCTTTGCCTTGATATGCAGGATCAATTAAAATTCTGTGTATTACTAAAGCACTTTTACCATTCCAAACAACTTCTTTATAAGCAATATCATTCTCTTTAAGAATCGAACAAGAACCGACTATCTTATCTGCTTCAACTAAAACAAAAAGACCGCCTTTGTCTAAATCAGAACGAAAATTATCAATATTAGGATAATCTCCAACCCATTGATTAAGACCCTTACTTACCATATCACTTCTTACTATCTTAGCTAAACTAGCAATGACTTCTAAGTCATTAATTATTGCTGCTCTAATCAATTCGTTTAAATCCGTCCTTTGCATAAACTATACTATAAATAAAGCTAGTTTCATACTTTGCTTCATACAGTTTCTTAAAACTTGCTATAAAACCATCAAAATCCTTCTTTAGAACAAGATTAAGCGTTGATCCACCAAAACCTCCGCCAATCATTCTCGAACCCAATGCGCCCGATTTTACAGCCATTTCCACTAACTCATCCAAAACCGCTGTTGAGACTTCATAATCATTCTTTAAAGAATAATGTGCTTCCGTTAAAAGCAAACCTAATCCTTTGAAATCTTTCTTCAAAATCATTTCTTTAGCTAATTTGACTCTGTTGTTTTCTTTAACAACATGCCTTAATCTTTTTCTTAATACTTCATCTTTTACTACTTCAAGTACCTCATCCAAATCATTAACAGAAATATCAGCTAAATACTCATAAGAAAAGCTTCCATTTATAATCCTCAATACTTCTTTAGTTTCAGCTTGACGATCGTTATACTTAGAATCTTTTAATTTTCTCGTTGTATTGGAATTAATTAACACAAAATAAAAATCTTCAAAATCAAGCGGCAAGTATTCAAAATCTAAAGTCTTTGAATCTAGCATAATCGTACTATTTTCCTTGCCAAAAGCAATTACGAACTGATCCATGATTCCACACTTAACGCCTAAGAAGTTATTTTCAACTGATTTTGCCATTTTAACGATATCAATTTTTCCATATCCGTAACTAAACTCTTCATTAAAAATACTTAATAACAAAACCGTTAAAGCAGCACTAGAACTTAATCCTCCTCCAACTGGTAAGTTGCTGGAAAGCACTATATCTAAACCATTAGTAATATCTTTGCCTTTACTCTTTATTTCTTTTATTACTCCTAATAAGTAATCTCCGAAGTTTTTCTTTAACTCATATTCGATATCACTAAGATTAACCTCAATTATTCCTAAAATGGAGAAATTCTCGGAATAGATTCTAATTACTTTTAAATCATTTCTTCCGACAGCCGCATATAAACCCTTATCAATACAAAAAGGCATTACTAAACCGCCGTTATAATCGGTGTGTTCACCGATAATATTTACTCTTCCGGGGGAAAAGTAAGTCTTATTAGAATAATGGTTATATTTTTCAAAAAAAAGGTTATTAACATGTTTTTTCATACTTTTCACCTCATATCATTAATATTATACTATAACTTAAGAACTTTTGCTTGAAACATAAATATTTTCATGCAAAAAAAAAGCCTAGTTCCTACTAGACTTTCATTGATATTATTCTACTGCGTAAACACTTGCTTGTTTTCTATCTCTACCGATTCTTTCGTACTTAACGATTCCATCGATCATAGCGAATAATGTGTCATCTTTACCGATTCCTACATTTTCTCCTGCATGGATTTTAGTACCTCTTTGACGGTAAATGATTGATCCAGCTGTACAAAACTGACCATCAGATAGTTTAGCTCCTAATCTTCTACCGGCAGAATCACGACCATTTTTCGTGGACCCGGTACCTTTTTTCGAAGCCTCAAGTTCAAGTATATTTAGATTAAGTATCACTTAAAACACCTCCAAATTATCTTTCTTCTCTTATTCGACATTAATATCTGTTATGGTAAGTTTTGTATATGGTTGTCGATGACCATTTTTACGATGATAATGTTTCTTAGGTTCGTATTTGTAGATTACAATTTTCGGACCCTTACCATTTTTTACCACTTTAGCTGTAACTGTTGCGTTCTTAACATAAGGTTTACCAATCTTAGTCTTATCTCCACCGATTAACAATACCTTATCAAAAGTATATGTTTCTTCAGCTTCAACTTCTAATTTTTCAATGTAAATCTCTTGTCCAACTTCAACCTTTACTTGCTTACCGCCTGTTTCAATAACTGCGTACATTCTTGCACCCCCTCTTATAATTTTTTAAGACTCGCCAAGTTTTGGTACTAAATTAATAGTTTTTAAAACCAAGTATGTGCGGTATGCGTTAATCATACGAAAGTATTATACACAAAAGCCCCTTGTTTGTCAACAAAAACATTCGCGTAAAGTAGATACTTTCAATCACTTTTTCAGATATTAAAATTATACCATATTTTCTTCATATTTTGTGATAAAATATATCTATAAATATCAAGGAGTGAATAAACATGCAATGGTATCATTACACAATTTTAGCTATCGTAATAATTCTTGTTATCTATTTTCTAATTAGTTACGAGATCTATAAAAAAATCTTCATTTCTTTCAACAAAAAGAGAAAACCTCTAGTCGATCAATCACTAGAGTTTTATGCTTGTTCTTACGACTGGTTCTTAAACATACCTAAAGAAGATGTCTATATCCACTCATATGATAATTTGAAACTGCACGGCATCTATATCCCTCCGCTAGATAAAAACACGGATAACCTAGCAATTGTTATCCACGGCTACCAATCATGCGCTGAAGATATGGTAATAATCGCTAAACTCTATTCTGACTTAGGATTCAAAATCCTCTTAATTGATTTAAGAGGCCATGGACAAAGCGAAGGAAAGTTTACTTCAATGGGTTATTATGAAAAATATGATTTGAAAAAATGGATTAATTTCGCTCTTAGAAACTATGGCTCAACTTCAAAAATCTTACTCCATGGTGTATCTATGGGGGCAGCTATGAGCATGCTCGTAACCGATATAATCACAAGAGAAAATATCGAATACTTAATCCTTGATTCCGGATTCACCAATTTTAAAGAAAGTCTTATCTGCAGTCTAAAGAAAAAATACCTAAAAATCTTCCTTCCCGCAGTTTCAATTTTTACCTTTATCTTTCACAAATTTACCCTAAAGAAAATATCGCCGATTAAAGCAATGAAGAAAAACACTAAACCTTTCTTAATCATCCAAGGGGAGAAAGATAAACCAGTTCCAGTAAGTATGGCAAAAGAATTATATGAAGCTAGTCCAATCACTGAAAAAGACATTCTCTTAGTAGAGAACGCCCCACATGCCAAAGCGTTTGAAATTGATAAAGATTTAGTAACAAATACGATAATTAAGAAAGTAACTAAAACTTTTAACATCAAAAAAGCCAATATCAAGTTTTGTGAAAAAGAGCAGATCAAAAAATGATCTGCTTTTTATTTACTTCTTTAAATACACTCTTGCCTCATATGGCTGCATTACGCGTTTTACCGTATTTGGATAATTCTTTAAAATAACTTCATTATCTAAAAAACCATAATCTTTAATCTTAATAACCTTATTAGAAAAATTACATAGAACATATAGTTCTTTATCATCTAAAATTCTTTTATATGCATAGACTTTCCTATTCTTAAAATCAATGTCCTGATATTCACCATAGACAATTACATCTTCCTTATGTCTAAGTTCAATAATCTTCTTATAATATTTAAGTATCGACTTATCACTTTCTTGATTCTTCTTAACATTGATAATTTTATAATTATCATTTACTTCAAGCCAAGGCTTATTCTTAGAAAACCCTGCATAAAACTCATCATCCCACTGCATCGGTGTTCTGGCATTATCTCTTGACATCAACTTAATCTTTTTCATCATCCGTTTATGACTCATTAATAACTTTCTACCAAGTTTATAAATATTATGAGTTTCAATATCTTGATACTGCGTAAGCTCTGAATAATGAGCGTTAGTCATGCCAATTTCTTGTCCCTGATAGATAAACGGAGTTCCTTGTTGGAAATAGATGATTGTTGCTAGTAATGTAGCTGATTGATAATAATAATCCATATTACCAAACCTTGAAATACTTCTTCCTTGGTCATGGTTTTCCAAATATAAAGTATTCCAACCATTCAGTTCGTTTTGCCACTTACTTAAAGCTTTCTTTAAATTAATTGGTTTAAACTTCTTGATAAACCATTTGACCAAATGGTTATCCGAAGCCATATGATCGAACTGAAATAACATATTGAGTTCATTTCGGTTTGGATTGACTAATTTACTCGCAGACTTTGGATTAACGAATACAGTTTCTCCAACTGTAAAACAATCATATTTACTAAAGACGTCTCTATTTAACTCCTCTAAATAGTCATGAAGCTTTGGATTATCAAAATAATGCTCGCTACCCTTTAAGATAATTTTAAACTTGCCATTAGGATGATTTGGGTCTTTGGCGATAATATTGATAACGTCGCATCTGAATCCATCAACACCTAAATCTAACCAGAATTTAATCATGTCTTTGATATCAGTTCTTACTAGTTCATTATCCCAGTTTAAGTCCGGTTGACCTTTAGCAAAAAGATGCAAGTAATACTCTTCTCTTTTTTTAGAATACTCCCAAGCACTACCACCAAAAAATGAAGTCCAGTTTCTTTTCTTCTTTTCCCAATGATAATAATCAGTATACTTGCCTTCCTTATTCTCAGATTTGATAAACCAAGGATGTTGATTAGAAGTATGATTTATAACCAAATCCATTACCAGTTTTATCCCAGCTTTATGAAATTCTTTTATCAATTTCTTCATGTCTTCCATATTACCAAACTCACTGGCAATACTCTTGTAATCACTTATATCATAGCCATTATCTTCCATCGGTGACTTATAAACTGGTGATAACCAAACGATATCAACACCTAAATCTTTTAAATAAGGAATTTTCTCGATAATCCCTAAAATGTCCCCTATTCCATCATTATTCTTGTCATAGAAACTTCTTGGATATATTTGATATACCACACCTTCTTTATACCAAGCTTTCTCTAGAACATCTTTTTTCTCACGTATCATCAACACATCATTACCAATGCCATGATCCCCAGTATCTTCATCAGATAAAAAGATATCTAAATCTTTTCTCGTTTCTTCTTCAACAATCTTAAAGCCTGCCTTTTCATATGCTTTAATTGCTCTAGCATTATCTTTATGCGGTCTGATGATCAATAACTCAAAGCCTTTATCAAAAAGCATCTCAGCTAAGATTTTGATTGCTTGACTTCCATAGCCCTTTGAACTCAAGGAAATGTCCTTAAGCCAAATATCGATTTCAGCCGTCTTTTCCTTCAAATGAGTATTTGAAGAACTAATACAGCCAACATCTTCTCTTTCATCACAGATAATAAACATTTTATTATCACCGGTATTCTTCTTATTAAAAAAGTCATCATTATAATCATTAGAGAAATCTTCTCTTGTCATAATCAACTTTTCATAATCATCAGATACATACATTTCTTTAGCAATCGTTGGATTGCTTAACCAATTATAAACATTATCTTTATCATTAATATTAGCTGGTCTTAAATTAATCATATTAAACACCTCTATAACTATTATAACTTAAAACAACACTTAAAAAGAACAACCTTTAAATAAAAAAAATTATTTACTAAAAAAAACAAAAAAACACCACATTTGATGGTGTTTTCTTCATTGGCGACCCGAAAGGGACTCGAACCCCCGACCTTTAGCTCCGGAAGCTACTGCTCTATCCAACTGAGCTATCGGGCCAATTGATTTGGCGACCCGGAAGGGATTCGAACCCCCGACCGACGGCTTAGGAAGCCGCTGCTCTGTCCTGCTGAGCTACCGGGTCTAAAAAGAAAGAGTCAGTTTCCTGACTCCAAAAATTATTTAATGATGGCGACTCGGAAGGGATTCGAACCCCCGACCGACGGCTTAGAAGGCCGTTGCTCTATCCTGCTGAGCTACCGAGTCACACGCAATAAATATTATAAATGAATTAGGTCAGTTTGTAAAGAAAAAAGTTTAACTTTATTATGCAAAAACACTAATAATCTTTACCGCTTTACCTTCTTTACCTTTTCTTCAATTGCGATTTTAACATTTTCTGGCACAAACGGTTTAACATCGCCGCCAAACAAGGCTAATTCTCTTACAGATGAAGATGAAAGGAAGGAATACTTTCCTTGAGTCATTAAAAAAACTGTATCAATATCAGGACTGATTTCATGATTAAAATTAGTCATCTGAAATTCATAATCATAATCCGTTACCGCTCTTAAACCTCTTAAGATATGAGTAGCGCCAACTTTCTTACAATGTTCTACTGTAAGTAAACTTGATTTTATAACTTCGATATTATCGATATGCTTTAAACTTTCTTTTACTAAAGACACTCTTTCATCATCAGTAAAAAGAGTTTTCTTATTAGGATTTATCGATATTGCTATATATAGTTTATCAAATAGTTTCGCTCCTCTTGTAGCGATATCTATATGGCCATATGTAATTGGATCAAAACTTCCGGGATAAAAACCTATTTTCATAAATTTCCTTCTTTCTTATACTCATACAAACTAAATCTTGTGCTACCTAATATTTTTTCTTTATACTTAATCAAACCCTTATACTCATCAGGAAGAATAGTTTCTGAGTTAGATTCCAAAACAATTATACCACTCTCATTAAGTAGTTGTCTAGAGAGGATTAAATCTAGTATCTCTAAATATCTATCTAACTTATAAGGAGGATCAGCCATTATCAAATCATATTTCTCGTCAGTTTCTTGTAAAAATAAAAAAACATCTTTTTTAATCGTCTTAACTTTTTCACTAACATTTAAATTATGTAAGTTCTCAGCTATAGTTTTAACCGCAATGGTTTCTTTATCGACAAAGTCACAATAATCCATTCCTCTACTAACGGCTTCAATACCTAAGCTACCACTACCCGCAAAAAGGTCTAAAGCTTTACCACCCTCAAAGTACTGTCCCAAAGTATTAAAAAGCACCTCTTTGTTTTTATCAGTTGTAGGTCTGGTTAATTCTCTATTAACTTCCTTTAATTTTCTTGAACGATATTTACCACTAATTACTCTAAGCATATATACCCCTTTTTAGCAAAAAAATGCACTTAATCAGTTGGAAATCACTCTGGCAGACTACATCTACCTCTACGTGGGCATCTCTTACTTACCTCTTAGGATTCCTAACTTAATAGGCTTTCAACACAAAGTAAGCCTCGATTCCCTAAAAAACATTGTGCGTCGCGTATGAGTGATTTCCAACTAACTAAGTACATCTTAATTATAGTATATACTATAATTATTGTCAACCGACCTACTTCAATTTAAATCAAAGTGAAAATTGCAAATAAATATGGTAAAATTAATTGTGGTGATAAGCATGACTAATATCTTCAAAACACTAAAAAACATAATTGCTTATAATTTTAAGAAACTCATTGTATTTGAAATACTTATGCGTCTTTTTGGTGTTTTTATTATTTTTCCATTACTTAGAATCGGGCTTTTCACAGCTATTCGCTTATCTGGATATCCTTATATTAACAATGAAATCTTACTTGATTTTTTGGCAAAACCATCAACGATTATGATTTTTTTAACATTGTTAATTATCCTAGCGATCTATTTTATGATCGAATACGTGTTTCTAAGCATTCTATTTGATTACTCTTATCAAAAGAAGGATATTTCCTTTAAAAACTTTGCTTTTTTAGGTTCAAAAAAAAGTTTTAAGTTGATTAAAAAGTATCACGTATTCATTCTACTTCCAATCCTATCTTTTGTTCTACTTATAGAGATTGGCCAAATAACATTCTTTTCAACTTCAATTAAACTTCCGGATGAATTAATTGAAAACTTTGTACCACTTTTTCATTTTGGCATATTTTTCTTAATTATTTTCATTATACTAATTATTATATTCTTAGAATTTATTTTCATAATACATGATTTTATTTTTACTGAAAACTCTATAAAAGCTGTTTTTAAAGAAAAAAACTCATTAATTAAAAATAATCGAAAAGGTGTATTTTATCGGTTTATTTTAATGAATGTTATACTTAATATTGTAATGTTTGTAATCTATTTTCTCGCAATATTAATATTAAGTTTTATCGTAAGCAAACTGAAAGGGGAGGAAGTTGTCTTAAGTATTGTCATAACTTCTGCTTACTCATTATATTGGATGATTGGTGTCTTCTTTTCAATTATAATTTTACCAATAAATGTTGGATTAATTTCGAGTATCTATTACAATCTTAATGATATAACTCCTCAAATTTCTTTAGTTGAAGAAACTAAGAAAACCAAATATCAAAGAAATCGCTGGCTAATAAGGTTTACTATATCGACATTTATTGTTTTTTTCTCATTGAATATAGTAAGTATTTCAGAATCAATAAGATCTATAACAGATCAAACCCAAATATTTAAGCAAGAAGAAATTATCGCTCACAGAGGTGCTTCTTTTTACGCTCCAGAAAACACTCTAGCTGCCATCCAAACCGCTATAGATCAAGGAGTTGACGGAGTTGAGTTTGACGTTTGGGGAACTGCAGACGATATTCCGGTTCTACTTCATGATTTAACTTTAACAAGAACTACAAACATTAGTAACAACAAAAGAATATGGGAACTAACCTATGATGAAATCAAGGATTTAGATGCTGGTAGTTGGTTCTCACCTGAATTTGCTGATGAAAAAATACCAACATTTGAAGAAGCAATACTGGCAATTAAAGGAAAGGCTTCAGCCTTTATCGACATGAAAACCACAAGCAGAGTAATTGAAGATGAAGTATATCGAATCATCTTAGAAAACGATATGGTAAATGATGTAAAAATTATGTCATTCAGCGTAACACAACTTTACAGGTTCAAAGAACTAAATCCTGACCTAACTACCATCTTACTTGTTGGATCATCTGATTATGATTTATATCAACACCTTGAAGATGAAGGTGTAGACGATTTCGCCATTGAAGTTAATGTTATAAACAATAATCCAAGATTGGTATCGACAATCCACCGTTATCAAAAGAAAGCATATGCTTGGGTTGTGGATGATCAAAGAGCTATTTATATCGGGATGGATGCGGACGTTGATGGTTTTATCACAAAAAGACCGATTATAGCTAGAGAAATCGCTTATTCCAAAAACACCTCAGATTCATTTAAAAACTTTTTAGAATTACTATTCGAACGTTAATAACCGACTAAAAAATAACATCTATAAACAAAAAAAGCACCTATTCAATCGAAAAGGTGCTTTTATAATTTTAAAATAGCTTAAGAAAACAAATTATTTTCTTGGATTCTTAATGTTTGCGTGTGCCGCAGCAAGTCTAGCTATTGGTACACGGAATGGAGAACATGATACATAGTTCAAGCCAACATTATGACAGAAATCAATTGATGCTGGGTCACCACCGTGCTCACCGCAGATACCTAATTTAATATTAGGTCTTGTTGCTTGTCCACCCTTAACAGCCATATCCATTAATTTACCAACGCCTTTAACGTCAACGTGTGCGAATGGATCAGATTCAAAGACTTTCTTATCATAGTAATCAGCTAAGAATTTACCAGCGTCATCTCTTGAGAAACCGAAAGTCATTTGCGTTAAGTCATTAGTACCGAATGAGAAGAACTCAGCTTCTTTAGCAATTTCATCAGCTAATAAAGCAGCACGAGGAATCTCAATCATAGTACCTACTGAATATTCTAACTCAATTCCAGATTCTTTAATAATTTCATCAGCCACTGCTACAACGATATCTTTAATATATTTCAATTCTTTGATTTCGCCTACTAGTGGAATCATGATTTCTGGAATAACTTTTAAGCCCTTCTTAGTTACGATAATAGCAGCTTCGATAACAGCTCTTGTTTGCATCTTAGCAATTTCAGGATAAGTAATTGATAATCTTACCCCTCTATGACCTAACATTGGGTTAGTTTCATGAAGACTTTCAACTGTCGCTTTTAACTCTTCAAAAGTAAGTCCCATTTCCTTAGCTAATTCTTTGATATCTTCATCTTCATTAGGTAAGAATTCATGTAGAGGTGGGTCTAAGTAACGAATTGTTACTGGATGACCATGCATTTCTTCATAAAGACCAACGAAGTCTTCTCTTTGCATAGGCAATAATTTATTTAAAGCTTTTTGTCTTTCTTCTAATGTATTAGAAACAATCATCTCACGCATAGCTTTGATTCTTTCGCCTTCAAAGAACATATGTTCTGTACGGCAAAGTCCGATACCTTCAGCACCGAAATCATAAGCAACTTTAGCGTCTCTTGGATTGTCAGCATTTGTTCTAACTTTTAAAGCTCTGAACTTGTCAGCCCAAGTCATTAATTTAGCGAAGTCACCACTTACTGTTGCATCCATAGTCTTAACTTCTTCACCATAGATATTACCAGTAGATCCGTCTAGAGAAATATAATCGCCTTCATAATACTTCTTGCCTTCAACTTCAAAATATTTCTTTTCTTCATAAACTTTAACAGTGCCAGCACCAGCTACACAGCAAGTACCCATACCTCTAGCAACAACCGCTGCATGAGATGTCATACCGCCACGGCTTGTTAAAACACCGCTAGCAACAACCATACCTTCGATATCTTCAGGAGATGTTTCTTGTCTAACAAGAATAACTGGTTTTCCATCTTTAGCCATTTCCGCAGCTCTTTCAGCTGTGAAAACTGCTCTACCAGTAGCTGCACCAGGTGATGCATTTAATCCCTTAGCGATTATCTTAGCATTCTTCAAACTTTCAGGTTCGAATTGAGGATGTAGCAATGAATCCAATTGAGCTGGATCAACTTTTAATACTGCTTCTTTTTCAGTAATTAAACCTTCTTCAACCATATCGATAGCAATCTTTAAAGCTGCTTGAGCGGTTCTCTTACCATTTCTTGTTTGTAACATATAAAGTACGCCTTTTTCAATGGTGAATTCCATATCTTGCATATCTTTATAATGTTGTTCTAATTTATGAGAAATTTCTCTGAATTGTTTATAAATAGCAGGATTGTCTTTTTCTAATTCTGAAATTGGTTTTGGAGTTCTGATACCAGCAACTACGTCTTCACCTTGTGCATTGAATAAATACTCGCCGTAAAATTCGTTTTCACCAGTAGAAGGATTTCTTGTAAAAGCAACACCAGTACCACTATCTTCACCCATATTACCGAAAACCATGCCTTGAACGTTAACAGCTGTACCCCATTCATAAGGAATGTTATTAAGTCTTCTGTAAACGTTAGCTCTTGGATTGTCCCAAGATCTGAATACTGCTTCAACAGCTCCAATTAATTGTTTTCTTGGATCTTGAGGGAATGGTTCGCCTTTTAATTCAAGATATCTTGCTTTAAAACCTTCAACGATTTCTTTTAAATCTTCTGCACTTAAATGCGTGTCTTCTTCAATTCCTAATTCTTCCTTCTTAGCATCAAAAATTTCTTCGAAATTACTCTTGCTAATTTCCATAACAACATCACTAAACATTGTGATGAAACGACGATAAGAGTCATAAGCGAAACGAGGATTGTTAGTTTGTTTTGCCAAACCTTCAACTGCAACGTCATTTAAACCAAGATTAAGGATTGTATCCATCATCCCTGGCATAGAAGCTCTAGCACCAGAACGAACTGATACTAAGAATGGATTTTCATTATCTCCGAATTTCTTACCTGCGATTTTTTCTGTTTCTTCTAAAGCTTTGAAAATTTGATCGATAATTGTGTCATTGATACGTCTGCCATCCTTGTAATATTGGGTACAAGCTTCTGTAGAAACTGTAAACCCTTGAGGAACAGGCATACCAAGTTTTGTCATCTCAGCTAGGTTAGCACCCTTACCACCAAGAAGATTCTTCATTGAAGCATCTGCTTCCTTGAATAAATAAACAAATTTAGTCATAATTGATTCCTTTCTTATATACTTAATTTATATTGAACAACCGTTAAAAATTATAACAAAAAACTATAATTAATTCAAATTAAAACACTTTGAAACGAATGAAAACGCTACAATTTACTAAAAATCACTTCAGAACGTGATTTTATGTAATAAAAGACTCCAGCAAACAATAAAATATTCAATAAAGATAGCAATAAAACTAACACAAAGAACGAAAAACTATTTGCAAGGTAATAATAGATAAATCCATTTATCGTTAGAATCAACCATGAAGACAACATTCCTAAAAATGCCCCGATACTTTGCTTTACAACTTCAGTTTCACTAACGAAATTGAATTTCGGAAAATGGAGATTGATAATTGATCCTAATCCTGAACTTAAGAAGCATAAACTGCCGATAAAAACCATCATTATCAAAACATTAAACACATTAAGCCCCAAAGCATATCCGCTCATAAATATCGCAAATATCGCCACCGGTAATGTAAGCAATACGTTAAACAACATCTTACCAAACATAACTGTACTAGCCTTAATTGGTAACGACTTTAGAACCCAAAAATTCTTACCCTCTAGAGATAAACTAATAGCTGAAGTAAAGACCATAGAAATTAAAAAACCTAATAACAATAACAAAACAACTTCTATATCAATACCTAAAGCCACAAATTCACCTAAGAAAGCACTTAAATTATCTTTAAAGATAACTACTGCAATTCCAGCAAGAGCCATCATAATAACCCCAAAGCCATTATTGAAAACGTAAATGGTGACTCCAAAGAACTTTTTTGTTTCTTTACTAATAATGTTCATCAAGATACTTCTTTGTTTAGAAGTTACTTTCTTTTTATTAGTTGTTCTTGTAACAACGCTTCTTTGATTAGTGTTTTTAACAAGGTTTTGAATTAAGTAAACAAAGCCAGTCAAAAACGCAACACTTAATCCAATCACTCCTAAAGCTGCTAAAATATTTAAATCATCAACGGCTAGAGTGAACCACTTACTTGTGATTAAATATTTAGTCGCACCTTCAATAAAACCAAGTTGTCCTTCAATTGGATTGCCATTACTAAAATTCATTGAGAATGACAAAAACATAATTCCTAGGAAAAACACAAACATCAAGATAATATTTAGTGCTTTACCAAATCGAAATCTTGTTGAAAAATTTGCTATCAAAAGCGAAACGAAAGAAAATAAAACTAATGGAATAAAAGGAATAAACAACAATAACAATATCATCATTAAAAGTTTAACTACATCAAAACCTCCATGATAAAAATAACTGAAAGCTATTGGCGCAGAAACCGTAAATATAGTTAAATAAATGAAACTCATCATCACTGTCATCTTAGCTAATATTACCGTTTTTCCCTTAATAGGAAGCGGTTCTAAGATATCATAATCTTTATAATGGAAGATATATCCATTAGCTCTAAAAAGCACAAACATAATAGATAAGCCTGTAGCGTAGATAAAGATAAAATTAAGCAGTAAATCGCCCATTCCCGCTTCAGTTAAAACTTTACCTAAATCAAAAAACATCAGTCCGATTGTAAAAAGAATTGAACCAAACCCATAGATAATTGCGAAGATAATAAAGATTGCTTTTGTTTTAGAAGACTTTAAATCTGTACCTAATATTCTCTTAAAACTTAAGTTTTCTTTAAAGAAAACCTTCATTAACTTAAAGTACATCATGCTCATTCAACAACTCAATAAATAGATTTTCTAAAGATTGATCTTTGATAATTTCTTCAGTTCTTCCATTAGCCACAATCTTACCATTTTTAATGATTGCTACTTTATTACATAATTTTTCCGCAACTTCTAATACATGGGTTGAAAAGAAAATTAAAGCTCCGTTATCGACAAGTTCATGAAATACTTCTTTAAGCAAAAATGAAGCTTTTGGATCCAAACCAACAAATGGTTCATCTAAAAGCATAACTTTAGGTGAGTGAATAAGGGCAGACATAATCACAATTTTTTGTTTCATCCCATGAGAATAAGATGATATTGGATTATTGAGCACTTGATCCATTTCAAACATCGATGCGTATTTATTGATTAAATTTCTTCTTTTTTCTAAATCGACAGCGAATGCATCCGCAATAAAATCTAAATATTGAATTCCTGTCAACGCATCATAAATATCCGGGTTATCCGGAATATAAGCAATCAGTTTCTTTGCCTCTAAACCTTCTTTTTCAATTGACTTACCAAAAATGGTAATCTCACCACTATCAAATTTTAAAATCCCCGAAATTGATTTTAATAATGTGGTTTTACCAGCACCATTATGACCGATAAAGCCATAAATATCTCCTGGTAAAATTTCTAAGTTAATCCCATCAATCGCTTTTTTCTTTTGATCGTAAGATTTTGAAACATTTGTAATTTTTAGCATATTTTTTCCCTCCATAAACATATCTATTATACACTTATCAAATTCTAAAATAAATAACCCAAAAGAAAACGCACAAATCATGCATATATAATCCTTGATTTTTACAATTTATTTAATTATAATATTAAATAAGCTCCTATAGTTTAGTGGTAAAACGCAGCAATGGTAATGCTGAAATTCTAGTTCGATTCTAGGTAGGAGCACCATCATAAAAATAAAAGTCAGCCGGAGCTGACTTTTCTTTTTATCTAATCGTTTCTCCGCTGTTGATTTTATTTAAAGAAACTTTACCTAACTCTGCCCCTTGGAATATTCTAACATTCCTTCCGACAACCATTTTTTCCGGTACATTTAAATGTTTACCTAATACAGTAATTCCTGTCGTTAAAAGTTCTGGGTGTTCAATATTAGGCGTTAAATCATCACCAAAACCTACCTTTGCATAAGCGCCGATCAAAGTATGCTTATCGATGATACAGTTATCTACAACTGCCCCCGGCATAATTTCAACGTCATTCAAAATAACCGAATTTCTAACCGTCGCAAAAGGATGAACAATAACTCCCGGACTTAATACGCTTCTTTCAACTGTCCCGGCGACAATTGAACCGTTGGATAACAATGCTTGTTTAATACTAGCCTTTGATCCAACCTTAACTGCCGGCAACTCTTCAGATCTCGTATAAATCTTCCAACTAGGATCATACATGTCTAATTGGATTTTATCAACGGTTTCAATCAAACCTAAATTAGTTTCAAGATAAGACTCATATGTTCCGACGTCCTTCCAATATCCATAAAATTTATAAGCAAAAACTGGATTTTCATGAATCATTTTCGGTATGATATGCTTGCCAAAATCCAAATCTGGGTTATCCATTTCTTTTAAATACTTAATTAATACGTCGGTATTAAAAACATAAATACCCATTGAAGCCATTGTTAAAGTAGTGTTCTTTGGTTTTTCCACAAACTCATTGATTCTTAAGTTTTCATCCGCTGAAAGCATACCAAAATGATGTGCATCCTTAGGATCAACTATGTTAACCCCTACTGTAAGGCTGGCATTATTTTCAATATGTTTATCAATCATCTTCCGGTAATTCATCTTATAAATATGATCTCCAGAAAGAATCAAAACATAATCAGCCTTTACTTGTTCAATATAATGAATATTCTTTCTAACCGCATCAGCCGTACCCATATACCACTCATTATGAGGTTGTAAAAGCGTGACCTTAGAATCTCTTCTATCTAAGTCCCACGGTTTACCACTACCGATGTGATCATTTAAAGAAAACGGTAAATACTGCGTTAAGATCGCGATATCATAAATACCCGAATTAGCACAGTTTGATAATGTAAAGTCAATGATACGGTACTTTCCCGCAAACGGAACCGAAGGTTTAACTCGGTTTTCTGATAAGATATCTAACCTAGTTCCTCTTCCGCCTGCTAAGATTAAAGCTAAGACTTTCTTCATAAACTACCCTCTTACTTTCATATTAATATTCTTGATAACCTTTTGCTAATAATATTCTTCTCAAACCATTGACAAAATTCTTATCAGCTCCCCAAGAAAACTTAAAAAGCCAACTTTGTCCCGCACCACTTGAGATACATTCAACTCTGCTGTCATTTGTATTTCCTGTAACTAAAATACTTAAACTCGCTCGGTTTGATGCTCGGTAATAAAATTTTTCATATACAAACATAAATACATGGAAATCATCACTAGATTGTTTTGATTCACCAACAAGTTCTACCGAAAACCCTAAATTATTTACTTCATTCTTTATTGTCGCACAGGTTTGAAAAACCGATATGTTACCCTTAAATCTTGCACTCGCCATATATTAACCTCTCAGCAAATCTCTGTATATGCCTTTATAGATAGTAGCGGATTTCTGCCAAGAAAAATCACTACTCATAGCATTTTCAATCAATCTATCCCAATTCAACTTATCACTTTTATAGATATGAAGTGCATATCTAATTACATGCATCATATCATGAGCATTGAAATTAGCAAAACTAAAACCAGTGCCGCTCTTTTCATACTCGTTAAAAGGTTCAATCGTATCAACTAATCCACCAGTTTCTCTCACAATCGGAATGGTTCCATATTTAAGGGCAATAATTTGTCCCAAACCGCATGGTTCAAACTTTGACGGCATTAAGAACATATCGCTTGCCGCGTAAATCAAATGCGCCAACTCATTAGAATAACCGATATAAGCTTTAACCTTTCTAGGGAACTTGATTTCCAGTTCCTTGAAGTAATTCTCATAACTTGCTTCGCCGTTACCAAGGAGTATAAAACTGAAATCATCAACTGCTAACATCTCCTCAAAAACTCTCTCAATCAAATCAATTCCTTTTTGATTTACAAGTCTTGAGATTAAACTAATAACCGGTCTTTGAAGTGGAAAATCAATTCCTAATTTTTTAAATAAAGCTTTCTTGTTTTCTAACTTACCAAGCTTATAATCTTCTATAGAAAAATTCTTCGGAATTAACTTATCTTTTTCAGGACTAAACTCATTATAATCAACGCCATTTAAAACACCGATAACATCACTGCCTCTTTGTTTTAAAAGATTCTGCATGCCATAACCATAATAATCAGTCAGAATTTCTTGAGCATAATTAGGCGAAACAGTCGTAATGATATCCGCACAAACAATACCAGTCTTTAAGAAGTTTAAGTTTCCTTCAAACTCAAATCTTGTATCATAATCGATGTTAAAAACTTTATAATCTTGTAAAGGAAAAACCCCTTGATAAGCCATATTATGTAAACTAAGCACAGTCTTTATCTTTAAAGACTTATACTTCTTTTCAAGTAACAAAGGTATCATTGCTGTATGCCAATCGTGGACATGAATAACATCACTTTTAAAATCTAAACGTTTCAAACTCTCTAAAACAGCTAACTGAAAATAAGCAAACCTTTTAAACTCATCTCCATAATTATATACATTATCTCTTGAACCAAAATAAAAATCGTTATCGATAAAGTAATATATAATATTCCCTTTCTTTAAACTCTTAACTCCCACATATTGTTCTTCGAACTCAAAATCAAACTTAAAGTTCAAAACATCTTGAGCCTTATTCTTATACTGCTTAGGAATACTCTTATAAAAGGGTAAAATAACTCTTGTTTCAACACCCTTTAACCTTTTAATCTCATTAGGAAGCGAACCCACTACATCTGCCAAACCACCGATTTTTACAAATGGTGAGCATTCAGCACTAACATGCAATACATTTAACATATTATTCAATCCTCCTTAAATATCTATATTAATTAACTCTTTGCTTTCATTGGCCAAAACTTGATTAAATCTTTTCGATAAATTGAAAATAAGATATAAGTTGATTCCATCAACAATAATAACATCAAGAAACTAGGAGTATCCAAATCAACAAGTCTAAAGAATTCTCTTAAACCTGGGAACGTAAAGGCAAAGATACTCGCTACCCCAGAAACAAAGATTAAAATCGTCTTTCTACTATTAAGCGGAATGCTTACATTTACTAAAACCATCCAATAAGCGAAAGTCGCAGCCATTATCCCTACAGTTGAAATCTCTTGTTGGCTTAACAGATTAAAAGCGCTTGAAACCCAAAATACCGCCATTAAATTGATGATAATAATAAAAGCGCCTGGAAGAACATTCTTCATAACATTCTTTAAGAAATTGCCGTGGAACCTCCTTGTGTTAGGTTCTAGCGCAATGATAAATGAAGGCACCCCAATAATAAAGGTTTCAATCACAAACATTTGCACTGGCTCAAACGGATAGATTCTCGTTGTAAACAAAAGAATAAATGTCAATAATATTGTATACAGCGTTTTTACCAAATATAGAACTGAAGCTTTTTCTAAATTAGAAACAATTTGTCGACCCTGTTTAACAACACTTGGTAAAGCGCCAAAATCGTCACTTAACAACACTAAATGCGAAATATTTCTCGAAGCGTCAGTACCACTGGCTAAAGCCACGGACACATCAGCTTGCTTCAAAGCTAAAACGTCATTAACTCCATCGCCAATCATACAAACTTTACGGTTATGATACTGTAAATGTTCAATTAATAATTTCTTTTGGTGCGGCTTAACCCGTCCAAACACATTATAATTAAGTGCAATTTGCTCTAACTCGCTATCTTTTACATTCTCTAAAGAAATGCATTTATCCGCATCAATCACACTCGCTCTCTTTGCGATAGCACTAACCGTCATCGCATTATCACCAGAAATAACTTTAACATTAACGCTTGCACTATTAAAGTTCTGAATTGTCGCAATTGCACTATCCCTAATATTATCATCGATAATTACAATTGCTATCGGCGTTACATTACCGCTGATCTTATCGTCTTTAATCTTAGCTACCTTAGCTAACAATAAAACTCTTTTACCTTCTAAAGCATGATTCTCAACTTGCTTCTTAATCTTGCTATACTTTGAATAAATCATTTCCGGTGCGCCAATAGTGTAAATACCACTAGAAAACTCAACCAAAGAATACTTATTCTGCGAATCAAAATTAACAACATTCTTCGCTTTTAATAATTCTTCTTTTCCAAAATAATCTTTCAAAGCACTTGCAGTTTGATTATTATCTTTCAAAGCATAATTCATTGAACAAATAATCTTCTTTATAGTACTATCATTATAATCATCAAGACTAATAACCGATTTCTCAATTCTCTCAAAACCTTCAACCTTCATCGTCCCATCGGTTATGGTTCCGGTTTTATCTAAACAAAGCGTATCAACCCTTGCTAATGTTTCAATAGAATAAAGTTCTTGAACCAAAGTCTTGTTCTTAGCTAATTTAATAACCGAAGTCGCAAATGTTACAGTAGTTAATAAAAATAACCCTGAAGGAACCATCGCAACCATTGACCCAGCCATCTTTACCAAAGCATCTTTATACAACACATCGTTCGCAATAAAATCCGGTAAATAATCAAAACCTGATCTTCTGAAAGCATTATAAAAAGTCATCAATCCTAGCGGCACAATAATTATCCCAATCAGTTTCAATAACTTTCTTAAACTCCCTAAAATAACACTCTTAGGCTTTGCTAGAGTCTTAACCTTAGCCTGTAAACTCTCAATGTAATTATCTTTTCCAACTGCAACTGCTCTTGCATAAGCCTCACCGTTGATAACATAACTACCGCTTAATAACTTATCGCCAACGTTTTTAACGATTGAATGCGATTCACCGGTAAGATTTGCTTCATTGACTGAAATTACCCCGTATTCCACAATCGAATCAGTAATAATTTGCTTTCCGGCATCCAACAAAAATATTTCATCAATAACCAAATCATCAACCGCTATCTCAACCTCAAGACCTTCTCTAATAACCTTGACTTTAGAATCGGTAATAAGCGATAACTTCTTAATAATCGATCTAGCTTTAAACTCTTGGAAAATACCAATTAAAGTGTTTGCCAGGGCAATCACAATGAACCAGGTATTCTCATAGCTCTTAATAGACACTAATAGTAACGCAATAACAGCTAAAATTAAGTTAAAATAAGAAAAGAGATTACTACTAATAATCTTCCAAGGGCTCTTTAAATTTGATTTTACCGAACGATTTGTTTTACCAGAAGCAATTCGTTCATTAACTTCAAGACTCGTAAGTCCCAAAGGTTTATACGCTTCAATTTGTTCTTTCTTCTTTGCCAATTTCATCACCTATAACAATTATACCAAAAAAAGCTTTAAAAAGACAACTCACGAAAAAAAAAGAACACTAAAATTTAGTGTTCAAATATACTTCCACCGATAAATTCTCTTAAAAGCGAATTTTGCGGTACATATGAAGCATCAATTGCCTTAAAATACTTTAAAAACTTTAATAATCTGTTAGCTTGAATAAAATGATGGCTTCCTTTTTCAATATGCTTTAATGCATTCTCCGCAAAAACCTTTAAAACTGCAAATTCATAAGTTAATTCAGAATTAAAAATATAATCGGCATTTTCAATATGAGGATAAATCCAACGATATTCTCCTCTTCTAACAGATGGCCACATATCAAGTGTTTCTTCAGGGGTTGTATTCCTAAACTGTAAGTCCCTAACAATTCTTCGAAGCAACCTTAAATCCGTTAAGTTAATTGGATTATTATAATCAATGTTAATTTGAGTAAACGGAGAAATATAGATCTTAAATTTCTTGTTTTGCGGAATACTATTTGATAATTCATTATTAAGCGCATGAATGCCTTCAATAATGATTGGCGTAGATTTATCAATTGTAAATGAATCAGTCATTCTTCTTTGTTTTAATTTAAAATCATAATAAGGTAAAGTAACGCTTTTACCAGAAATCAAATCTAAAATATTTTGATTGAACAAATCAAGATCTAATGAATGCAAATGTTCTAAGTCAGGTTGACCAAACTCATCTAGCGGAGCTTTCTCAACCGGTAAGTAATAATTATCGATTGAAATCATTAAAGGTTTCAGACCCTTATTTTTTAAAGCTATTTCCAATCTTTTAGAAAAAGTAGTTTTTCCTGAAGAAGATGGACCAGCTATTGCTATTAGTCTAATATCTTTCTTGTGAGAAATCATACTAGAAAGTTCTTCCAATTGTTCATCATGACGATTTTCACATTTTTGAACAAATGTTTTAATATCGCAACTTTCAATACATTTATTCATCTTGTAAATCATGTCAACGCCTAAATCAATCGCCCAGTTCTCACTCTTGTTTAAAACGTTGAAAAACTTCGGTGAATCAGAAAACTCAGGAATTTCGCCTTTTTCTTCTCGTCTTGGATATTGAACCAAAAACCCTGGATTCAAATATACAATTTCATAATCCTTTAAATATCCAGTCGAAGGAACCATATAACCATACATATAGTTTTTATAATTATCACACTTATAAATATTAACATTTTCATGTCGATATTCTAAAGTATTAACCTTATCTAAATAACCTAACTTTTCATAATACTCTCTAGCGGCTTCAATCGTAATTTGTTTTCTTGTAATATCAATATCTTCAGAAATAATCTTATTCATTTCTTTAATGATATTATCCAACATCTCTTTAGTAATTGTCTTATTAACGCCTCTGCCAAAGATACCCATCGAAATACTGTTAGAAAACTTAATTTGAACTTCCGGATAAATTCTAAAAGCTGCCATACAAACTAAAAATCTCATGCTTGTCGCATAAATCCTCGTTGAATCATAAAATGAATAATCCAAAAATTCAATTTCTGCGTCATAACTAACGCGGTATGATAATTCTCTTAAACGGTTATTTACCAAAGCTGCGTAATAAGTACCCGGATACTCTTTTACAAGCTCTTTTAGATAAACCGGTTGGTTAAACTCCCTAACTTTTCCTTTAATTGTTAACTTCATATTCTTCACCTCAAATTTTAGAGTGTATTACTATTTTACTACTTTTTAATAAATTTTCAAGAAAAAATCTTTTATTTCCTTTATACTGACAAATAGAGCTGAGTTTGATATAATAATCAATTAGGAGGTATGAATAATGACCATCAAAGACTTCTTCACAACCACCGGAATGGACGACCATCCGACTAAGTATTTATTTGGTCCGTATCATCTTATATATTTCCTAATATTTATCCTTTCTTTTTTCATTGTTTTTAAACTAGTTAAAAAGATGGAAAGAAAAAAACAAGACCGATTCATCAACATTTCTTTAATCGCAATATTAATTCTCAAATATGCAACAGAGGTATTATTTATCTTTGAGTATTACACTCTCGATCAACAACTCTCAAACTATGCTCATCCGTTTTTAAATATCAATACCTTCTTTTCCTTTCAACTTTGTGGAGTTATGAATATCGTTTTACCAATAGTGATTTGGTTCGACATCAAACCGTTAAAGCCTTTTGTTTACCTTACCTCAATCCTCGGTGGCTTAGCTGTAGTATTCTACCCAGTTACTGTTTTATATGGACAACCTTTACAAATAAACCTGCCAATGTTTAGAAGCATACTAGTTCATTTCTTCTTAGTCTTAATACCTCTTGTTTTAATTAACCGAGGCGATATCTTGATAAAGAAAAAAGACTCCATTAGTTTAACAATAGGAATCTTTTCTGTAGCCGCTTGGGCGATGGTTGGCAATCTATTTATCGATAAAACCGCTAATAACATGTATTTGATGGATAACCCTTTTAGAATCGCTCAAATACCTCTATTAGGGGATATTCCAGATGGCTACCATGTGTTTATTTTAGCTATCATGGTTTTTATAGGATACCTTATTGTTTATAATATAGTACGAATATTTCAAAAAAAAGCCTAGAAATTTTCTAGGCTTTTATTCTTCATAAAGTTCATAAAGTTCATAAATTTCCATATTTAGTAAACTAATAAAATCACTTTCAGTAGAGAACTCCTCATTACTGTTAAAAATCATAATAACCAAACTTAATCTCAAATCACTTACTTCATAATCAGCGACTATTTCCGAAAAAGATCTTCCCTGTTCAATGTTAGGAATATAATCATCATTGGTATTATTATAATCGAAACTTCCGTCCGGTGTCATCGGTATCGCAGCTTCAGTGCCTGATGTAAACTCTACCTCGTTAAAATCACCTGCTAAGACAATTGTTTTGACGTTAATCGGGGTTGAATAGATAATTATTTGACTGATTGCATCTCTCCTATTTGCTTCGGCATCTATACCATATAAGACATATAAATTATTGTTTACACTCAATCCTTCCTCTTCATAGAAAAGATAAATCATGTGTAAAGCTACATGCAATTTATTATACTTAAGATCATTGTATAAATCAGTCATAGGTAAATCATCATCTGTCGTTTTAACACCGATTACGCGATTAAAACGGTTTAGTTCTAATTCGATACTAGGATTGACTTCAACTTGCAGATAGCTGACCGGATTTAAATTTAAATACATGAAACCGCCCATTCCCACAAGAAATAACACCGCCAAACTTACCATCGCATAACGGAAATAATTCCTTTGCGTTTTTCTTTCAAAAGGAAGATAACTTTTAACATTTAAATCATCATAATTATTAACAATATTAAATTTTGCGTTTGCTTTTAAATCAGCTTTAAACTCTTTAAATTTCATAATTATCTCCTTTCAAAAATTCTTTCATTTTCTTGACTGCCTTAACATAAAGCCATGAGATTGTGCCTAAAGGTTTATCCATAATTATTGATAACTCCTTATGCGTCAATCCTTCTAAGACATGTAATAAAAAGATATTCAACTCATCTTTATCTAATATGCTTAAAGCCTTGTTAATCATTTCTCTTCTTTCGGTTTTTATCTCCACATGATCATAATAAGAAAAACTGCTAAAATCATCCACTTTGGTGATTTTTTTTCTTTTATTATACTCATTAATTGCGAGATTCTTACCAATTGTAATTAGATAAGATAAAACATTTTTAACCTTGTAATCATTTAATTTTTCTAAAAACTTCAAATAGGTATCCTGAACGATATCTTCAGCTAAAGATTTATCGCGAATTATCGGCAAAACCACAAAGAAGATTTGGCGATAA
>DDWJ01000035.1 GCA_002345505.1 Caryophanales bacterium UBA2289
TTATATCATTTTTTGTTTCAATTATTACTTTTTAAGAGAAAAAAAGACTTGCTCTAACGCAAGTCTTTAAGTGATTATTGAGATAGTTCTGATTTTCTATAGATAAAATAATAATAAATAGACCCTTCTCGATCTGCTGCATAATCATCATACGAATCATCAGGAACATAAAATTTAGGAAAATCATTAGCTCTTGGCATCAACATTTTAGTAGTGTCACCATCAGTAACAACACTTCTATTGATAATAACTATCTCTAAAGAACTTTCTCCATAATATAAGGAATCTATATAAACTACTGAACTTGGGACATTCAGAATCTTAATTTTTTCGGTTTCCGTAAATGAATCATAACCGATTCGAAGCAGTCCATCATTAAGGAAGATATCAACCAAATATTTTTGACCCAAAAATGCAGCTGGGGCAATTATTGTTATATTATCTGGCATGATGTACCCACTATTAGTTTTAGCTCTTGGGTAACAAATCAAAATGTCACTCATATAAAGCACGCCATCGATTGAATACAAATTTTTATTTTCTTCTGAGACATTAATTTCTTTTAGATTATAAACATAAGTGAAAGCTCTAGAGTTTACAGTTTCAATATTTTTAGAAAGATTGATTACTTCTAGATGATTATTGCCGTTAAAAGCGACGCTGCCGATAGAACTAATCCGATCTGGAACTGTGAATTCCTTATTTGTTAGTCCTGGCGGGTAAAAAGTTAATTCATATTTAGTATCTTCGGGATTAAAGTTAGAAACAACCCTTTTGTATACAACATTATTTTCAGTATAGAAATAAATATTATCTGTAAAATCTAGGTTGATTAACTTAGGTGTATTGCTAAAAATATCTGCATAGAAAAATCCATACCTATTTGGGAACACAATTGTCGTTAGTTTAGGCAAATTAACAAACGATTCCGGTTCAATCATTAAAGTGTATGGATTATCATCATGAACCGCTAAATCAAATAAAACTTTATATGAGGTAAATTCGTCCCATCCAGGTATCATTCCCGGTTCATAAACTTTTAACACTTCTATTATTGGACAGCCCTCTGAAAACTTCCATCCAGTTTCAGTGGTTTCAGTAACTTGACATACATCACTAAATTGTTCCAATTTATTAACATACTCTAGATCAGAAATCACAGCTTCTCTAGTGCCGAAGTAATCGCCATAGAAACTAACCTTTTCTAAATTAGGCATATCAATAAAGGCATTAGAATAAATTCTCACTAATGAGTTTGGCAACTCGATTTCAACTATATCGGTTGATTTAAAAGCTTCGCTAGCGATTCCTTCTACTTTATATCCGTCGATTGTTTCCGGTACTCTAAGATATTTAGAATTACCGGTATAGCCTTTAATAGAAATCCAGTCAACACTAGGGTTAGAATAAAAGGAAAAAACATCTGAAGCATCTTCATATATAGCCGTTAAAGATAGTGAATCTTCAACGATCAAAGTATTGTTATAAACCGTTTCGCCATCACTCCAGCCAACAAAAACCATATCTTCAAGTATATCGATTGGTAAAGTGATAATATCTCCCACAAAAAGCTCATCATAAACTCTATTCGTTCTGTTATAATCGTTCACAAGAGTTACAACCGCTTCTATTTTTGAAGAAGTTTCAGATGTAGCGGGAGTAATAGAAACTGTAGTATTTTTATCGCAACCATATAATAAAACAAATGCAAATAGTAAAAATAATAATAAATAACTTCTTTTTCGCATTAAACTAGCACCTCCATGTAATCAATAATCATTATAATATAAGTTCCATTTGAATTTTAGTCAAAAATGAAAAAGACTTGTTTTTGCAAGTCTTTAAAGCTAATTAAGATAATTCTGATTGCTTCATTATATTGTTGTACATGAGAGACCAATCCCGATCTGTTCTATAATCATCATAGGAATCATCAGGAACATAAAATATTGGAAAATCATAAGCCCTTGGCGCTCTAATATTAGTAATGCTTCCATCAATAACTGCACTTCTATTAATAATTACTATTTCTAAAGAACTTGATCTAGAGTATAAAGAGTCTATATAAATTACCGAACTAGGAATATTTAATACTTTTATTTTTTCGGTTTCTGTAAAAGTATCATAACCGATTCTTTCCAAACCGTCATTCATAGCTATGTCAACTAGATACTCTTGACCGAAAAAAGCAGCCGGTGCGATTAAAATAATATTCTCTGGCATGATGTATAATTTATCAGTTTTAGCTCTTGGATACGCTAACAAGAAGTCACCAGCATATAGCACACCATCAATCGAATATAATATTTCGTTTTCTTCAGAAACATTAATTTCTCTTAGATTATAAGCATAACTAAATGCTCTCATACCAACATTTGTAACACTAGCAGGAAGATTGATTACTTCAAGATAACTATTATCCATGAAAGCTAGTGAATTAATCACATATACACTATCTGGAACATCAAACGTCGTTGCTTCTAAGGCTGGCGGGTAATAAACTAAAATATCTTGTGCTTCTTCTTCAGTTAAATTATCATTAGACTGATTAATAGAATAAACAATACCATTTCTAGATTCATATTTTATATTATTAACAAAAACTAGATTTCTTAAATTTGGTGTATTTTTAAACATTTGTGGATCAAACAAATCGAACTTTTCCGGAAATTCAACAGTAGTTAAACTCGGTAGATTAGAAAAAGCATAAATACTAAAGTTATGATAGAAATTAACATCATCATAGAATCTTATATCAAGAACTACTTCATAGGAATAAAACGATCCCAAATTAGGAACATAAACTGTTTCAGAAACACCTAAAACTTCTTTTATAGGACATCCATCACTAAATTTCCATGAAGATCCATTTGTTTCAATAATCTCACAAACGTCACTATTTTCTTCAATTAAATCATCATATTCTCCACTAGGTATCATTTTGGTTATTTCTCCATAATAATCACCATAAAAAGATATTTTTTCTAAATCTTGAGCATCAATAAAAGCTTCGGTATTAATTCTTACAACATTTTTAGGAATTTCAATTTCAATGATATCACTCATTTCAAAAGCATAAGAGCTTATCGAATAAACTATGTGGCCATCAATCATTTCAGGTATTCGTAAATACTTGGCATTACCTGTATATCCTGTTATCGAAATTTCAAAAGTTTCAGGATGCATCATATATTCAAATACATCTTCAAATTCTTCATAAACAGCTGTTAAAGTAATTGATTGTTCAATTAAGTATTCACCGTAATAAAACTCTTCACCGTCACTCCAACCCACAAACACTTTATCAACATCAATATCAACAGGTAATGTAATAACGTCACCGATGAAAACGTCATCAAAGACGCGATTCATTTGATTGTTTTCATTGACTAGAGTTACAACCGCTTCTACTCTTGAAGTGGTTTCAGTCGATTCAGCAGTAGTTGAAACAGTTGTGGTTTTATCACAACCAAATAAAAGTGAAAATGAGAATAATAAAACCAATAAAAATATACTTCTTTTATGCATTAAGACTAGCACCTCCCCGTAATTAGCAATTATTATATCATAAAAGTTATGATATTTTTAGTCAAAAATGAAAAAGACTTACATTTTGTAAGTCTTTAACTTTCGATTTCTAACTCGGAAATCGGATTGATAAAATTATAGTATTCAATCCAATTCATGTCAGCAAGATAATCTTCATAAGAATCGTCAGGTACAAAAAACTGCGGTGAAGATGAATCTAATGAAGCCCTGATGATGGTTAGTGAACCATCTACAACTAGACTGCGATTAATAATCACTGTCTCAATGGAACTTTCTCTTGCAAAATAAAGATCGATTATTCTTACTGAACTAGGAACATTGATCAATTCTATTTTTTTAACACCAGCAAATGCGGAATGGCCAATGCTCTCTAACCCATTGTTTAATGAAACAAATTCTAAATATTTTTGTCCGTAGAAAGCGTAAGCTGCAATCATTTCGGTTTCTTCAGGAACTATAAAGTGTGTATCTTCTTTTGACATTGGGTATGTTACTAAAACATCGCGATTATATAAAATTCCATCTATTGTATAAAAATAGCTGTCATTAGCTTCTAGATTGATTGCTTTTAAGTTTTGATTATAGGTAAAGGCTCTAAACCCAATACTTGTTACACTATCGCTCATATTAACTTCTTCTAGATAATCATTACCATAAAATGCCATTACACCAATTGTTTTAACCCGATTTGATACTGTAAATTCCTTATTCGTTAATCCTTGTGGATAGTAAACCAGTACATAATCTTCTTGACCAGGAATTTGACTTGTTGAAGATGAACGATAAACAATATTATCATTAACAAAATATCTACCTTTATCTGGGAAAGTCAAGTTAGACAATTTTGGTGTGTTGTTGAACATGCTTGGAAAAAAGATATTTAAATTATAAGGAAAATCAAAAGTTGTTAACTTGGGAAGATTTATAAAAGCATCTTCATCAATCATGGCTTTATAATAATTGTTAGTAAGAATAGCAGAATCTACTAATACAATGTAATTACAGAATGGATCATTACCAGGAATTATTATTGGGTCAGATTGGTGTAATACTTCGATAATTGGACAACCTTCAGAAAACTTCCAACCATTTTCAGTGGTTTCAACTATTTGGCAGGTTTCATTATTTTCTTCAATAATATGATTATATTCAGTATCACCTATTACCATTTGTTCTGTTTCAAGAAATTCTCCATAGAAACTCACTTTTTCTAAGTTTTGCAAGTTTATAAAAGCGTTAGGATAAACTCTCATGATTGTTGTTGGTAGTTCAATCTGAATGATTGGACTTTCTTCAAATGCGTAAGAGGCAATACCTCTTACTATATATCCGTCAATCTTATTAGGGATTCTTAGATATTTAGAATTTCCTAGATAACCGGTGATAGTTATTTCCTCTGACAAAGGATATATACTATACTCAAAGACGCTTGATACGTCTTCATAAATAGCTTGTAGGCTAAGTGAAGTTTCAACAGTTAAAGTATTATTGTAAATATTTTCTCCATCACTCCATCCAACAAAAACTTTTCCTTCTATTTCATCAACTGGTAAAGCTATTGTTTCACCGTAAGCAACTGAGTCAAAGTCTCTATTAGTATCATTGAATGTGTTTTCTAAACTAATTGAATGATAAGTTATAGAAGTTGTAGGTGCTTCGGTTAAAGCAGTGGATAAATTGTCGCAAGCAGTCATTGTAAAAATTAATAAAACTGCAATAAATAATCTCTTAAACATGAAATTACTCCTCCTAAGCATAGTAAAAATGCTTTTTAATCATATTCTCAACTCGATAATAATATATCTTAATATTTTACTTTTTTTACTCAATATATTCTGATTGTCTATGAACAATAGAGCTTATATCATCCCAATTCGAGTTTTGAAGATAATCATCATAAGAATCATCTGGTATATAAAAAGATCCATCTCGTTTATAATTTGAACTGCCAATATTTGTTATCGATCCATCAATCACAGAACTTCTATTAATAATGATAATATCAATTGCACTATTGATAATAAAATTACTGCCAATAGAGATTACAGAACTAGGAATATTAATTTCTTTAATTAGCGTTGTCTCTGCAAATGCATATATATCGATTTTTTCTAATTTATCATTAAGAATTAATTCTTCAAGATAAATTTGTCTAAAAAAAGCAAATGGTGCAATTTCTCTAACATTTTCAGGAACTGTAAAACTTGTACCCGGCTTATGCTTTGGATAAACAACTAAAATATCATCTTTATATAAAACGCCATCAATTGAATAGAAACTACCATCATTTTCTACAACATTGACTTCTTTTAGATTGCTTATATACAGGAAGAATTCATCACCGATAGTTTTGATATTGGGACCAAGATTGATAACCTCTAAATGTGGATTGAAACCATAAAAAATCATTCCATTAATAGAATTAACAAAATCAGGGACAGTAAACTCTTTATCAGTCAAAGCCGGTGGATAATAAATCATTTCATACTGTACTTCAGGATTTTCCTGAGTAGGCTCAATAGTCGCATAGACCACATTATCAATTACTTGGTATTTATCATTACCATCAAATACTAGATTTAATAGATTAGGTGCTTTATAAATCATATCGGGAAAAAAGGATTTAAATCTTTCGGGAAACTCTATTGTGGTCAAATTAGGTACATCGTTAAATGCGAGCTGGGAAAATATAATGTCTGTACTACCATCATCATAAAGATTTAAATCCACATTAGTTCGATATGTTTGAACATTCCCTACACCGGGGATATAAAAATCAAAAATTTCTAAAACCTCACTTATTGGACAACCAGCACTAAATTTCCAAGATGTATCATTATCTTCAACAATTTGACAAACATCGCTATACTCAGTAATGATAGCTTCATACTGATTAGGACTAAAAGGTTTATAATTATATCCAGCATATTCACCGTAAAAGCTGACTTTTTCTAAATACGGAACGTTATTAAATGCCGATTGTATCATGGTTATTGTTTTAGGCAGTTCAACTTCTACAACATCAGTTTCGGTGAAGACATTTCTGCTTAAAACTCCAACATATTGATTATCAATTTGCTGAGGAACTCTTAAGTATTTAGCACTCCCTATATAACGATCAATGGAAATTTGACCTGTTTCAGGAATAATTGTATACTCAAAAATATCTTTAGTATCCTCATATTCAGCTTCAAGGGTTATATCTGTTTCAACTAAATAATCTCCTAAGTAATAGTTTTCTCCGCTACGCCAGCCAACAAAAGTTTTATTCTCAATATCATCTACTGGTAGTTCGATGATTTCTCCAAATGGAACATCATCCAAACTTTTACTCGTATCATTATATGAGTTGAGTAATGTGATTGTGTGATAAGTCGTCGTTGTTGTTTCGGTTTTTGAACTATCACACCCAACAAAAGTAATTACTAATAAAAATAATACAAACATTCTTTTTAGCACAAGCAAACCTCCTTATTGCAATAATAAACCTTTGCCATTATACCATATATTTTTTTTCAATAAAATACCCAGGCTTAAAAAAACCTGGGCATTTTATTTTGTTGCTAAAAAGAGATTTGTTTATGCAATGCTTAATAAATAAACTGCTGTATTAGCTAAAGTGATTAAGGTAAAGAAGATAGTTGTAAAGAATACACCTGTCCAAACATTACCAGTCTTAATTGAAAATCTTCTTAAGATAACGCCAGCTACTGAAAGAGGAATTACAAGTCCTACTGCTAGAATTGAGCTTAATGAGAAACTTGGATAAGCTGCTACACCTGTAGCGTATAATACACCGTATTGATATAGTAAGAAGAAAATGATTGGTCCTACTAATAAGAACGCTGCTAATAAGTCGCCTTTAATACCTTTGCAATTTCTTGTGTTAACGAAAATTGTAACACCAGCTGCGAAGTAATAAATCAATAATAATGGCATATATCTTAAAGCCGCAACGAATTGTTGAGAGTTAAAGATCTTAACTGCGAATGCATAGATTCTGAAGTCTGTTAAGAAAATCCATTCTACTAATGCTACTACGAATAATAAACCAGCTGCTACAGCGATAGCTGTTAAAAGGCTTGTTCCTACTTGAACCCAACTAGCTTTTAAACCATAAGGATTACTTACGTTTTTACCATAGTTGAATACTGGAGTAGTAATGAATACTACCAATAAAATCAATCCTGCTGAAGCGATAGCCCAGTATGCGATTGTGTTGATAGAAGGAGCGCTCCAATAAATGCTGCTAGTGATAATTTGTGTGTTAGTCAATAACCAACGATATAATAAAGCAACAAATGCTACTACAAAAGCGCCTGTTGTAACTTTTTGTGCTAATTTAATTGATGTTTCTTCATTTTTAGCAATTGCTGCTACCCAAACAAGAAGTACGAATAAAGCTGCTGCTCCAATAATGTAATACATTACGTCAGCTAAAACTGCTAGTCCGGCAGAACGGTCCATAAATGCTGTTAAGTAGAACATTGCAATAAATGTAGTAGCTAAAATAGCAACTGTTTTGAATACTTTTGCAGTTTTGTTGTTTTCTTCTACAACAACGCCTTCAGCTGTTTCTTTAGCAAATATTTTATTGAATACTGGAAGTTTAGAAATAAGAGCGAATAATGGAAATACTAGTGCAAATAAAGCAATCATAGCTATAAATGTAAATACTTCTTTTAACCACCATGTTTGGCTTGTTGATCCAGTTGAAATTCCATAATCTGCTAATTCTCCAAGATTATGTAAATCTAATTGGTATGTGAAAGATTCTTCCATGAAAGTAATCGTATCTCTACCAGTAGTTAATGACCAGTGGTTTTGTGGATGAGTTTCATCTGGAGTATAGATAACTCTTTGGCCACCGTCTTTTTCATAAAATACACCTTGATCAGCTGTGCCTTCGTCATCTCTGCCTAAGAACTGTAAACCTACAACATCTTCAGTAAAGTCTTTGTGTCTAACACTTCCGGTGTTAAGCCCTGAGTTATCAAAGAAGAATTGGTCCCATTGTGCAGCGATGAAACCTACAGATCTTGTAGATAACATATTCCAAGCTTCTGGTACACCAATATAACGGAAATCAGCACCTACTGGTAAACCTACAGCGATTTTTCTGTATCCAGAAACGCCAGCTTGCATTTCATCAAAAACAAGTGCATAGATTGATGAAAAACCACCCATTGAGTGACCGCTTACTGCGATCATTCCATTACCGTCAGCATCTTTTAAAACATAATCTTGTTCGTACATGTAGTTAGCGGCATCGCTAACAGCATTAACGAAGAAATTGAAAGCTGCTGGAGTTTCCCATGTTGAATCCCCATGGTCATACATACTGAAGGCCAAAACTACATAACCTCTTTTTGAAAGTTCAATTGCAGGAATCATTTGCATTTCAGCATTGTTTAAATAACCATGTGTTAAAACAACTGCTGGAGCTGGATTATCTTCATCTACACCTTTTGGCATATAAAGATAACCTGCTAATTCCCCGTTTGGAGTTTCAAAACTGATTGTGTCTACTTTTACAGACCAAAATGAGTTTTGAACCAATGAAGCAAATAAACTAGATACAAGTATTACTACTAGTAGTAACACTAGCCATTTTAATGGCTTTGATAAGTTCTTTAACATAATTTCTCCTTTTCTCTTTTCTTTCTAATAAATTTTATATAAATTTTTATATAATTCCTTAATTTTTTTTAAATAAAAAAAGTCAAGCCAAACAAACACAAACCATGTGCTCTCCTGCTTCACTCTCAACTCTTAAGCGCTTACATTATATTTTTACAGCCTAGATTATAACACTTAAAAGCAGAGGGTGTCAACAGCATTTGAAAATAGTTTTAAATTAAAACTAAATTTTAAAATGTCTTGTAGCTTCTACTGCCAATTTCCAACCCTTTAAAAGTCTCTTCCTTAAAGTTTCTTCCATCTTTGGTTGATAAGCAGTATCTTCTTTTTTACTACGTTTGATATCTTCGATATTTTGCCAATAGCCTGAAGCTATACCTGCTAGATATGCAGCACCTAAAGCCGTAGTTTCCATAATGAACGGTCTTTCTACTTTGGTATTCATGATATCAGCTTGAAATTGCATTAGATAATTATTAACCGTTGCGCCACCGGTAGCCTTAACCACATCAATTTTTTGATGTGAGTCAGCTTCCATTGCTTTTAAAACATCAGCAACTTGGAAACAAATTGATTCCAATGTAGCTCTTGCAAGTTGTTTTTCATTCGTACCTCTAGTCAATCCAAAGATTGCGCCTTTAGCTTCACTATCCCAATAAGGAGTACCCAGACCAACAAATGCCGGAACAAAATAGACGCCTTCATTGCTTTTTAATTCTTTTGCTAGTTTCTCCGTTTCATCAGCACTTTTGATAATCTTTAATCCATCTCGAAGCCATTGAACACTAGAACCACCGACAAAAACACTTCCTTCTAAGGCATAGACTAACTTGTCTTTAATCTTCCAAGCAATGGTAGATAACATTCCGTTTTCTGATTTAACAACTTTTGATCCCGTGTTCATTAAAACAAAACAACCTGTTCCATAAGTCGAGTTAACCATACCTTCGTGACAACAAAGTTGGCCGAACAAAGAAGCTTGTTGATCACCGGCTACACCCATAATCGGAATTTTTTCGCCGTAGAAACTTCTTGGTGAAGTTTCACCGTAGAAATAACTTGAATCACATACTTCCGGTAAAATACTCTTAGGAATATCCATAATCTTTAATAGTTCATCGTCCCATTTTAATTCATGGATATTATAAAGTAAAGTTCTTGAAGCGTTAGAATAATCAGTTCGATGAATATTACCGGTTAGTTTATATATCAACCATGAATCAACTGTTCCAAAAGCTAGTTTTCCTTTGGCCGCTTTTTCTCTAGCGCCTTTAACGTTATCTAAGATCCATTTTACTTTAGTACCACTAAAATAAGCATCGATTAAAAGTCCGGTTTTATTTCTTATCAGTTCTTCATAGCCTGAAGCTTTTAAATCATCGCAAATAGGAGCTGTTTGACGAGATTGCCAAACTACGGCATTATAAATTGGTTCTCCATTATCTTTATCCCAAATGATTGAAGTTTCTCTTTGATTAGTTATCCCAATCGCTTGAATTTGATTAGGGAGAATATTCTTTAAAACAAGTGCTTGAGTTATGGTTGAGATGACACTCAACCAAATCTCATTGGCATCTTGTTCTACCCAACCTGGTTTTGGATAATATTGTTTGATTTCTTTATTGGCAACCGAAACAATATTAGAGTTTTGGTCGAAGATGATAGCTCTAGTGGAGGTAGTACCTTGATCAATAGCTAAAATGTATTTTTTCATTTTCTTTCCTCCTTTCTTTTAATTTCTTTTGTTAAAACGATATTTGCATTGGTGTTTAAGATATGTTCAATAACAATATCACCAATATTCATTTCTTTATCAATAACAATTTTATTAATTTCTTCCATTGCCTTCATCAACAAACCCTTAGGAATCGGTTGATCGGTTTTAACACTCGCTCGAGGTATTTCTGGAAAAATAGTTTTTACAGTTGTCGTTAAGATTCTTGTTGGGTTGGTCATTTCATTTTTAACGTAAATCTCACCGCGTTTACATTGGTTTCCAGAAATACTGCCTTGGTCATCAACTATGACTCTACAACCTCTTGGACAGACAATACAAATAAATTCTTTTGCCATCTTTTACACCTCCTCGATTTCAATCATAATATCTTGATTTTGATCTAGTTCAAGGTATGAGAAAGTTAAAGTTTCCATTTCTGCAGGAACGATAAATGCTCTTCTCTTTTGATAGATAAGTTTTTCGCCTTGATAAACCTTTACCAAGGCTTTTTCAATTTTTTTTGAAGATCTGTAACTTACTAGTAAATCTTTTTCAACCCAACCAAAATCTAAGTATTGCGGAGCTACATAGAGAATATTTTTCCCAGGATTAATCGCTATCTTTTTTCTATTTGTAACTAATCCATCTAAATAATCACTAGCGCTTAATCCGGCTCTACTGCTTTCTTTAGAAACATTATCAACCAAATCATGTACTTGAAGACTATTACCACAGATAAATAATCCTTTGACAGAAGTTTCATATGCTTGATTGATTTTAGCGCTTTTAGTTTTAGGATCAACCTCCACATATAAATCATCTAACAATGTTATATCTGGAATTAGACCAATTGACAAAAGCAAGGTGTCTACTTCAAAATGTTTTTCAGTATTCGGTATCGGATTAAATCTTTCATCTACTTGTTGGATAGTTATCGCGCTTAACCTTTTATCTTCATCCGCTTCAACATTGGTTACAGTGTGTGATAAATAAAGTGGTATATCAAAATCATTTAAACATTGGACGATATTACGATTAAGTCCGTTTGAATAAGGCATTATTTCCGCTACACCTAAAACTTCGGCACCTTCAAGATACATTCTTCTCGCCATGATAAGACCAATATCACCACTACCTAAGATAAAGACTTTCTTACCGACCATATATCCGTTGATATTAAGATATCTTTGCGCACTACCGGCAGTGATTACGCCATTTGGTCTATCTCCTGGCATGGAGATTTGACCTCTTGTTCTTTCATAACAGCCACTTGAGATAATTACTGATCTGGCAGTTATATTTCTTATCCCTAATTCTTTTGAAGAAAGCGTGATTATAAAATCATCATTATTTTTATCTAATTTGATAACAGTAGTATTAACAAGATAATCTATTTTTAAATCCATAAATTCTTCAATAAACTTATGAGCATACTCTGGTCCGGTGTATTCCTCTTTAAACACTTCAAGACCAAAACCGTTGTGAATACATTGGTTTAGGATTCCACCTAAGCTTTCTTCTCTTTCAATTAATAATACGTCTTTATTTCTTTTCTTGGCGGAGATGCTAGCAGCAAGACCTGATGCACCACCACCAATAACAACAATGTCTCTTATCATAGTTTCACCTTCGTCTCAGAAACAAATAACTTCGTTTCTTCCTTATCATAAGCCACGTCTAAAGGTGACATGTTAAATTCTTTCGCTATCATTTTCATAATCTTTTCTTCACAGTAACCGCCTTGACATAGTCCGGCACCAGCTCTAGTTCTCTTCTTAATGCCTTTAATCGTATTCGAACCTAAAGGTCCATGCATTGCGTCAAGAATTTCTTTCTCGGTGATTTTTTCACATTTACAGATGATATTTCCGTATAAAGGTTCATCTTTAATCAAGTCTTGTTTCTCTTCTTGACTTAATCGATGAAACATTTTTCTTTTTTTACGGTAAGGATTAAATCCTGGGTTTAAAGCATACTTCTTGTTTACATTCATCACATCGTTAACCAAATATTTTGCGATTGCAAAACAAGCAGTTAATCCCGGCGAGTCGATACCGCCTAAATGATAAAGATTGGCAAACTCTAATGATTCTTTGATATAGAAATCGTCATAATCTGAAGTAGATCTAATACCTGCGAAACTTCTGATTATTTGGTTAAATGGAATATTGTCAGCTAACATTGAAGCATGATCTTTAACATAGGTTAAACCTTCGTATGAAGTAGTGGGATGATATTTGTCTTCGACTTCAAGAGAGTTTGGACCTAATAAGATTTCACCATGAACTTGCGGTGTTATCAAAACGCCTTTGCCAAGTTCGGTCGGTAGAGGATATAAGATATTTTTAACGAAGCCTTTAACTCTTTTATCTAAAACAAAGTATTCGCCTTTTCTTCCCTTTATTTTAAATTGAACATTTTTTTCTATTAATGAAGCAATATCATCACTAGCAACTCCAGCAGCGTTTATGAGATGAACTGATTCTAAGATATCAGAATTATTAACAGTGACATAGAATTTATCGTTTTCTTTTCTTATAGCAGTTACTAAGGAGTTCTTCTTAAACTCAACTCCGTTTATAATTGCATTTTCCATAGCCGCAAAAGCAACTTCCCAAGGGTAAGTTACTTTAGTGGTTGGTAAAGACAAGACTTTGGTTACTGATTTAGAAAGGTTGGGCTCAATCAATGAGGCTTCTTTGTAATCTAGAATCGAGAATTCTGGAACTTGATTGATTTTAGCTGTTTTAGCTAGTTCAAATAGTTGTTCTTCTTCAGCTTTATTATGAGCAACAACAAAAGCTCCCGTTCTTAATAACGGAATTTCTAATTCTTTTTCCATATCTTCATATAATTTATTACCCCAAACGGATAATTTAGCTTTTAAAGAATTGGGTTCTGGATTGTGTCCTGAATGAACAATAGCGCTATTAGCAAGGCTTTGTACATTAGCAACGTCATTTTCTTTTTCCAAAACTAATACTTTCACATTAAAACGGGATAATTCTCTAGCAATGCATGAGCCGATTACACCAGCTCCAATAATAATATAATCGTACACTTTTTGTTTGTCCTTTCTTTTAAAAATAAAAGCGAGTAAAAAAAATGATTTTTATCATTTATCTACTCGCTTAGGTCTCTTTATTATTTATTAAATTTTTAGTTTAGTTTCCAAAGTTCCGGATTTGAAGTTGTTATAGCAATAGCTCCAACTTCAAAACATTTTAATGCTTGTGCTTCATCTCTAATTAACCCGCCCATTAAAATTTGCGCGTTAAGTTCTGTTTTAATTTCTGGTATTAAGTCATAACAAGCTGCAGGCAATACTTCTACGAAATCAGGTCTTAGTCTTTTACCGATATCTAAGGATTGTTCTAAAGAGATAGTGTCTTTTAAGAAGAAACGATAGATTCCTAAAATTCCTCTTTTTTTACAAACTTCAATAACTTTTGGTTTTGAAGAGATAATGCCATCGACATTTAAAACTTGGATTAAATAGATTGCGCCAAACTCATCGCTTGTAAGTCCTTTAATCAATTCCGAATGGATTAAAACTTTTTTGTTATTTTTTTTCATTAATTTAACTAGTTCTTCAAGTTGTGCCAACTGGAAGTTCATTAAGATTCCATATGTCAAATCTGTTTCTAAAAACTCTTTAAGTTTCTTATGATTTGAGATTGCAGGAATTATTCTCTGTTTATCCATAATTTCCCCTTATATAAGAAATAGAACGAAAAAAGCCGCAAAGATTCGGTATTCGTTCTATCATTTCTCTTTTTCTTATTAACTTATGAATAAATTATAAACCGGGTTAAGGGAAGTTGTCAAGGCGGATTTAACAATTCTTTTTTTTCTTAAATATTATTATATATAATAATTTTTTTACATTAATTATTGGCTCAATACCGAAAAAGTTCTTGTATTAAAGCCCTTTCAATGATAAAATACTCTTTAGAGATTTAAAAAAATATGGAGGAGAGAAAATGAAAAAATTATTTATGGTATTTATGGCAGCTTTCTTATTTGTAGGAGTTGTTGCATGTGGTGGAAATACAACTGCTGCTCCAACTACAGCTGATCCTGCTGTTACAACAGAAGCTCCAACAACATTAGAACCAACAACAGTTGATCCTTATGCTGATGAAAAAATCGTTCTTATCACTGATAAAGGCGATATCACTGACAAATCATTCAACCAAGGTGCATTTGAAGGTGTTAAAAACTACGCTACCGAAATGGGCATTGAGTATGGATATTTAAAACCTGCTGATGCTACAGATGCTGATTATATAGCTGCTATCGAACAAGCAATCGCTGATGGTGCAACTGTAATCGTAACACCTGGTTTCTTATTTGAAACTGCAGTTAACGCAATGCAAACTGCTAATCCAGATGTTAAATTCATCATTCTTGATGCTAACCCAGCTAACGTTGGAACATTAGAAGAAAACACTCATTCAATCTATTACGCTGAAGAACAAGCTGGATTCCTAGCTGGTTATGCTGCAGTTGTAGAAGGATACCGTCATTTAGGTTTCATGGGTGGTTTAGCTGTTCCAGCTGTTCAAAGATTTGGACATGGATACATTCAAGGTATTGCTAAAGCTGCTGCTGACTTAGGTTTAGCTGATGGTGCAATCACAGTTGATTATCTATACACAGGCGATTTCAAAGCAACTCCAGAAGTTCAAGCTGCTGCTGCTGCAATGTACAATAGCGGTGTTGAAGTAATCTTCGCATGTGGTGGTGCTGTTGGTCAATCAGTTATGGCTGCTGCAGGTGCTGCTGACGCTAAAGTAATCGGTGTTGACGTAGACCAAAGTGGAGATTCAACAACAGTTATTACTTCAGCTATGAAGAGCTTATCTTTATCAGTTGAATTAGCTTTAGCTGCAATCTTCGAAGATGGAACATGGGAAGACGACTTCGGTGGTGTTTCTGTAGTTCTAGGTGCAGAAGTTGGCGGTATTGGTTTACCACAAGATTTCTCAAGATTCGAAAACTTCGATCAAGCTGATTACGACACATTATATGCAAAATTAGTTGACGGAACAATCGTAGTAAGTAGTGTTATCGGTGCATTTGGCGATGATGGTACAGCTGCATTGCAATTTGAAACTGCAAAAGTTGACGTAAACGTAATCGTATTTGAAGGATAAATTTTTACTTTATTAAAGGGACGAGGATGAGGAAAACCAAAAATTTCTTGTCCTCTCTTTTTATACCAAACATTCTTAATTAGAAATGGAGACTTATTTTATGCAAAAAATAATTGAAATGGTAGATATCTGCAAACAGTTTCCAGGAATTCTAGCAAATGATCATGTTAATCTAGATCTAAGAAAAGGCGAAATTCATGCACTACTCGGTGAAAACGGTGCTGGTAAATCAACGCTTATGAGTATCCTTTTTGGAATCTACGCTCCAACAAGTGGTAAAATACTTAAAAATGGGGAAGTTATTCATATCAAGAGCCCAAATGATGCAAATCAATATGGAATTGGTATGGTTCATCAACATTTTAAACTAGTTGAAGTATTTACTATCCTTGATAATATAATTATGGGATATGAACCAAATAAGTTAGGATTTATCAAACGTAAAGAAGCTAAAGCTGAAATCAAAGAATTATGTAAACAATATGATTTAGATGTTGATTTAGATGCTAAAATCCAAGATGTTTCAGTAAGCATGCAACAAAGAACAGAAATCTTAAAAATGCTTTATCGCCAAAACGATATTTTAATTTTTGACGAACCAACAGCGGTTCTTACTCCACAAGAAATCAATCAATTGATGATTACAATGAAAAACCTTACTAAAGAAGGTAAATCTATTATCTTCATCACTCACAAGCTTGATGAAATCATGGCTGTGTGTGATAGAGTAACCGTTTTAAGACGTGGTAAAGTAATCGGAACTGTTGAAACTAAAAATACAACAAAACAACAACTATCAAAAATGATGGTTGGTAGAGATATTGTCTTTAACATTCAGAAAAAACCAACACAACTTGGTGAAGTTGTGTTAGAAGTTAATAATCTAACCGCTGTTTCAGCTAGAACTAAGAAAAACGTTGTCGATGACGTTTCATTTAGAGTTAGACAAGGCGAAATAGTTTGTATAGCTGGGGTTGACGGTAATGGCCAAAGTGAACTTGGACTTCTTCTTTCAGGTTTAATTAAAGCTGATGGTGGTCAAATTATCTTAGATGGTGTTGATATCACTCATAAATCAATTCGTTTTAGAAATGATAATGGTATGAGCCATATTCCTGAAGACAGACATAAACATGGTCTGATTCTAGAAGATAATTTAGCTAATAACCTTGCTTTGAAGAAGTATCATTTATCTCCTTTTCAAAAATATGGTCTTATTAACAAAAAACCTATTTATGAATTATCTGAGCGACTAATTGAGAATTTCGATATTAGAAGTGGGGAAGGTTCAAAGAGTAAAATCGGTAAATTATCCGGTGGTAATCAACAAAAAGCGATTATCGCCAGAGAAATCGATAAAGACTCTTCACTTCTTCTTGCAATTCAAACCGTTAGAGGTTTGGATGTCGGTGCGGTTGAATTTGCTCATAATAAAATCATTGAAGAAAGAGATAAAGGTAAAGCTGTTTTAATGATCTCTTTTGAACTTGATGAAGTTATGGACGTAAGTGACCGTATCTTAGTTATGTATGAAGGTAAAATTGTTAAAAATGTAATGGCTAAGGATATTGAAGTTGAAGAACTAGGTCTATATATGGCTGGAGCTAAAGAAGATATCGTTTATCCAGACAAGTTATCCGAGCCAAAACCTGAAGAAGAGGAGGTTGCTGGTGATGAATAATGTATTAAAGAAAATTGGCAATTTCTTCAAGAACCTTTGGGCTAAAATCGTTCCTTTTGTTAAAAAGGTTTGGGCAAAAGTCTTACCAGTCTTAAAAAAGATTGGCAAGGCAATAGCTAAATTCTTTGGCAGGTTCAAAAAGGCTGAAGGATTCAATGCGTTTTTAGGAGCTATGCTTGCAATATCAATCGGTTTAATAATGGGTATCTTATTGATGTGGATTATCAAACCTGATAATGCAACTGAAGGTATTACTAGATTAATCAAAGGTACATTAAATAATCCTAATGGCGTTAAAGCTGGTATCGGGGTATTATTGCTTAGTTCAGCACCGTTAATCTTTACAGGTTTATCTGTAGCTTTTGCCTTTAAGACTGGCTTATTTAATATAGGTGCTAGTGGTCAATATACTGTCGGTTTATTCTGTGCAGTCTTAGTTGGTATCCTTGGTGATAGTTTAGGAAGTTTCCAATGGATAGTAGCTGTATTAGCCGGTATGGCCGGTGGTTTCTTGTGGGGAGCTATTCCAGGTCTATTCAAAGCAAGATATAACGTGCATGAAGTTATCACATCAATTATGTTTAACTATGTCGGTATGTATCTTGTTAATGGACTATTGACTTCTAATTTCTTAAAAACAAGAGTAGTTGACGGCTCAAACAATAGAACTATCAAAGTTGACCAATTAGCTAGAACTCCTTATGGATTCTTTGATGAGTTATTCCCTAATAGCGGTTTAGATATTTCAATTTTAATCGCTATCGGTACTGCAATTCTTATATATTTCCTACTTAACAAAACCGTATTTGGCCGTGAATTAAAAGCGGTTGGTTTAAATCGTCACGCTGCTAAATACTCTGGTGTAAATGAGAAAAAAGGCATCTTCATGTCAATGGCTATTTCTGGTATGTTGGCTGGTCTTGGTGGAGCTTTATTCATTCTTGGACCTAACCGCTTCAACTTAGGAAATGCTTATGCGATTGAAAATGTAATTTTAACACCTGGTTTTGATGGTATTCCTATTGCCTTACTTGCATCAAGTAATCCAATTGGCGTAGTATTCGCAACATTCTTTGTTTCCCATATTAAATTAGCGGGAACGGCAATGCAAAGCGTTGGATTCGTTAAAGAGATTGTGGACATTATTATTGCAATCATTCTTTACTTCAGTGCCTTCTCATTGATATTGACTCAAAATTTAGGCAACATCAAAAAATTCTTCCATAAGTTCAAAAGGAAAAAGAACACACAAGATGTGGCCTTTGAAGCAAAGGAGGGTGATGAATAATGGTATTCTTTATATCACAATCGTTATTCTTTATTATTCCTTTACTAATCGTAGCTATCGCCGGTATGTTTTCGGAAAAGAGTGGTACTGTAAACATCGCCCTTGAAGGTTTGATGGTTATCGGTGCATTTTGTGGTACTTTCTTCATTAACAAAATGCAAGCTATCGGATTCTTAGAAGGAGCTCCGCAATTATTATTGATTATCTCAATGATTTTAGCTGGTATCGGTGGAGCGATATTCTCTAGTTTACTTGGATTCTTAGCTATCAACATGAGAGCTAACCAAGTAATTGGTGGTACGGCATTAAACCTTGTAGGTGGTGCTTTGGCAATCTTCTTAGCTAAACAATTCCAACCTAATAACGCTGTCCAAATTTCTTATGACAATAGCGTATTTAGATTAGATTCAGACTTTTTAGCAGGAGTATTCCCTAACATAAACTATATTTTCTTTAAACAAGCTTATCTTACTTTATACATTGGTATTTTAATTCTTATTGTATCTACTATTGTTATTTATAAGACTAAGTTTGGTTCAAGACTTTCTGCCTGCGGTGAGCATCCAGAAGCTGCTCAATCAGTTGGTATCAATGTTTATCGTTACCGCTGGATCGGCGTATTATTATCAGGGTTCTTAGGTGGTTTAGGCGGTTTAGTTTACGCATTACCAATTTCTGTAAGTTTTGAAGGAACAGTTGCTGGATACGGTTTCTTAGCCTTAGCCGTTTTGATCTTTGGTCAATGGAAACCAATGCGAGTATTCATCGCAGCTATCTTCTTTGGAATGTTTAAAGCTCTTTCTGTAACTTTCTTCTCATTTGATTGGATCAGTGATTTGATTGTACAGTTCCCTAACGTTCCTTTTGGAACCATCTTTAGAATATTACCATATTTAGCAACTATGCTAATCTTGGCACTTACTTCTAAACGTTCGAGAGCTCCAAAAGCATCTGGTATTCCATTTAACTTTAAAGCAAATTAATTTTTATTAAAAAAAGAAGTTCCAACTTTTAATGGTTGGAACTTTTTTATTAAACTTTTCTTCGCATGACAATTTCTAATGCATCTTCATGAACTATTACAAAATCAGCATTTTTGTAGGCATTGTAAGCAGCAATATTTTCTTTTTCAACAGTTAGATAAATATAATCTTTCTGATAATTATAGTTTTTCTTGGCGAATGAAATGCCAGCTTCAATAAAGCTCTTACTATAACCTTTTTTGATATATTTTGGATTTATCGCTAAACCAATTTCGATAAAATCATCTCGGTGATAATACTCAAACAGTCCAAATAAATCTTTCTCTACATAGACAGAAAAACCATCACATAAGTCTGGTCCTTTTAACACTCCTAAAGAAGCTAGATTATCGTGATATGGTTTCATGAAGATACTTTTCATGTAGCCATCATATCTCCAATTTTCAATTATAAAAACATCATCAATTGAAATCGGATTAAATTTATATTCCAATATTTTCTCCTCCTCATAAAGTAGTTCAATTGTAACATGAATCATATTAATAAAAAAAGTTCTAACTTAGATTTAGTTAGAACTTTTGTGATTTTATTAATTATCCTGTAATTACGTTTTGAACCATTGTACCAATTGCATCGGTATCAGTAGGGTTTAATGAAGTTAAAGGATAATAGGTTCTTTCAACTTCCATATTGTAATAAATACTGTTAGCAACTGCCCAATTTTTCTTTTCTAAATCTTCTGATTCAAGATAAGACATTATGATATCAAAAGCTTCTTCAGTCGCTACTGCATAACCTACAACTTCAGCGTTTAAAGCTGCGTTTTCAGGTTTTAACAAGTAGTTGATGAATTGATGAGCACCGTCAAGATTAGTTGCAGTATTTGGAATAACCATTGCATCAATGAATACCATTGTTGTGTCAGGGATATAAAGATCAAACTCCTCTCTTACTTCTTCTAAAGTTTTTTCTTCAGAAAGTTGGATGTAAAGTCTGTCTAAATAATCGCCAGTATAAGTAAAAGCCAAATCTAAGTTATTAGATTCAACGTTTCTTTTTAAAGTATCGTCGCCCCATTCAGTGAAATCAGCTGTTTCTAGTACCGATCTTACCAAATCAAGATTTGCTAAACTATAATCGTTAGGGTTTTTGTCCATATACATCATAGCCGCAGCGAAAGCAAACTGAGGAACATCATACATTCCTCTTCTAGCAGTTGGGAAATAATTATTAGCTTCGAAATAAACGTCCCAACCATTTGTGTATAACGCTTCTTCTAAGCCATCAACGCGGTTGTTATAGATAATTCCAAATGTTCCCCAAAAATACGGTACAGCGTAAGTTTTAAAGTCAATTTCATCATCAGTTGCTAAAAGTGTAGTTTCAGTCATGGAAGCAAAAATTTGTTCAACTCCATCCATATAAGTTACAGATGAATAATTAGGTAATTTACTGTAATCCAAATGCAATAACATATCTTCTTGTACCATCTTTTCAATCATGTAATCAGATGGAATAACTAAGTCAAAAGCAGTTGTTTTGCTTTTGATTTTTGAGTAGAACAACTCGTTTGAATCGGCAACGCTAATTACTACGTCGATGCCGTATTCCTTTTCGAAGTTTTCTACTACTTCATCATTTATATATTCGCCCCAGTTCAAAATTCTTAATTTTGGTTTTGAACTACAAGCACTTAAAACTAAAAGTATACTAAGAAGCCCTGCCATTAATATTATTTTTTTCATTTTTTCTTCCTTTCTTTTGCTTTTGCAAAAATGAATATATTAGTAACCCTAAGAGAGTAAATAATGTAAGTAATGTTGAGAAAGCATAAACTGAAGGTGTTAAGTTTCTTCTACCAATTACGGCGTAAATCCAAATTGATAAATTGTCAAATCCCGCTCCCGTATTGAAGTAACTGATAACGAAGTCATCGATACTCATTGTTAAGGCTAAAAGCATTCCTGAGAAGATACCAGCCTTTATCGCCGGAATGACAACTTTAATCAATGCTTTATATGGTCTTACCCCTAAATCTAATGCCGCATCCATAAGGTTTGGATCGGTTTCCTTAAGTTTTGGCATAACGCTTAAAACAACATAAGGTATCGTAAAGAATAAATGTGCCATAACAAGGGTGAATAGACCGAATATATTCGGAAAAACAACCATTAATAATCTAAACATCAACATCAAACTAAAACCAGTTACGATATCAGCATTTAAGATAGGTACATTATTCAGCAACATCCAGATTACTCTTACCTTTTTGCCTAAAGCATAAAGACCAATCGCAAAGAATGTTCCTAAAATTGTCGCAAGCACTGTCGCAATACCGCTGACGAGAAATGTATTCTTGATGGCTTGCATAAGTTCTTCTTCTTGGAAGATATTGCCATACCATTTGAATGATAACCTTGTAAACTCAGAGATAATTCTACTTTCATTTACCGATTGAATTGCGATAACGATAATTGAGATATAAAGACCGAAGATGATAAATACAACAAAAAATTTCTTTAATATTTTATAAATTTTATTCATTAAAGTAAAATCACGGTACCCGTAATCCTTTAAAGTAGCACGTTCTTTTTCCATTAGAGTAGTGTTTCTCCTTCCTTATCAAACTTGGTTAACAAAAGAATTGAACCTAAGATGAAGAATAAGATAACTACCGCAAGCAATGCGCCATGATTGTAATTTGTATAAACGAACTTGTTTTCGATGATAGTACCGATAAAAACGATTCTGCCTCTTGATAAGATTTTTGGAATTGCAAAACCAGCTAAAGTTGGCAAGAATACCATTATCGAACCTGTCACAACCCCTTTTAATGACAAAGGGAAAACGACTTTCCAGAATTTTTTAATCGGTGATAATCCTAAATCAAGCGCAGCTTCTTCTAAGGCAAAATCAATCTTTTCTAATGCGGTATAAACGGAAAGAATCATAAACGGCATATAAGTAAATACCAAACCGAATAGCACAGCTACACCAGTACCACTAATATTTCCAAAAAGGTTAAATCCTAAAATACTTTTTAAGATATTATTTTCTGACATGATATTAGCTAAACTTTCGGTTCTTAAGATTAGGTTTGACCACATCGGTAAAATAACGATTGTTAGAAGGATAAATTTGTTTTTAAACTTACTTAATTTAATTTCATAAGCGATGAAATATCCTAAGACAAAACTAAGTAAAGTCGTTAGCGTTGCGAAGACTAGTGAGTTTCTAAAAGCTATTAAAGTAGAACTTTCCAACAGCAGTTTAAAATGACTGAATGAAATCATAAGTTCACCGACGCTAACGCTAGAATTTAAATTAGATATACTAATCAAAATCATTGCGAGAATCGGTACGAATACTAAGACGCTTAACCATACCATGTATGGTCTGGCTAAGACTTTAAACTCTTTATTCACCTTTTTCAACCTTCATCATATGAATTTCATATGGATCGATCGTAAGACCAATCGGTTGACCGACTTCATAACTCTCATAGGTATGAACCAATAGTTTCTCGTTTTTAACTAAAACTTCGTATTCATTATGAACGCCTTTAAATAAACTGAAAACTACTTCTCCAACCAGCTTTGCTTTATCTGTATCCACAACGTCAAAATCTTCCGGTCTGATAACTACATCAACTTCTTCGTTATCATTAAAAGTATAACCCATACATTTAAAATCAACGCCTAAGAAATTGACTGTATCTTTCTTAATGTATGTACCCTTAAGTATATTCGTCTCACCGATAAAATTCGCTACATAACGATTTATTGGCTCATTATAGATAGATTTAGGTGTGCCTAGTTGTTGAATTACGCCTTCTTTCATAACGACTATCCGGTCGCTCATTGTCATTGCTTCTTCTTGGTCATGAGTTACGAATAAAAATGTAATTCCTAAGTTTCTTTGCATTTCTTTAAGTTCATATTGCATGTTTTGTCTTAGCTTTAGATCAAGTGCAGCTAGCGGTTCATCTAGAAGAAGAATTTGCGGTTTATTAACTAAAGCTCTAGCAAGTGCAACTCTTTGTTGCTGACCGCCAGATAATTGGTCAACCTTTCTTTTTTTGAAACCCTCTAGTTTAACAAGTTTTAAAGCTTGTTCGCTGTCTTTATAGATTAAGTTCTTAATTGCTTTTCTAATAATAGTTTTCTTAGAGATGTCTCCTAACTCTTTTGCTTCTTTTTCAATTTTATCTTTGCCAAAGAAACTTTCTAAATATTCCCAACTACGATTATTTAAACCAAAAGCGACATTATCAATCACATTCAAGTGAGGAAATAACGCATACTTTTGAAATACAGTGTGGATTGGTCTTGCATACGCAGGCAAATCATTGAAAATTTTGCCATTGATAATAACTTCTCCTGCTTCCGGTTTAATGAATCCGGCAATCATTCTTAAAATTGTGGTTTTTCCACATCCTGATGGTCCTAGAAGTGTTAAAAACTCATTTTCATAAATCGTTAAGTTGACGTCATTAACAACAACTTCATCATCATAACTCTTAGAAATGTTTTTAAGTTCGATCAAAGGCTTTTTATTTTCCATCATTTACCTCCTAATTATTATTTATTTACAAGAGATAATTATAAAACTATTTTCAAAAATTGCAAGGGTTTTTTACTATTATTTTTTAGAAAGCTTTTTCATAAAGTCAAAACTGGAGCCGACCGCTAAACGGCGCGATTATAATGATGTCTAAAAAGGGCCGTTTTTGGCCATTTATTAATTAAAAAATGTCGTTGTTTTTAACATTTGTTCATTTTTGAATATTTATAAAAAAAAGACGGTTTTTTTAGAAAAAACCTGTCTTATTTTAATGTTTTTAAATATTTATTTATCGCGATTGCGGCATGAGCTCCATCACTTGCGGCCTTAACAACCTGTAATAAACCACCAATACAATCCCCAGCTGCGAATAATCCAGGGACATTTGTCATATGATTATCATCAACGACAATATAGTTGTTTTCAATAAAAGCACCGATTCTTAATGCAAAATCATTAGCCGAAGGTGTTCCGATAGCGATGAATAATCCATCAACTTCATATTCACCGTCTTCGGTTACAACTTTTTTAACTACTTCATCACCTTGAATTTCACATAATGGGTCAGTTACTAGTTTTTCTTTAATCTCTTCTTCAATATGTAAAGGTAACCCTAAACCATTAGTGAAAACAGTAATATCTGTAGTGAAGTTTCTTAAAACTTCTAGTTCTTCTAGCATAAATTCAGCATTACCGATAACACCGATTTTTTTATTTCGGTAAATGAATCCGTCACAGATAGCACAGAAGCTGACGCCTTTACCAATAAACTCTCTAAAGCCTTTTACCTTGATATTTGGTTTTGCTTGACCGGTAGCTATTAGAACGGTTTTACCTTGAAATTGATTCCTAGTTGTTTTAACGGTAAAATCTTCAAAATTCTCAATTCCGATAACTTCTTCTTCGACAACAGTAACTCCAAGTCTTTCAGCTTGAGCGACACCTTGTTCTACAAGATGTTTTCCACTTACAGTATTTTCAAAAGCCCAATAATTATCAATATGATTAGTTTTACCTAAGGTACCTAAATCTTTCATAATCATTAAAACTTTCAAACGAAATCGCTGTAAATAAATAGCGGCGGATGCTCCCGCAGGTCCTCCGCCAATCACTATTACATCATACATTCTTATTTTAGGCCTAATCTCTTTAATAGATCATCTTTTCTCATTAAGCCTACTACTTGAGTTTTTACTTGACCATTTTCAAATAAATAAACTGTAGGAATACTTGAAACACGGAATTGATTGGCTAAATAACCTTCTTCATCAACGTTAACTTTAGCGACTTTAACTTGTCCTTCCAAGTCTTTAGAAATTTCATCTAAAACTGGAGCTAACATTAAACATGGTCTGCACCATTGAGCCCAGAAATCTACGATTACTGGAATATCTGATTCTAATACTTCTTTTTTAAAAGTTTCTGTAGTAACTTTAACTGGCATTGTTTTTATCCTCCGAAAATACTTAATATTATATACCTTACCTATTTTAACAAAGTAATTCACTATTTCCAAGTGATTTGCTTTAATCAACTAGAAATCTAATTCATCAATTCTAAATGTCGTCCATTCGTCCATTGGAATGGCTTTTTTACTTAAATAAAAATCGATTGCCGGTTTATTCCAGTTAAGGCAGACCCATTCCATCCTGCCGCAATTATTCTTTTTTGCTTCGGCTAATAAATAATTGAATAAAGCGTTGCCGATGCCTTTACCGCGATATTCTTTATAAACGAATAAATCTTCTAAATACAAACCTTTTCTACCTTTAAATGTCGAGAAATTATAAAAGAATAGCGCAAAACCAGCTGGTACGTTATCTAAAAATGCGATGATTACTTTAGCACTTTTTTCTATGAAAATGCTGTTATATAGTTCAACTTCAGATGTTACTACTTGATTGCTTAATAATTCATACTCAGCGATACCTTTAATAAACTCCAAGATTAGTTTGCTCTCAGAAGGTTTTGCATATCTGATTTCTAAATTCATAAAATTAAAACTCCTTTTTTTAATGCTAGTTTAATTATAACTTAAGTTACAACTTATGTCACGGTTAGATAAAAAAATGAAAAACAAGTTTT
>DDWJ01000014.1 GCA_002345505.1 Caryophanales bacterium UBA2289
TCCTTGACTTAGGGTACATATTATTGTTTGGATATCACCTTTTTTATTTTGCAATAGAAATAACATTAAATTTTAGTTAGGAAAAATCCCAATAGTTTTATATTGATTTTTCCACTTTTTTCTTCAATGATGATTGTATCACCGGAAAATCTTCCGTATCCTTGTATTTCTAGTGCATTATCTCCCGATCCTTTAAGACTGAGTAATAGTTGTTGACCAAATGAGTTCATCTTTAATTTCATGCAACCGTTTTGTTTCAAAATCGATACATTATTGATGACCTTATAATCTTGAATATCTCTATCATCAAGCTTATAAAACCCTAATACATGATCATATTTATCTGTGTCTTCACTAAATGTTTCATAAGCTATTTTTGTGGAATTAAAGACGCTGCCACTATACATTTTACCAAAGAGTATTTTTTTATTGTTTATTTTCTTGATGTGCAGAAGTAGATTATCGAACATTCCAGAAAACTGAGGAGATGCTGCAATTCCAGTAGGAATCGGTTTATAAAACCCGTCTTCCCTTAGAATTAACTTAAGTTCCAAATTTTGAATGTTTGCATAAAATCCATCAGGTTCTTTATGAATAATAAAGCTGTTTGTTGGGCCTTCATATGTTCCTAAGATATCGTCATCAATTTTTTCAACGGTTTTCGAGTCTTTTATTGACAAAGGATTCATTGGAATGTTTTTTTGTTTGAAAAACTCTTCCATCATCTTTTGAGCAATTTTCATAGATATTTCTAGACCATTTTCAGTGTTTGTCATTACAATGAAACCTACATTAAGTTTTTGTACAAAAGCAAATCTTGTATGATGATATATCGTATCACCGCCATGTGCGATTACATCACCTATTTCGGATTTATCGAAATTATACATTTGATAGACTAAACCAAGACCGTGTACCATTTCCCCATCGATTATATCTTCAAAATAAGGTTTTTTAAGCATAAGGGAAATAGTTTCTTTTTTTAGCAACTTTTGTTTATCTGGTTCAATAAAAACTTTTAGTAAGGCAATTAAGTCTTTTAGCGTGCAATAAGTATTTGTGCCAGCGGAAATAATATTGTTTAATGGATCTGGCATAACTTTTAGATCATTGGTAAATGATTGTGAAATGTTGATATCATCATTTATTTTTTTAGAATCATTTGGAATGAATTCAAAACTTATTTCTAGAGGATCTAATATGTTTTCTTTAATGTATTCAGCATAAGACATTTTGCTTACTCTTTGAATGATGACCCCAAGTAATCCAAAGCCTATATTTGAATATGAGTACATTGATAGAGGTTCATAGGATAGAGGTGTTTGATTTGCGATTTCAACAATTTTCTCTAGACTAGTAAACTTTGATGTTATGAAATCAAGATTATCTGAAGCTAACCCGCTTCTATGCATTAGAATATTCCTTATAGTGACATCTTTTTTTAAAAAACGAGATTTAATATTTAATTCGGTGATATATTCGGATATATCCGTATCAAGGTCCACAACTCCTTCTTCATAAAGTTTAAGTATAGCTAAGGCTGTGACAACTTTCGTAGTTGAACCAATCATCATTTTAGCTGAAGATGAGTTTGGTGTTTTATTCAAGTCGATATAACCAAAGTATTTTTCATATACAACCTTGTCTTTTTGGATTATTGCTACAGAAATACCAGCTGTTTTCTTTGTGAACTCTTCAATATATTTATTAAGTTTTTCTGTTAAATTAACAGTCATTATGATTGTCCCTTCTTTGTAATTAATTCTCTAACAATATCATCATATAAGCCAGATTTAAACATTTGATAACTGATCATGATATTTCCTGCTTCTTGAAGTTTATTTATATAGTAATTCAGTTCGTTAGTTTCACTGAGGTTTGAGCAAATCATGACAGCTAGTCCGTAACAATAAACGACTATGTCGCTATAAATCTGAGTTAAAGAAGCATCAGATAATTGATTCAAAAGGTAATCTTTTCTCATGTGTGGAAGATAAATTTCTTTATCGTTAGAAAATATTGATGAAGGACTTTCGATTGACATAAAAAAATCAGAAAAAATTCTTTTGTTTTCTAAGACGAAATTAATGAATCCGATACCGATATTAAGAAATCCGTTTTCAGTATAAGGCTTCTGGGTATAGTCTAGTAGAACTTTGTTAATGTATAGTTCTAAATCATCAATGATATCTTCAATGCTTTGGTACTGTGTATAGATTGGAGCGGTAGATTTTTTTAATTGCTTACCGATTTCCCTTATAGTTATTGCATTAAGACCTTTACTTCTAGCTATATCAAAAGCGCATTTAATGATTTGATCTTGTGTTAAAACCTTTATTCTTGCCATAATTAATACCTCCAAATTAAATTAAATAAAAATAACAAGTGTTATTATATAAATGAATTATAACATCTATTTTAAATATAAACAAGAAAAAATTCAAAATAATATAAATTTAACAAATATAAAATAACAAGCGTTATATTAATTTGAAGGGGTTTTTAAGTATTTGATTTCATCGCATTAATTGATTATGATAAAATAAGGTTTAGATGGTGAGTTTTCTAATTGTCTAAAAGAAGCTAAGCTAGCCAATAATCAGTTATGAGGCTAATGGTATTGTTTTTTTTATGTATTATATTTCTTTTATTAACATGTATTGTTAAAACAAATATTTAATGATAAAGTTTATTAGTAGCGTTAACAAAACATTTTATTTAGGTGATGAAAATGAATTTAGTAATAATAATCGGAGCACAGGCTGTCGGTAAGATGGCGGTAGGTTATGAACTTGCAAAGACAACTGACTTGAAATTATTCCATAATCATATGTCAATTGAACTGGGATTAAAATTTGATCAGTATGGAACACCTTTGTTTAACGAAATAAATAGAGGTGTAAGAGAATTGGTGATGGATACTTTTATTAAACATAAAAAAGGATTAATTTTCACTTTTGTTTGGGGTTTTTCTTTGAAATCTGATTGGGATTTTATGGAGTATATTAGAGAAAAGTTTAAAGATTATAAAATCCATTATGTTGAACTTGTCGCTGATATTGAAGAAAGATTGATTAGAAACGAAACAAAAGATAGACTAAGTGAAAAACCGAGTAAAAGAAATGTTGAATGGTCTAGAAACGAATTATTAAAAACGATGGATAAGTATCGATTGGTTTCTTATGATGGAGAAATACCTTACGATAATTATATAAAGATTGATAATACTAATTTGACAATTGAAGAAACAGCGAAAATCATAAGAGAAAAATTCAATCTATAATACCATTACATTGTATAAATATTGAATAGACTTAAGGTAGGTTTTAGGTCTTCAGCAAGTTTTATTAGCAGACGTTATGATAAAATATAAATAAGAGTTAAAGATATTAGAGGTGATTGCTTATGATTGATAAGAAAAATATCAGCTGGAAATCATTCTTATTTGATGTGTTAATGTGCTCTTTAAGTTCTTTTGGTGGCCCTGAAGCTCATTATGGAGTATTTTCTTCTCATATGGTTAAAAAGAAAAATTATTTGACTGAAGAAGAATTATCGGAAATGATAGGTTTGTATGCATTGGTTCCCGGACCTTCAAGTACGCAAACCATAACGGCAATTGGGTATTATGTTGGCGGACCGATTCTAGCAATTCTCACATTTTTGGTTTGGGCTTTACCGGCAATTCTTACGATGAGTTTAATTGGTGTATTTTTCACAGTGATCGACGGTGATATCGGCTTTAAACCTGTTATTGAGTATTTACCAGCTGTAGCTGTGGCTTTTATCATCTATGCGGCGATTTCTCTATCAAGAAAAGTTATCAAGACTAAAGTTGATATTATACTATTTATAGTAATGCTCATTTTAAGCTTGTTATTGGTTAGATATTCTATGTGGGTAGTTCCGGTTTTGCTTTTTTTTGGTGGTTTTGGATATGTTTTGTTCTATAGAAAAAGTAATTATCAAGAAAAGGTAAGAACTGTTTTTAAACCAAAATGGATTATCTTAATTCTTGTAATTGGAATAGCTTTGTTGAATGAAGGTTTAAGAATTATCTTTAGCAACGATTGGGTTATGTTATATAGTTCTTTCTATCGTTATGGATATTCAGTTATTGGCGGCGGACAAATTGTGATTCCGTTAATGATTCAAGATTTGGTTCAATCACAGACTTTAATTAGTTTAAACGACTTTTTATCAGGTTATGCGATTGACCAAGCAATACCAGGACCTTTATTTAGTTTTGCGGGGTTTGTATCAGCTAGAACCTTTGCGGGTAGTGGCTATTCGCTTTTAGCTGGGTTAGTTGGAGCTTTCAGTATCTTTTTACCGGGAATTCTTTTGGTATTTTTTATCTTTCCTTTATGGCATAAGACAAGAGATATTCCAAGCGTAAAATCATTTTTAAGAGGCGTAGGCGTTACTGCAGCGGGTTTGATTGCAATGACCGCAATTACATCGGTATATTCACTTGAAGTTGATTGGATAAGGTATTTAGTGGTAGCAGTAAGTGTTTTGCTATTGTTATCAAGAAAAATACCCGCTCCTTTAATTGTAATAGTTGCAGCTATTTTAGGTTTTTTGATTTAATTATATTTAAAGTGATAATACTAGGTATTGAATTAAGTTAGATGGATTGTTATAATTTACATAAGATTATTTAAATTGTGAAGATTAGTGGGGAGAAGAACATGGAAAATAATTTTAAACTGGTTACATTAGATTTTGATACATTAGTTTATTCAATGTCAGACACTAGAGAAAAAGCTGATGAAATGATTGATGCTTTTGCGTTGGAAAATGATATTACCGATGGAAGAAGATTTATTTTAGATTTCATCATGATTCAAAGCAAGGTAGAATATGTCACTTATATCACTTATCTAAGTGTTCCAACGGGAACTAAGGCTTCTAAAGGTTTACAAACATTGGTTTTAAATAACAATAAGTTTGTTCATTTTGTTGGGGATAAAGAAAAGTATCATAATTATTTAAGAGGTCATGAACATTTAAGTTTTGATGAATATTTAAAAGAAAATGGTTTAAAAACTGATATTTCCAAAGTTTATGTTTTAACTGAAGTTATCGGTGACGAATATCACTTTTATATTCCTTATAAATAATAATTTTTGATTATAATGGAAGAAGTTAAATATAGTTGCATACCGGAAACAAGATACTATAAATTCAATTTTATGGTTTTAGGTATAGTTGGAACAAGTTTGTTTATGTTTCTAGTCATTACTTTAACGGCTGCTAGAATTGAAGCTGGTGTTATCTTTTCAACGTCGCTTGTGGTTTTTTTGTTTTTTGGATTATTAACGCTTTACTATTATCTTCGTTATCGCTACTACAGCAATCTTGAACCCGCGTTTATTCAAATTGTTAAACTTGATAAGGTCATTCCTTCATATTCAGGATTGATCGCATTTGAAGTCGAGATGGAAATCGATTCAAAGCTTGAGAAAGTTGATACATTGGCTGTTTTTAATTCCGGGATTATCAAGGTTAATCCAATTGATAAATACTCGAATAAAACTGTGAGAGCAGGATATGATAAAAGATTTAAAGCTTGTGTTATTTTAGAAGTTATTGAATAAAAGAAAAGCCCTTATCTAAGGGCTTTTACATTGGTTTTTAGTTTTCTTCCAAACGTTTAATTATTTTTTCCAATCGCGATATTCTAGAAGATTCATTCTTGAGATAATAATAACTATTTGCATAAATTTTTTGAATTGATGGAGACATTTTCTTGAAGTTGTCGTGGGCTAATGAATATGGCTTTAATAAAAGATTAAAATCCTCTATTGCTGTCTCTATAAATTCATAATCTTTCTTATCCCATCTTCCATCTTTTTTAGCTTTAGAGATTTCTTCAAACCCAGGTGGTTTCATCAAATTCTTTGCGATTAATTCATTTGCTAGTTTTTTATTTCTGTCGCTCCAGTTACTTTTGTTTCTTCTTTTAGTAAAGTATTTTAAGTAAAAATCATCATCTAGTGATTTGATTTGTCCATCGATCCAGCCGTAACATAGTGCGGTTTTTAAAGCCTGATCCGATGTTAGTTTAGAAGGTGTTTTTCTCTTATCAAATTTAATCCAAATACCTTCGTCAGATTGATTGTTTTTTTCTAAGAAATCAATAAGTTCGCCTACATTTTTGAAATGGATAATATTCATAATATACCTCACATAAGAATATCTTAACAAATATCGATTTTCTTAGCAAGTAACTTTAAAGATTTGGCTGATAGGGTTGACATCTTCATATAATGAATATAAAATTAGATTATGAAATTCTTAGAGGATGTGATATTAATGAGGAGCATAACAGCAAAAAAGTAGTAGCGATTTATTCAATAGTTTTTGGGGCAATTGGTTTAATTGGAAGTTTTAGTGATGCGGTTGCCGTTTGGGCGTTAGTAATCGAAATATTATTAATCGTTTTAGGTATTTTGTTACTGATTCCTGCTTTGCAAAGAGCGGAAAAAGGTTTAATTATTACCGGTTTAGTTTACTATAGTTTATTGGTTTTAGCAGGATTGATTTTCTTTTTTATAATTCCTTTTATGGGATTTGTAATTTGGGGATTATCAGGTGTTCCTTTTGCATTTAGTATCGTTTATTTGGTAAGAAAAGGCAAAGAAGAACTTGGTATGGGGGATGATTATTCTAATCCTAGTTTTCCTAGAGAAGAAAGTCCATTGGTTAAAGATGCTAGTTTCGTGGAAACCCAACTCAAAGTATTGGCTAAGATGGTTGAAGACGGACTTATTACTGAAGCTGATTATGAGAAAAAGAAAAATCTTTTATTAGATATTGAATAGATTTATTACAAATGCACCATAACTAAGAAAAGTTATGGTGTTTTTTTATTTTGTTAGATTGTTTTTCTTCTTTAAATTTCTTTAGTATGATAAAATTATAAGGGTTAGATTAGGGGTGATTATTTATGAGTGAAAACCAACCTAAGGATAAGAAAGAGATCTTGGTTTTAAACATTTTTTCAAAAGTATTTTTAGTTCTAGGTTTTATTGCTTTTTTCATGAGTTTAATCTTGGATAATTCTTATCCGGATGATAATTGGATTAGTTATGGAGTTATCGTCTTTTTTGTTTTTCTCGGTGGTTATTTAGTTTTGAAGGGGATAATTAAAAGAGATTCGGAAAAATATGGTTTTAAGAATAAAAAAGACTTATATGAATCAATCGAACTGAAAGAAGTTGAGTATAATTCAGTTGAAGAATTACAAGGTGATTTATTAAAGAATAATTATGAATTACTAAGTAATGGCTATTATTTTAAAAAGGTTGCTTCTCAAGGAATCTGTTATTACGGTAAGTTTATCAGCGATAAGGATATCGAAAGCAGTTTGGATAAAGAAGCAGTTAAATTAAGAAGATTTTATAATAATGGTTGTAATAATATAAGTGCGGTTCTTTTTTATGAGTTGGATAATGTAACTGAAAACGATAAAGATATAGTAAAGAAAATATCTAAAGAGTATTTAGTTAAAGAAGAATTGAATACCGCTAAATTTTTCACATCGATAATAGTGGTTTTATTAGATAGTAATAAGGGATATTATTTTGATATTCCTGATAGTTTTAATACGAAAGTTTATACTTATGGATGTCTTAATTTAAGAAAGGTGTTCAATAGTAAGAAAAAATAGAGGCTTTTATGCGTAGTTTAATTGGTAGTAGAGTATTTTATAAAAGATTATTTCAGGTTTCGCTGCCGATTGTTCTTCAGCAGCTTTTAACCTCATCTTTACAGTTGATAGACAACTTGATGGTCGGTAGTTTGGGAGAATTATCTATCAACTCAGTTTCAGTTGTTAATCAGCTGTATTTTGTGATTATCCTTATTACTTTCGGGGCTCTTGGTGGAGCTGGGATATTTACTGCCCAGTATTTTGGGAGTGGTGAAGTTGAAAAGTTAAAAGAGACTTTTAGGTTTAAACTGATAGTGGCTTTGATGTTGGTTATTTTAAGTGTATTTGTGTTTAGTGTGTTTGGTCCGTTTTTGATTGGTTTATTTACTGAAAATGAAGTTACTTTATCTGGGGGAATGGATTATTTAAATATTGTTAAATGGAGTATGTTGCCATGGGCCTTTTCGATTGCAATATCCACTACATTTAGAGAGATTGGCGTAACTAAGGTTTTGCTTTATATAACAATAGCAGCGATATTAACCAATACTGGATTAAATTATTTGCTGATCTTCGGTAAATTTGGCTTTCCAGAATTAGGTGTAGAAGGTGCCGCTTATGGTACGCTTGCTTCTAGGTTTGTAGAATTTGGTTTGATGATGATCTTGTTGGTTAAAAAAGGAAAAATATTTAATACGCGAGTAAAAGATATCTTTAAAATCGAAAAAGTGGTTTTAAAGGGAATCATTATCATGGCTATACCGCTTTTATTAAATGAGTTTTTTTGGTCAATGGGACAAACAATGTTTATGCAAAGTTACTCCACTAGAGGTGATATTTCTTTAGCCGCAATGACGATTACCGGAGCGATAAGTCAGTTGGTGTTTGTGACTTTTGGGGGTATAGGTACTGGAATAGCTGTTTTAGTGGGTAACACTTTAGGAAAGAATATGCTTGAAGAAGCTAAGGACAATGCCAAGAAAGTAATAGCGTTTGCGGTTGTTTTTGCTTTTTTCACCGGATTGATTCTTTTTGGTTTAAGTTTCTTTATTGTCGATTTATATGATGTAAGTGAAGCGACTAAGATATTAGCTGGCAAGAATATTCGGATTAATGCAATATTTATTCCGGTGTTCTCATTTAATGTTTCGATGTACTTTACTTTAAGATCTGGTGGCGATACAAGGTCAACGATGTTGATGGATTCGGGATATATGTGGGTTGTGCAAGTGCCGCTTATATTTATTCTGGCTCGAGTTACTAATCTAAATGTCGTGATGTTGTTTTTGATTGTTCAAGGTCTAGAGTTGCCTAAATCAATATTTGCTTTATCAAGGTACAAAAAAGAAAATTGGGTTAGAAATTTAGCAACAAAGAATGAAACTAACGCCAAGAATTTAATGATAGAAACAAATTCTTAAGTGTTGCTTGACTTTAATGAGATATTTACATATAATGATTGTTGAAAATGATGAAGAGGATAAAGTGTTTTGTATTGAATTAACCTAGAAGAGAGTCAATTGTTGGGTGAAAGATTGACGTTAGTTTAAAATACTTTTCTACCTTGGAGTGAGACTAATCATCTCCGCAGATATTTTAGCTGCGTTATCAAAGTTTAATTAAAGAGCTAGTTTATTAATATACTAGAACTAAGGTGGCACCACGGGTTAAAAAATTCGTCCTTTACATTTTTTTGTAGAGGACTTTTTTTCTAAAAATAAGGAGAAGTTATTATGTTGGATGTAGAATTAATTGTAAGTAATCCCGAGTATGTAAAAATGAGTTTGTTAAAAAGAGGGTTTGAAGTTAGCTTTGACCAGTTTTTAGTTTTAAGAGAAAAAAGAAGCGAACTTATAAAAAGAATTGAAGAAGTTAGAGCTTTAAGAAATAAATTGTCTAAATCAATCGGTGAATATAAGAGAGAAAAGAAAGACACGACTGAACTTTTTGAAGAAATTGAAAAGATCAAGAATGCCGTTGAAAACGATGAAGTAACTTTAGATAAGATTGAGAAAGAAATGAATGATTTCTTACTAAAGTTACCAAATTTACCTGATGAAGATTTATTATCTGGTGAAAAAGAAAACAATATGGTTGTTTGTGTCTTTAAGGATAAACCAAAATTTGATTTTGAAATTAAAGATCATGTTGAACTAGCGACATCTTTAGGTTTAATCGATTATGAAAGAGCCGCAAAGATTAGTGGTAGAGGAACTTGGATTTATACAAATTTAGGCGCGAGACTAGAATGGGCTTTAATTAATTTCTTTATTGACGAACATTTAAAAGACGGTTATGAATTCATGATGTTACCAAACTTGCTAAATTATGAAAGTGGATTAACAGCCGGTCAATTTCCTAAGTTTGAAGAAGACGTATTTTGGTTAAAGGATGAAAGCCCAAAGAAATTCTTATTGCCTACAGCTGAAACAGCTTTGATTAATCTTCACCGAAATGAAATTTTAGATTTAAAGAATTTGCCAAGAAAGTATTTTTCTTATACTCCTTGTTTCAGAAGAGAAGCGGGCAGTTACAGAAGTGAAGAAAGAGGAACAATCAGAGGCTATCAGTTCAATAAGGTTGAGATGGTTCAGTTCACCAGACCTGAAGACAGTGATGATGCTTTCTTAGAGTTGATGGTAAAGGCTGAGACACTCATGAAGAAGTTAGGACTTCATTACCAAGTTTCTAAACTCGCTGCTGGGGATGTTAGTTTTGCGATGGCTAGAACTTTCGACATTGAAGTTTGGTTACCTTCAATTGAAATTTACAAAGAGGTAAGTAGCGTTTCTAATTCAAGAAGTTTTCAAGCAAGACGTGGTATGATAAGATATCGTAACGCTGAGGGCAAGGTTGAATATCTTCACACTTTAAATGGTTCTGGTTTGGCTACATCTAGACTTTTACCTGCAATTTTAGAACAAAATCAAACTAAGGATGGCAGTGTTATAATTCCTGAAGTTTTAGTTCCTTACATGGGTGGGATAAAGGAGTTAAAGGTTAGTAAATAATGATTGAAGACAGAGTAACTGCGATAGTTGATTTAAAGGCTTTATTAACAAATTATGAGACTTTGAAACTGCTTAATCATGACAAGGATGTTTATGCAGTTGTTAAAGCGGATGCTTATGGACACGGAAGTAAGGAGTGTTCAAAGTATCTATTTAACCATGGAGTTAATTATTTCGCAGTCACTGCTCTTAAAGAAGCAATTGAGTTAAGAGAAGTTGGGGTTGGTGGCGAGATTTTAATTTTCGGAAAAACTGATCGAAGAAATACTCGTTTTTTAAAAGATTATGATTTAGTTCAAACCGTTGATTCTTATGATTATGCAAAAGAGTTAGATGAACAAGGTTTTAAAATTAATGTTCATGTTAATGTTGATACTGGAATGTCTAGACTTGGAGTGTTGTGTCATCATGAAGAAGATATTTCGAAAGCAGCTGCTGAGATTAGTTTGATTAAAGAACTTAAGAGTGTTAATTTGTGTGGTATTTATACGCATTTTACTTCAGCTGACAGTGATAAGAGTTTTACTCTTTATCAAGAGAAAGTGTTTAAGGACTTATTAACAGAACTAAAAAAACGAAATATTGATTATGGTTTGGTTCATATCAAAAATAGTGCCGGACTAAATATATTAAATTCTGACGATTATGATTTGGCGAGATCCGGTATTGCTTTATATGGTTATCCACCGGTAGAAAGCGATTATGATTTTTATCCAGTGATGACGGTTTTAGCTAAGGTTATTGCTTTAAGAGAGATTGAAAAGGAAGAAACCGTCAGTTATGGAAGAACTTTTACCGCCGATAAGAAAATGAAAGTCGCGACTATAGCTATCGGCTATGCCGATGGATATATGAGGGTTTTTAGTAACAAGGACTATTTTTATTACAAAGGTCATAAATTAAAAGTTTTGGGTAGAGTCTGCATGGGGCTAACAATGGTCGATGCGACTAATGTAGATATTTTAGTAGGTGATGAGGTTGAAGTCTTCGGCAGAAATAAACCGCTTGAACCGATGGCTAAAATAGCCGATACAATCACTTATGAATTATTATGTAATATGGCAAAATCAAGAGTTAAAAAAGAATTTGTTGAGTAAAATAAAAACGAAGTCATTCAATGACTTCGTTACAGACTGATGACAAATAGGGGTAAA
>DDWJ01000024.1 GCA_002345505.1 Caryophanales bacterium UBA2289
TTCTAATTCTTTACAGGCCCTTTATGTGATTAAGCTGGTGACCCGTACGGGATTCGAACCCGTGAATGCATGCGTGAAAGGAAAGTGACTCTAACTTTTTAGAGGACTAATTATAGAGATATAAAACCAAATACGAGTTACTATACCCTTGTTATCCCCTTGATAATGATTTTAATGGCTTCTATATATTGTTGAGAGATTAAAATCGGCTAATTTTTAAAAAAAGGTTAAGGAAGTATACTATGAAAAAATATATAAAGCATTGTTTTATTTTTCTTGTTAGTATTTTTTTCTTAACTCTTCTCGGTTGTAACAACTCATTAAATACTACTGATTTAGATTATTTATCTTCCACACTAACGCCTACTACAAGTGAATCTTCAATAACTAATGAAAACACAACCGGTGATTCCCTTAATTTATTTTACATCGAGTTTATCGTCGATAATCAAGAGGGTACTTCTACTAGATACCGTATAGCTAATATTGAGTTATATCCGACGTTCGAGGAAATGAAAAATTCAACTACTGGTGAATTTAAATATCTTAAATTGATATCCGTAGAAGAGTATTCCGCATTAGCAAATATGTATTATTTTAAAGATGAAATAACGGGCAATAATATATCAATAGTCTTTTACAAGAATACTTACGATTTCGTTATCAACAACAAATATATGATTCATGTCTTTCCCGATAACACCAATGATTTTTATTGGATTTCCGATTCAGATAGGGGTATTTTTATTTTAGAAAATAATATAATTATCTGTCATTGAAAATTTTCAAACCTATATAATATGAAAGTTCAATATGAAGACGAATTTCTCAATATTTTTTTGGGGGAATAATTCATATTTAAATTAAGTTTATCTTTAGACAATATTGTTTAAATATTGTCTTCAGACTGTTGACAAAGTACCTTAGAAATAAGGTACTTTTTGTTTTTGATTAGGAAGTTTTAAAATAGTGTGTAGTTTAGCTAGCGAAAAACTAAATAAAAGCGCCAAAATTAGCGGATAAGCGAGACATTTAAAGAGAAAAATGTTATAATATAAATGGTGATATAGATGATAAGTAAGAAAGACGAACAATCAAGAAAAAATATTCAAATGATTGATATCGATACCTTAGTACCGAAGAATCATTTAGTAAGACATATTGAAAAAGTAATCGACTTTGAATTCATAAGAGAGTATGTAGAAGATATGTATTCAATGGATAAAGGTAGACCATCAATCGATCCGGTTGTGTTGTTTAAGATAGTCTTTATCCAGTTTTTATTTGGGATAAAGTCAATGAGACAAACAATCAAAGAGATCGATGTCAATGTCGCATACAGATGGTTCTTAGGATATGGATTTACAGAACCAATACCGAACTATTCTACATTTTCTCAGAACTACCGAAGAAGATTCGTCGGAACTGATGTCTTTGAAAAAATCTTTAAACATATCTTATCATCTTTAATAGAAAATGGACTTATAAAAGAAGACACTTACTTTATTGATTCGACTCATATAAAAGCATATGCGAATAAAAGAAAAGTCGATAATGAATATATCGATGTCGACTATAATATTTATACAAAGAACTTACATGAAGAAATTAATCGTCTAAGAGAAAAAGAGAATAAAAAACCGATTGATTTCAATCAAAAAAAGAAAGTAGCTATTAGTAGAATAGATCCAGAAAGTGGAATGTTTCATAAAGGTGAGAAAGAAAAACAATTAGCGTATTCAGTCCAGACTGCAGTAGACGAAAACGGCTGGGTAATGGGATGTAAAACGACTTCAGCGAACGTCAACGATAATAATGCGGGAATGGAATTCGTTGATGAACTAACAGATGAGTTTAAAGAAACTAAACATGTAGTAATGGACGCGGGATACACATCACCGCTTTTACAAGATATCTTATTAAGCAAGGGTATAATGCCAGTATTACCGTATCATAGACCAAAGGGTAAGAAACTAACCAAAGAATCTGGAGAAGTCGACTTCACTTATACAAAACACTATTTTAAGTATATCAATCAAGAAGATTTATATATTTGTCCATACTTAAAACAATTGACCTATCGAGGCATAGATTCTCAAGGTTATAAAGTTTATCGATCAAGAACTAAAGACTGTAGAGACTGTCCATATAAGCATAAGTGCACAAATCAAAATACTAAAACTATCAGTAGACATCTATTAGAGTACACTAAGAAGCATTCGATGGAATTCAGGTTAACTGATGAGGGTAAAGAGTTATATAAAAAAAGAAAATATACCATTGAGCGACTTTTCGCTCAATGTAAGATGAGTCATTGTCTAGGTTTTACTCTTCTTCGAGGTCAAGAGAAAAACCACAATCGGAACTTAATTATCTATAGCGCCGCTAACATTAAGAAGTTAGCGTTATTGGTTTGGAAATATGAGTTAAAAATAAGGAAGATATCTTCTTTTAAATCAACTATTTTAACTAAAATTAGACGTTTTTTATTAAATTTACTTAAAAATCAAAAAAACAACCTAGTTTTCATCAACTAAGTTGTTATTTGTCAACACTCTGTAGACAATATTGTTTAAATATTGTCTTTTTTTATATAAAAAAATCAGCGTTTTTCGCTGACTTCATTTGATATGATGGTGACCCGTACGGGATTCTAACCCATGAATCCTTGCTGAAAAGGATCTTGACCCTACAATCATTTAAGACTAAATGAGAGGATTATACATATTGCTTGTCTACAGCTCCACCAATTTCATAATTTCATTGATAATCTTAAACACATCATCAAACAATATTTATTAGGGAAGAAAGAAAGTGTTCTTTTCGTTTATTCCACCATAGCTTCTAACTTGGAAAAAGTCTAATGTGACTCGTCAGATATCTTAACTATCAAAAATACATCCCTGTGTTGTCTTCCTTTTGGTGACAAATAGTTAATATAAAGAATTGTTTCTTCCTCAAATATTATATGACCTATGTAATTAATGACTTTTCCATTAGTATCATAAATTTCATATTCTTCTGTTCTATCAAATCTATAGCTTCCTGGAGTTAACACATATTTATAAAAGTTTTCACTATATGGGTTCATATATAGATTAGAAGCATGTTCTGCACTCAATGTAAACATTGGATTATCTATACTGGAAGCCGAGTTTAAAAATATGCCATCTATTTCTTCTTTTTCTACTTCTTGAAGTAATTGAATATGCTCCTCAATGACTAAATATGTGTAATAGTCTTCTCTAGATTTTACATATTTCATTGGATCAAACTCCATTTTTAGAGTAAGTTCAGTATCAGTTAAAAAATCAAATGTTATAACCACTTTTTCTTGGTTATTTAGACTAAATCTTTCTTCACTGAAGTAAGTCTCAAATATATCAGGATTAAGATCATCAAATTGTTCAATTAGAAATGTTATTGAATACTTTTTGTCGTCTATTTGAGCGTATGTAGCATCATCTGGAAAGATAAATTCATTTTCTTGTAAACGTTCAATGATGTCTAAAAAATCTTCTTCGGTAGAATACGTTTTTCTTATACAATCATATGTGTAGCCTTCTGTTTTAATATATTGACCATCAGCATAATCCATTTCTAACTGATAACTTTTATACTGATGTGTTGGTCCCAACAATGGGTTATCAACCTTTACTCTCACGTGTTGAATGGTGTAAAAATACTTATTATTCAAATCTAGTAAAACTTTGGTTGTCAGATCAACGGGGGTGTGACTCATCCTCATTGAATCTTCATCTAAGTCATGATAAGTTCGATATTTTATACTAGATATATTAGAAATAGCTTTATAAGTTTCAAATGTATGATCAAACCTTTCTACTTCAGCATTGAAATCAGACTTTACCTGTTCTGAGTCTTTATGGCTGTACTTATTTGTCGTTGAGTTATCACATGATATGATTGATAATGATATGACTAATAAGAATATACATAATATTTTCTTCATTCTGTCCGCCTTTATCTTCTGGTATGATAGTTTCAATAAAAATTGAGTCATTTTTGAACAACATATTCTTTGTTTTTTCTTTTGTCATCGATTATATTAACACTTAATAAATCAATCGTCAACAATGCATGTGGTTTTTTATCAATTTATAAACATAAAAAATTTAATTCATTAAGTGAATGGACTAGTCCAAAATTTGACACATACTTGATACACACCTAGTATGTCATATTTGTATAAAAAAAGAACTAGCCATAATCGCTAATTCTAGATGTCTAACTGGTGACCCGTACGGGATTCGAAC
>DDWJ01000009.1 GCA_002345505.1 Caryophanales bacterium UBA2289
GTATCAGACCAATGCTCTGCAAATGGGTTGTATGACCTATTTTGCTACAATTTTACACCCCTAGCCAAAATTTTTACACCCCCACCAAAAAAAATACACCCCTAAATTATGGCCTAGTTTAGAGGTTTTATTATTGTATTATATTTTGCAAAAAATCTTTTGTGTCAAAATAGGTTATTCAACCATCTGCTTATTGTGGGGTATCGAACCCCCGAATGCGACTTTGAAGGTTTCATCATCTCAAAATAAAGAGTGGGCTAAGAGATTATTTACCTTCTAGTTTTCCAACTTCTTTATAAAGCATTTTTATTCGTATAACTATAAAAACAAAAATCACTATTGCGATAAGACCAAATATCAACGATACACTTTTTTCTACTTCAAACACTTTTAACAATATAGAAGTTATTGAGGTAACCCCACCTAAAATCGTATAAATGAATAAAGATTTTATCATTTTCTTCATGTATAATGTTTCTTCTTCAGTCAAATACTCATTCTCTAGACCTTCTGGAATAATGTCTACAGATTCTTTAATGTCATTCATTTAATAATCTCTTTTTTTATAATATTTCATAGCTGGTTTAGAATTTATACTGCACCTAATTGTCAGTTCTACCATTCAATCAAATTATATAAACTAATTCCAAGCATAACTAATCCAACAATACTAAACACTAATCTTAATACAATAATTTGATTTTTTGTTAATTCGACTTTTTGATCACTATAATATTCCAACTCACGCTTACCAAACTTATTAAAAAATACTCCTACGAAAAAAAATGTTAACCCTAACATGAAGACTATTGCATATAGATATACCATTATTCTTTACCTTTCCATATCATTTCAATTTCACCAAACTTTTTACTACCATATAACTTCAAACTGTACTCGTTTTTTCTAAATATTGGTTCATCAAAAAAATCATCTAATATGCTGTCTAGGTCGCTAGAAATAGAGGGATCCATTTCTTTCAAATTTATACAAAAAGTATTAGCAGTTTTATTGTTTTCAAGTAATATATCACCAAACAAGTAATCACCATTCAACAGTTCTCTTATCTCGTTTAAAATTGAATCTACGTTCTTTTTCTCACATTCCCAAGAATTGAAATGGTAGTGATTCAATTTACTATATGTATCAAGATAAGCAATAAAGTAATCATCGAACCATAAAGTGAACTCAATACAATCCGATTTGAAATAGTATTTATATTCTGCAAGTTCATCACAAAGCACTTCTTTTTTAAATATATGTTCACTAAATTCTTTTTCAATTGAATCTGCTAAATCTAAATAGTATTCTATGTTTCCTTTTCTTAAATTAGAGCGTATTTTTTTTGTAATTTTTGATGCTAGAACTGTTTGCATTATAATGACCATAAACAAACCAACCGCAACAAAAATCCTTATAAGTACGTTGTCTGTAAATACTTTAGTAAACACAAACAAAATAAATAACACTAAATTCGCGAAAATTATAATCGAATTTAATCTGTGTAACATACTCATTTTTTTCATTTTATCAACTCCACTTCTTTCATAGATAATTATACAATAAATTAAAAGCCTTTATACATACATATATTCACATTACATTATACAATATTAAGTTAAGAAAATCTCACAAAATCTGAAATCGTGTAAATCCATTTTAAATCGTGTATTTTAAAATGTAATCGTGTAATAGATTCTAATTTTCATTTAAAATTGTATCAAAATAGGTTATTCGCAACCTATTAAGTTACCTATTTTACACAATGCAAATATTAAGAAATGGCTCTATTAGTACATAAAAAGGCCAAACACAATATTGTATTTGACCAATGCTTTGCTATTGTCTTGTCATTACGGAGTTTTACTCTAAAATCGCTCGTGTTCGACGGAGTTTTACTCTGTTTCCAACGGAGTTTTACTCTGTTTCCAACGGAGTTTTACTCATTTTCAGACGGAGTTGCTTTTTTACGAGTTATAAATGTTCCCTAATACAGCATTCGTTGAGTACATGAGATTACTTTCAAAACGAAAGGTTGTATGCATTCGAGAAACATAAAATAGGCGTTTTTAACAATTCTGAAGTTCTCTCACACATTGATTGAATATATTTGAGTAACAAATATTTGATTATTTTCCCTATCTATTCATATATATTATACTAAACTGGTCATATTTTTCTATGATAGTTTTATCTAGCTAGACATAAAAATAGCATAGTGTTTATCACTGTATTCTATGATAATAATCTTCAAAGAATTAAGATATACTTCTTATTTTTGTTTCCTAGGTTGACAATATTAACACCTAAATATATAATTATAATAAAAGGAGGTATTTATAATGAAAGAATTAGAATTTGCTGTAAAAGATGGAACAATGCTTTATGTTAAAAATGAAGTGGAATCCGATTCAAAAGCAATTGTGCTTATTGTACATGGTCTTTGTGAGCATCAAGGGAGATATGATAGTCTTGCGAAATTCATGATTGAGAGAAATTATGGAGTTTACAGATACGATCATCGTGGGCATGGTAAATCTGCAGGTGAAAGATTTGCATTAAAAGATTTTAATCTCTTATTAGATGATTTAAATGAAATAGTTGAATTCATTAAATCTGAATTCCCAAAAAAAGAATTATTTTTGTTAGGACATAGTATGGGAGGATTTACTGTAGCGGGATATGGAACAAAGTATCCTAATAAAGTATCGGGGATTATAACATCGGGAGCATTAACTAGAGAAAATGCTAATTTTGAAGCAAATATTCCTACAGAGTTGCCTGATGACATGTATTTGCCAAATAATTTATCAGATATTATTTGTACAGATACTAGTGTTGTCGAATCGTATAAAAACGATCCATTAGTTGGGAAAGAAGTATCTGTAAGTTTATTTAGAAGATTGTTTGATGGTGTTCGATGGTTGAAAAAAAACCCAGAAACATTTGTTGAACCATGTCTGATTCTTCACGGAGCTAACGATATGTTAATATTGGAGAAAGATTCTAGAGATTTTTATGGAGATGTAGCTTCAAAAGATAAACAATTGACTATTTATCCTAATTTATATCACGAAATTTTTAATGAAAAAATTAAAAATGATATATACCAAGATGTTTTTAACTGGATCGAAAAAAGGGTAAAATAAACAACATGTAATTGGATTTAAATGAAATTTGTTATAGAATGTAATTATCTATAATATTTTAGAACTACATTAGGAGTGATTTTATGGAACTTGACTGGCTACAAAAACACCACGATTTGATGGAATCAATAATTAGGTTTGGAAACTCATACGCAAACGCATATCGTGTTCAAAAGAATTTCGGCACAGAGTTAAAATTTTCAGCAGCCCAAATACAAACTTTAGAATGTGTCTTCGAATCGCAATTTGGTGGAGAAAAAATGTCTCAAATGGCTAAAAGAATTGGAGTATCTAAAAGTGCTTTTTCGAAGAATGTTAATGTATTAGTTGAAAAAGGTCTTCTTGAAAAACATCAAATTTCTAGCAATTTTAAAGATATTTATCTTAAACCAACAGATAAAGCTTATAAAGTATATTTGATTTATGTTGAATATGTAAAGAACGAATGCTTCAATAAAATGTTTAAGATTGCTGATACAATAAAGCCTAGTGATAAAAATAGTTTTATCGAAATACTTAACATTTTTTCAGATTCATTGGAAAAACACAAAACCAATAAGCGAATACAGTAGAAAAATAATTCAAATGTCTAGAGTAATGCATGTAATCCGAATTTAATTAGGCTCAGTTAGGTTTCTTACAAAGCATCAACTTGTGATTGTAATGAAATAAGTCACCTTCGCTTGATACAATTGTATTAAGCGAAGGTGACTTTTTGTATAGATGTAAAAAAATATTGGAATCAAACCAGGTCTAGATGAACAGTAGTTTTATCCTACATGGATTACTGATATAAATATCCATCTGTTATATTATTATAGATAACTTAAGAAAAAGGGTACGCTTTCCAACAATAACGATATATATAAAAACAAACATACTATTCGATAGTCTAATGTAACATATCACTCATAAAATGCCCATCCAAGTTTCAATACAATTTTTTTCCTTCTCCATCTGGTAAAAAGACTTAATGTTTAATTCTGGGATTATTAAAAAAACATTGTCAATCTCAAATTTCATTCACTATTAGTACCAATGATAGTTCTGTATTAATACTCTATTCTACTCCTAAATAAATTTATAAAAATCATAATAGGTACCAGTAAGTAGGCAATTATCCCGTTATATATATCTGTAAAAAACCTTGAATTGCTTATTTTCTTAAATCTTACTCTATTTAAAATATTTCCCAAACTAATACCATTCATATTTCCAAACATTATTAATTTTATAGAAGCTAATATTCCTATCGCTATTTCATTCCCATAATATTGTTTTATAGTATCAAAAGCATTTGAATCGTAATCTCCTGTGACATCTGCATAGTGCTCAGCAAATAGTAAGGCTTTAACCTGATATGGATCAACTTCACCAAAATTTCCTTCTATTAATGCTTTTAGTTCAATGTTTGACGCCCCTGACTTGAGTAATTCAGATGTGTGATGATGTGAACACAGTCTACATCCATTGACATTTGTCACTACTAACATAATGCTAGATTTAAATTTCTTATCAATCTTTTTTAAATATTTACGATACTTCGCAATCATATACATCGCATCAAAAAATGTGCGATTGAATGTTCTTATTGAAAAATATCTTTGTTCGCTCATGCTCATTTAAAAACCTTGTATACTCTAAATTATAGAAGTTTCTATTGTTTTGAGGATACTTCCCTTTCCTTTAAAGAATGTTGGCATAACTAATTACGATTGATAAAAACATATCAATGCGGTGGGAGTAATATTCTCAAAAAACTGCACAATATGCTTTCTAAAACCTAATAAAATATTCGGATCACAAATATTTTATTAGAAATGATTTCATAATACATTACCCCTGAATTAAGTCAAACAAACTCCCTCAATTAAAATTTAAAGTTCTAATAACTATCTCAATCTAAAACAATGTTATGCTTATAATTATTCATTTTGAGTTTGGATAGATAAATGATCGAGAAAGACACCAATACCAATGACATCCGGTCCAACGTGAGCGCCAACGACTGGTGTAGATGGTGATTCATATAAATTTTCCAAACCAAGATTTGCTTTGATAATGCTGACGAAATACGATTTTAGTTTTGGATTCCCTGTATAAAGAATATAAGCATGATACGGTCTTCCATTTGTATAAGACTTAACTTTGCTAGAAATTGACTCAAGCGCTGTTCGTGTCGTGCGGATTTTCTCTATAGATACAATCTTTCCCGATTCTTGCACCTGTAGAATTGGTTTCAGTTTAAGCATTTTTCCTACGAATCCAGCTGCGTTACTAAGTCGACCATTCTTGACAAGATAGGTAAGTGAATCTACTCCGAAGAAAATCGTGTTTGTTTTTCGCATTTCTTCCAACCTGGTCTCAATTACTTCCAATGATAAACCTTCCTTCATCATCTTTTCTGCTTCAAGAGCGAAAAGGCCTTCTGAGAAGCAAACAGTTTTTGTATCAAAGACTATGATCTTCATTTGATTTTTAAATTCCTTGGCTGCAAGAACACAAGAATTATATGTTCCACTCATCTCCGATGAAATTGTTACGACAAATATCTCTTCCACACCCGCATCAAGACACTTCTGGAATAATTCAACAATTTCGCCTACCGATGGCTGACTTGTTTTTGGTAACAGATTTCTATCCTCATTCAATTTTTGGTAGAATTCATCTGCTTTTAATGTAAGCCCATCTTGGTATTCTTGTCCATGGATGGAAACCTTGATGCGAAGAATTTCGATATCGTGAGAAAAAGGGTAATAATCCAGACCCCCTGTTGATGTATTGATAACTTTTCGTTTTTTCATAAAATTTCCTCCTTCTTCCATATTTAGAGATGGTTTATTTGATAATGAATACAATTTAATGAAGTGCATTCAAATCTTACAAGAATTAACTGTTCAAAAAGACATGCATCAAATGTTTGCATCATCAAGAGAACGCTATTCAAACAGTCAATTATAAGGACTAAATTTTTAGGAAATACTATTAAACTAATGATTTGATTACTGCAAAAAATTAAAGCATCAATTATTGAGAATTATGTGTTTCTATGACATTTGAATAGATCTCTTTTAGTTTATCCACTATTTGGTCCCATGTAATATACAGTTCTCTATATGCATTTCTAGAAATATTTTTGTATTCATTTTCATTCTTAAAAATATCAACAATTTTCTCTGCGTATTTTTGAGAGGAATTTCGGGATATGTAACCATTGATCCCGTCTTTGACGGTACTAGCTGTAACTGCTTTTTCTATAAAAAGTGTTGGTGTATTTTGGCTCGCTGCCTCAATTTGAACAAGTGACGAAGAATCATATAATGATGGCAATAAGAACAGATTAGCGAGTTTGTAATGAGCACTTAACTCAGTTCGATCCATAATTCTTCCTGTAAATACAGTGAAATCTTGCAAACCATTTTTATTGATTTTCTTCTTCATATAGTCTTCAAAAGGCCCAGATCCTATAAAAATCATTTTAAAATTAAAATCATAGTTTTTAAGTAAAATTAGTGAGTCAATCAAAAAATCAAGATTCTTAATCGCATCCAGTCGTCCAACATATAACAATACTTTTTCCTTTGTATTTATATGGTATCTTTCTTTAAGTTCACTAACATAACCATTATTCATAAATGGTAGAAGATCAGTTGCATTATTTGTTACCATTGGCATAATGTGCGCTCCATATTCATAAAATACTTTTGCAACTTCTTCGTTAACAGCAAGTAATCGATCACATTTATTAAATCTTCGCATAAGTTCTTTTGTTGCTATATTTGTAATATATGCATTTTTTATTCTCTCATAAAAATCTTTTTTGTACTGACTGTGCAAAGTAGCTACAACTGGTATTTTATGTGCTTTTGCATAATTAATACCATACATACCTATCGCGAAGGGACTATGAATATGAACTATATCTAACTCAATTTCACTCACGTCTTCTCTAAATGTAATATCTATTTCTGGAATCGTCAGCCTATAGTCTAGTTTTGGAATCTTAATGGACTTAGTTCTAATAACCTTGTATGGCAACTTATCAAGATTCTTAATTTCACCGTAGTCAGGTGCAAAAACATATACATCTGCTTCTTTGGATAAGCATTTTCCATAATTATCAACAACGTTAACCACACCATCAATCATTGGAAAAAATACATCGGTAAACAAACCAATAGTCATTCTTTTATTCATTAGATCATCACCACCAATCACCAATCCTTTATACTCAATCCATTATTCTTAATCAAAAACTACTTCTATTCCTTTGCTTCCAAATATATCTATTCAAATCTAATACTCAATTTACTCACTTGTATCGTCCAAAACCTTATTTAATCTTTTTTGTACTTCATTCTCTTCTATCAACATGTCGCTCAGTATTTTAAATTTCTTGATATTTTCAAAAATCTTATCATCAACCACATTGAACCTAGGGAATTTTAATTTTCTATTTCTCATTGAAAATATAAATTGATCCATAATTACATCTTGCAATTTGTTATCTA
>DDWJ01000025.1 GCA_002345505.1 Caryophanales bacterium UBA2289
TATGGGAATACGCTTTAATCAAGTAAGTTATGATTATTCTTCGTTTGCCCAAGGTTTATATACGGCAATCAAAGACATTAACTTAGAAATAACCGAAAAAAATGAATTTATCGCTTTAGTTGGACATACCGGTTCTGGTAAGTCAACATTAGCAAAACATATGAACGCTCTAATCTTTCCTTCTGAAGGAAACTTAGAGATTTTTGGCGAAGTTATAACCTCAAAGAGAAACAAAAAAATTAAGTATAACAATATTCGTAAAAAAGTAGGATTGGTTTTTCAATTTCCTGAGTATCAACTATTTGAAGAAACAGTTGAAAAGGATATTATGTTTGGGCCAATGAACTTTAAAATTACCCAAGAAGAAGCTAAAAAAATCGCAAAAGAGTCACTAAATTTAGTTGGACTAAACGACTCTTATCTTCAAAGAAACCCATACAATTTATCTGGAGGCGAAAAGAAAAGAGTATCTATCGCCGGTATTTTAGCTATGGATCCAGAGATTTTGGTTTTGGATGAACCAACGTCTGGATTGGACCCAGCGGGAAAAAGAGTTCTTATGAACCTTTTCAAAGATATTAATGAAAAAACCGGAAAAACAATTGTTATCATCACTCATGATATGGATTTAGTCTATCAATATATCAATCGTGTTTTAGTTATGAATGAAGGCAGATTAATTTATGATGGTAATCCGGAAAAGCTTTTTAGAGAAAAAGATTTATTCAAGAATCATCTTGATTATCCTAATACAATAAAAGTTTTGAAGTATCTTAACGAAACTTTGAATCTAGATTTAAATATTTATCAAAAAACACTTGAAGAAGCTCTTTCTGAGATAGAAAGGGTGGCAAAAGAATGAAAAGTATAATTATTGGTCAATATATTCCTGGTAAGGGATTGTTCTATAAGTTGGATCCTCGTACTAAGATTGTCGCAGTATTATTCATCATGATTTCCGTATTCTTACTTCAAACGATTTTTCAGTTATTAATTGCTCTTGTAGTTGCAATAGCACTGCTTTTAATCGGTAGAATATCATTGATTAAAGTCTTAAAAGGCTTAAAACCGATTATGATTCTATTAATCTTTACCTTTATTTTTCAGATAATTCTTAACCGAGAAGGCACTCCTTTGATAAGCCATCCAATGTACTTCACTATCTTCACACTGATTTTTTTGATATTGGCTTTTATTATCTGGCGTATTTTGGCAAAGTTATTGAGATTTAGATTTACGTTGTTCTTCTTATTTGCAGGAAGTGTATATGCGATTTTAAGATTTGTTGATTTTGGCGATACATTAATAGAACCTTTCAATTTTGCAATATACCAATCAGGATTAGAAATGTCAATTTTTGTTGTTATAAGACTTTTGATAATAATAACCTTATCAACTGTATTGACTCTAACAACCAAACCAACAGACCTAACTCAAGGGATTGAAAAGTTATTGCATCCATTAAAGAAAATTGGCTTTGACTCAGAAAGTTTTGCTTTGATTATTTCAATTAGCCTTCGTTATATACCAACAATTTTTGATGAAGCTAATAAAATCATGCTTGCACAAGCCTCTCGCGGAGCTGATTTTAGTGAGGGAAAACTCAAAGATAAATTAAAACAAGTAATTTCACTTCTGGTTCCGATGTTTATCATCGCATTTATGCGAAGTGAAGAACTGGCAAACGCGATGGAATCAAGAAATTTTGTTCCTGGTGAAAAAAGAACTAGAATCCATGAGTTAAACTTTAACTATAAAGATATTATCGCTACAGTTTTTAGTATATTGGTACTTGCCGGATCAATTGTTTTAAGGGTGATATAATGTTTGAAAACCTCAATCAAAATGTTGCTTTAAAAGTTGACGATTTAGTTATTCTAAACAAAGATTTAGTAGAAGTATACTTAGAAGAAAATAAAGAGTTGTTTGAGGGCATAACTTTTACAGATCATCTGAATTATCATATGAAGTATGGATATAATAAATATCATAACCCGATAAAAATTGCTTTTTTAGGGAATGAAATCCAAAGAATCATTATTAAAACTAAAGATTTTTCACTAAAGCGAGTACGAGTTAGTTTGATGTATGACGGCTCTGCTTATCATGGGTTTCAAATTCAAGCCAATGGCAAAACTATTCAAGGCGAATTGGCAAAACTAATTTCTGAAGTTAATAATAAAGAAATTCTTGTTCAAGGTGCGTCAAGAACTGATGCATTAGTTCATGCCAAGATGCAAGTCATTCATTTTGACGATGAATCGAACCTTAGTAAAGATGAGTGGCTGAGATTTCTTAATAGTCGACTCCCTAAAGATATCTTGGTTACTAACATTGAATTAATGCATCCACTATTTCATAGTCGATACGACGTTTATGAAAAAGAATATGTCTATAAAATAAAACTTGGTAATTATGATCCGTTTTTATTAAAATATGCTTGGAATATTGAATATTTGGATTTTGTAAGACTTAATGATCAAATAAAAAAGATTATAGGAACCCATGATTTTACAAGTTTCGCTAAGGGAATCAAAAGCGATAATATAAGAACTATCTATCATAGTGGGTATAAGTTAGATGATGATATTCTAGAAATACATATTACTGGCAACGGGTTTTTGCGTTATATGGTAAGATTAATAATTGCTCATGCCGTTAATTACGCAACTAAAAAAACTGATATTGATATTCTTGAAATATTAAGTGAAAAATCAAGAAAACATACCAAGAGTTTAGCTCCTGCCGAAGGACTATATTTAAACAAAATAACCTATTAAAAAAGAGGCTGTAAAGAAACAA
>DDWJ01000006.1 GCA_002345505.1 Caryophanales bacterium UBA2289
AAGGTGCTTTGTCAACAGTCTGAAATGACCAAATAGGTCATTTAACTTCTTAAAGTTGCCGATAAATCCTTATTTAAAGCCGAAACAATTCTTTGGATTTGCTCATCCACTTCTGTTGTTTCCAAAGTTCTTGAGTTACTTGAGAACTTTAGTCTTAAAGCAATTGATTTTTGATTTTCTAAATTCTTATCGTAATATACATCGAAAATTTCAATTGAGCTTAAGATTTTCTTGCTGGCAGAATTGATGCATTCAATAATTTCATTAGCCTTTACCTCTTTATCGATAAAGAAAGCTACATCTCTTTCGATTGAAGGGTATTTAGAAATTTCTTGATATGTTAAATTCGCATTTACTGAATTATTAATTACTTTCATTAAATCAATTTCTGAAACATAAATGTTATCAATTCCTAATTTGTGCTCTTCTTCCGGATGCAATCTTCCTAAGAAGCCCACCAACTCATGATTGATTTTAATTGTGGCGCTGATTCCTGGGTGAAGCTTAACAAGTGGAACTTCACTTACTGCAAATTCGTAATCAGTTATTTTTAATGTCTTAAATAATGTTTCAATTAAACCTTTTAAATGATAAAAATCAATTGGAGTACTTGGTTTTTGCCAGGAAGAACAATCTAATTTACCATGCATTAATATCGCTAATTTTGTTTTCTCATTATCATCAAAGTAAGTATTAGTAATTTCAAAGATGAAAACATCATCAATTTTACGAGCTTTGTTATAAGCTAAAACATTTTGTAAAGAAGGTAAAATTGAATGGCGTAAGTGTTCTCGTTCTTTTGTTAAAGGGTTAAGAATCTTTATCGTTTTTGACACTTCTTGATCAAATGCTACTGCCATTTCTTTAGAAACTAATGAATAGGTTCTAGTTTCATAAAAGCCTCGATTGACAAAGTAATCTCTAACAGTTCTTCTTATTCTTTGTTTTTTGTTTAGTCCACCTTGTGTTGGTGTTAGTGGAATAGTTGTAGGAATCTTATCATAGCCGTTTATTCTAACAATCTCTTCAATTAAGTCTTGGTAGCTATCCATCGGTCTTCTTGATGGAACTGTTACTTTAAATTCATCGTTTCTCAATTTATATTTAAAACGTAATTTATCTAGGATATTTTCTACAGTTTCTGAGTCAAAATTAACTCCTGTGACTGAATTTAGTTTATCCATACTTAAGGAAATAATATTTTTCTTCTTAGCGTGGATATTATAAAAGCTAGGTTCTCCAACTACTACTGCATCTGCATATTTAACTAATAATTCACAAGCGTAATTAAGTGCAGGTAAAGTGGATTCTGGGTCAACACCTTTTTCGAAGCGGCTTGAAGACTCACTCTTTAAGTTTAGTCTTGATGCTGTTCTTCTTACTTTGACTGGATTAAATATTGCGCTCTCTAATAAAACTCTTTTAGAATCATTGTTGATTTCCGTTTCTAGTCCACCCATTACACCAGCTAATGCAATTGGCTTTTTTCCGTCAGTGATAACAATATCATCAGCTATAAGCTTTCTGTTTTCGCCATCAAGTGTAATAATCACTTCATCCTTTAAAGCCTCTCTAACAATAATTTTATCGCTTTTCACTAAATCAAAATCAAAAGCATGAAGTGGTTGTCCATACTCTAACATTACATAGTTTGTTATGTCTACAACATTATTTATTGGTCTGATTCCTGATGCAATTAATCTTGATTTGAGCCAATAAGGACTTTCCTTGATATTAATGTTTTCAAGAACTTGACCATAGTAAGCACTACTATTCTTTGTTTGAGTATAGATGCTTATAGGATTTTCACTGGCTTCTCTTATCACATTTGGTACTTTAAACTGTAAATCTAAATCTAGCATGGTTGCAGTATCGTAAGCTACACCGCGCATTGATAATAAGTCTGAACGATTAGCTGTAAGGTCGAGTTCTAAAACAAAATCTTTTAGATGTAGATAATCTAGCGGATCATTACCAACTAATGCATCGTCGCCTAACACATAAATTCCTTTTTCTGACGAATCAAACTCTTGGATTCCAAGTTCTGCCAAAGAACAAATCATACCATTTGACTCAACGCCTCTAATTTTTGCTTTCTTTATCTTAAAGTTGCCCGGTAGAACAACTCCGGATTTTGCAACGATAACTTTTTGATTTTCAGCAACATTAGGAGCTCCGCAGATGATTTGTAAATCTTCATCACCGACATCAACGATACAGACGCTTAATTTATCTGCATCTTCATGTTTTTTTAAAGACTTAACATGTCCAATAACCAAGCCATCAATATCAACTAGTTTTTTTAGACCAGCAACTTCTTGGCTCATCAAATTAAATTTCTTTACTAATATTTTGGGATCAATTTCATGACTGAAATATTGATTTAACCAATTAAGGGATATTTTCATAAATAATCCTCCTTAAAACTGCGAATTGAAGCGAAGATCATTTGTGTATAATAATCTTATATCATCAATTCCATACTTAAGCATCGCAATTCTTTCGATTCCCATTCCCAAAGCGAAGCCTTGATAAACATCTGGATCATAACCGGCTGCCTTAAGAACATTATTATTAACCATTCCGGCTCCTAGTATTTCAATCCATCCTGTATTTTTGCACATTGAACAACCGACACCATTACACTTGAAACAACTGACGTCAACTTCTACTGAAGGTTCAGTAAAAGGAAAATATGATGGTCTAAGTCTAATTTCTCTGTTTTCACCGAATAGTTTCTTAGCTAACAATAAAAGAGTACCTTTTAAGTCGGCTAGCGTTGCTTTTTCATCTACTACCAAAACTTCAATTTGCATAAATTGATGTGAATGAGTTTGGTCATCATCATCTTTCCGGTAAACAACGCCTGGGCAGATAATTTTTAATGGTTTATGGTCTGCATTCGCTAACAAACTACGAACTTGAACCGGTGATGTATGAGTTCTTAATAATGTTTCTTCGGTTATATAGAAAGAATCCTGCATTTCTCTTGCTGGATGATCTTTTGGTAGGTTTAGCATTTCAAAGTTATAAAGATCCGATTCAACTTCCGGTCCTTCTTTAACCTCATAGCCTAAACCAATAAATATATCTTCAATCTCTTCAACAGTTTTGGTTAATATATGTTTATGACCTATATTGATGGTTTTACCCGGCAAACTGATATCGATTGTCTGCGCTTGCAACATCTCATTGATTTTTGATGCATCAATAATTTCTTTTTGTTGGTCTAATAAAGCAGAAATCTTAGATTTCGCTTCATTTATAAGTTTACCGACTAAAGGCTTCTGATCATTCGGTAAATTCTTCATGTCTTGCATCAAGACGTTGAACTCGCTCTTTTTACCTAGATATTTAGCTTTTATATCTAGCATTTCGTTAATGGTTTTACATTTCTTAATCTCAGCTTCCGCTGATAAAACCAAGTTTGTCAATTTCGTTTCCATGAGTCTTCCTCCTATAAATAAAAAAATCGCCCTTAATCAATAAAAGGGCGATTATATGTTTAACCGTGGTACCACCTTAGTTCCGAGAATATCGGCACTTTCTAACCTTTATAACGCAAGGTATACGGGGATGATTGGTCCCATTCAAAAGCTGAATTCATTAGATTTAGACTAAATGCTCACAGCGAAGTGCATTTTTCTCTTGGAATCTAAACTACCTAATTACTAGTGCTTTATCATCATATTAACTATATTATAACAAATATTTATTTTAAAGCAAATATTAAAAGTTATCTTCTTGAAGTTATTGCAAGTAATCTTAACATTTCAACGTAAATCCATACTACAGTAACCATTAGACCTAAAGATAGAATCCAACCTACTCTTTCATCTGCACCAGAATCAACAAAATCTTTGATTCTTTGGAAATCCCATAAAAGGAAAAAAGCTGATAATGCAGCAGATACGAAAACTACTACATAATATAAACTTCCTAGGTTGAAGAATATTGAAAGTAAGCTCATTATAATAACGCTGATTAAAGCAACTACTAAGAAAGATGCGAACTTTTGGTTAACTTTAATAATATTGGTTGAAAATAGTAATAGCATTACTATAAAAACAATGAATGTCGTTCCTAAAGCTGTTGGTACTATACCTTCATAATATGAAGCGTAGAGTAAAGATATTACACCTAAAATCATACCTTCCGCAGCAGCGTAGATTACGCCAAATATCGGAGCTAATCTTATCGATCTAGAACCGATAATTACTGAAACGAAAGCAATAATCATCGCGCCTATTATATAGCCCCATGAAAAGCCTTCTGCAACTACTAAATTAGTGATTGTTAAATAAGCTGATACAACTGCTATTGTAATTAAAATTATTGTTTTGATTGCAACATTTGCATAAGTTACCGGTCTGTCGCTCACATAAGTGTATGAACTTGCTTGTTTGAAAACCGGATTTGAACTACCCATTCTCATTTTATGTACCTCCTAAATGTTAATAATATTATAATACAAAATTATGAAGATTGTATGAAGAATGATTAAAAATCAAAGATAGAAATTTGATTTTTATCGATCATCCCGTCAAAAACACCTAAATCCTCTAATTTTTCAAATAAAACTGATGATATTTTTGCACGATCTTTAATATCTTGTTTGGAAATAAATTCTCTTTCTTTTCGAGCGTCCACAATTGATTGTGCAACTTTCTCACCTAAAGAATCGATTACGATAAAAGGCAAGATTAGTGATTTTTTGTCGTCTGAAATTACGAAATCCTTAACTTCAGACTTATATAAATCAATCGGTTTAAATGAAAAGCCTCTTTTTACCATTTCTAAAGCGATTTCTAGAACAGTTTGCATATCTTGTTCGCGTTTTGATGCATCTTTACCTAATGCTTTTATTTGTGTGATTTTTTCAATGATTGATTGTTCGCCACCATATAAAACATCAACGTCAAAAGCATCAGCACGTTTTGAAAAGTAAGCGGAGTAGAAATAGATTGGTTTATACAATTTAAACCAAGCAATTCGCATCGCCATTAATACGTAAGCTGTCGCATGAGCTTTTGGGAACATATATTTAATTTTAGAACATGACCAAATGTACCATTCAGGGACATTAAATTTACGCATTTCATCGGCGTAGTTAGCCCATTTGTTTGGATTTGATATCGCTTTACCTTTTCGGACGAATTCCATTATTTCAAATGCCATATGCGGATTTAAGCCATATGAGATCAAATGAACCATAATGTCGTCGCGACATCCGATAACGTCTTTAAAATCAACTTTGCCAAAGTCACGATTTTTTCCCAAAACCAATGTCTGAGAGTTACCATACCAAACATCAGTACCGTGAGAAAGACCGGATATTTTAACAAGATCAGCAAATGATTTTGGTTTTGATTCGGATAACATACCCCTTACGAAACTCGTACCTAATTCCGGAATTCCATAAGATGCAACATCGGACATAATATCATCGCTTGTCAGGCCTAATACTTCCGTTCCAGACAACATTCGGTAAACATCAATGTCATCTACTGGAATATCATTAGGATTGTCAAATGGGAAATCTTTTGGATTTTCTTTGACTAAATCCATTAAGTATCTAATAACAGTTGGATCATCATGGCCTAACACGTCGAGTTTAAATAAATTGTTTTCAAATGAATGGTATTCATAATGCGTTGTTTTCCAGTTTGTTTCTTTAGAGTCACCAGGATATTGCACTGGGGTAATATCATAAATACTTCTATTGTTAGGAACAACCACAATACCGCCTGGATGTTGACCTGAAGTTCTTTTAGCACCTTCGATGCCTTTTGCCAGTCTTGCGATTTCTGCGTGTCTAACCGTAATTGGTTCTAAGCCTTGTTTTTTTCTTTTAGTATTTAGTTTGGAATAATATTCCTTAACCATGCCAAAAGATGTTTTCGCAGCACAAGTACCGATTGTTCCGGCTCTAAAAGCGTAATTCACACCAAATAGCCTTCTAATATATTCATGAACTTCACTTTGGTACTCGCCTGAGAAGTTTAAGTCAATATCTGGGGTTTTATCGCCTTTAAACCCTAAGAATGTTTCAAAAGGAATATCGTGTCCATCTCTTATTAGTTTTGTATTACAGATCGGACAATCTACCTTTGGTAAATCCCAACCGCAATCAGTGTTATCAAAGATATCGCTATATTCTTTTTCAAAGTCATTTTCACCAAAAGCTTGCTTTTCTTCGTCAGTCTTCTTAAAGGCGTGGAAATGACATTTTGGACAAACGTAATGCGGTGGTAATGGATTAACTTCTGTAATCCCCATTAATGTAGCTATGAATGAAGATCCTACTGAACCTCTTGAACCCACTAAATACCCATCGTCTAAAGACTTTTTAACTAGTAAATGAGAGATATAATAGATTGTCGAGAAGTGATGTTCAATGATTGAGTGCAGTTCTTTATCTACTCTAGCTTTTACAATTTCCGGTAGTAAATCTCCATAGATTTTATGAACTCGATCATTAACCATTGATACGACTTTGTTTTTAATTGATGGAACCCCTTGTTCAGCTAAAAATTCATCTGTTGGAGCGTATAGCTCATCCGGTATGATTGTTATTTCTTCAACCATGTCCGCAATCATTTGTGAATTCTTGACAACTATTTCATAAGCTACATCTGAACCTAAGAAAGAGAACTCTTCCATCATCTCATCTGTGGTCATAAAATATTGATTTGGTTTAAATTCCTTACTATATAAATCATGGAATCCGCCGCCACCGACTAATGGAGTGTTAATCATGATCTCACGATACTTAAAATCACTCGGATCAAGGTGATGGACGTCGCCTGTCGCTACAACGGGAATGTTTAACTCTTTTCCAACTTCAACAATCTTCTTGATGACTCTTTGGATTACATTTTTCCAGTTTGGTGTCTCTGTTTCCATGAATCGGAAATAACTCAACGGATGAACTTCTAAATAATCGTAATATTTAGCTTCTTTTACAAGTTCACGTCTTGTTTTATTAATCGCTATATCAAAAAAGCTAGAATTAAAACAACCGCTAGAAACTAATAAACCAGTTCGATGTTTGTCGAGATAACTCTTGATGACTTTTGCATCTCGATCGTAATATGTTGTTAATCCTTCAGAAAGAATTTGGTATAGATTCTTTAGACCAGCTTGTTCTCTAACTAAAAGATTAATGTGTTTTGGATAAGGGTATTTGTAGACTTCTTTTCTATCAATTATCAGGTTTAAATCTTGGAAACGATTGAACCCGTCTTTTCTAAGTTGTTTAACCATATGCAAGAAGATTTCAAAGAGGGCTTTTGTGTCGTTTATCGCTCGGTGATGTCCATCGAGACTTACTTTATAATAACGAGACATACTCTTTAAATCATAACGAGTCTTATCGGGTACTAAGACTTTAGCTAACATCAATGTATCTATCGATGGGTTAATTTTATTATCAATTCCTAACTCACGATAATTGTGAAACAAGAAATCAACATCAAAATCCGCATTATGAGCTACTAGAACACAGTCTTTGGAAAACTCATGAAAGTCTTTTAAAACTTCTTTAATTTTTCTTTGACCTTTTAACATAGCATTATTGATATGAGTCAAATTCTCAGTAAACTTAGAGATTGTCATGTCAGGATCAATCAGTTCGGAAAACTCACCAAGAATGGCTCCGTTTTTTACTTTGATCCCAGCTATTTCAATTATCGTATCATAATTGATTGATAACCCGGTTGTTTCAATATCAAAGATAACGTATGTAGTCTCCGATAGTAAACCGGTATGTTCTCCTCTGGTAATAGTAATTTCTTCATCGTTTACATAAACCATTTCCAATCCATATATTGGTTTAATTGGTTTGTTTTTTATATGTTTTTCCATTGCTGGAAATGATTGAACTGAACCATGGTCGCTTACGCCAATTGCCTTGTGTCCGTAATGTATAGCACGGTCAATATAATCTTCAATATTATTAACACCGTCAAGGGCAGACATTTTCGTGTGTAAATGAAGCTCAACCCTTTTGTTTTCGTAGTTATCGTCTCTTCTGTTATTATCGATAATTGAGTCTGAATGAGCAATATTCAAAATTGTTAAAGTCACTTCATTATAGAAATTATCAAACTGTGCATAACATTTCGCTTTAATTCCCATTCCGATTTCAATCTCTTTAAAGAAGTCTAAATCAGTTGGTTTTGCTTTTCTCTTTGTAACATAAACACTATCCACGCCATCAGTAACGATTAACTTTACACTTGAATTATTATTGGAATCATTAATTTCGTTTTCAACTACAATACCTTCGACAAAGATAATTGATTTGCCTTGATTTCTTTCTTTGAATTCCTCAAATTCAATTTCGGTTTTAGGAATTGAGGATATTTCGATAAAGTCTTCAAAATCATTTGTGTGTCCTAAAGTAATGTATTTAACTTCGTTTGAATTAAGGAGATCTTTACTTTCCTTAACAAATAACTCGTTAGTTTTCTTGATTTCTTCTTCAATTGATTCTCTTTGGTCATCAATTTCAATACTAATTTCCACATCAAAGCCAAGCTTTAACATTTGCTCTTCGATTTTTTCTCGATACATCTGAGGAGACACTGCATCTTTAGGGATGTATACTTTAATTATATTTTCATCCAAATCTTTGTCATATTCTTTTAATGGCAGAACTCTTTTATCTTCTTTAGCGATTAAGTCAATCGCAAAATCATAGTAATCTAAAAGATCACCTTCAGTATCTAAAAATTTAACTTTATAATCTATTCCTTTAACACTAGGAAAAATTTGTGGAAGATTATAAAGCTTGTTAATGAAATTACGGAAGTGCAAAATAGGCACTACTCGTTCAAACACTAAGAAAAAGGTCCAAGTATCACTTATCTTGTCTACTTCAACCGTCTCTATTTCACAATATTCTTCAATTACCTTATCTTGCAAATCTAAGGTTTCTAGCAATGCTTTAGTTTGACTCAAAATATCATCTCCAATAACTATTTTATTATAACATAATAAATTGATTTTTTAAGGCTTAAAATTTAAAAGATTAAAAAAATGAAAAACAAGTTTTTC
>DDWJ01000004.1 GCA_002345505.1 Caryophanales bacterium UBA2289
AAAACACACCCCCAGCCGTTGGCAAACATTTTACTCGACGAAAACCAAAACAAATAACTATGAAAATTAAAACATTAGCTATTTTACTCCTTTTCTTAAATGGAATAAATATTAATGGACAAGAATTGAAACAACTTGAACCAACAATTGGGCTTACATTTGATTTCACTCCTGAATCAATTAAAAAGTTTAACTCAGAAGAATCATTTGAAAAATGCCGAGTTGTATGGGACAAAATTTCATCGGAGAAAAGAACATCAAAAGAGTTTACTGCTGAAGAAAAAAATATATTAAAATATTGCGATGAAACAAAAGATGAAATTTGGGACGTTGTTAGTGGAGCATGTAGCTGGTATTGCGGAGGAGGTCCAAAAAAGATAACAAGTTCTAGTTTTCTGAAATCCCAAGGTGATAACACATATGAACCAAAAAATGCACATGATTTGAACTATAAGACTGCTTGGGTTGAAGGAGTTGCTGGCTATGGTATTGGTGAATATTTAGAGTATCATTTTGCTCCTGAAAGTCCAAGAATTACAGAAATTATTGTTGTAAATGGATATGTGAAAAGTAGGGCTTCCTGGGAAAACAATTCTCGTGTTAAACAGTTAAAGTTGTACATAAATGATAAACCACATGCCATACTAAATTTAATGGATGTTTATGCAGAGCAAAGTTTTATATTAGAACCAATAGGGAATAGCAATAGAAAAGATCTAGCGCTATTAAAAAAATTACCTGATTGGACATTGAAGTTCGAAATCATAGATGTATACAAAGGCAATAAATATGATGATGTCGCAATTACAGAAATTTATTTCAGTGGATTAGATGTCCATTGCTTTATAAAGGGGACAAAAATTACTCTGCCAAACAAGAGCACTATGAATATTGAAGACCTGAAGGTTGGTGACAAAGTGCTGACTTATGATTATTCAAAAAATCAATTAATCGAAGCAACTATTGAAAAATTGGAGAAAGTTATCCATAGTGGTCTTGTCACTTATATTTTTGAAAATGGTTTAGAAATAACTGGTACCGCTGACCACCCTTTTAAAATTAATGGTAAAGGTTGGAGCTCGTTATCACCAAAGAAGTCAGAACAATATAAGGGAATTGAAAATATTCAGAAAATTGAAATTGGTGACTTATTTGAAATCATTGAAGAGACTAATGAATTAAAAACTAATAGATTAGTGTCCATTAAATATCAAGAAGAACCTCAAGAAACATATACGATTTCAAAATTAGATTTTGGAGACAACTTTATAGCTAATGGTTTTATAGTTGCAGTCGAAGATTTGAAATAATAAAAACGTTTGCCAACAAGGGGTTAATAAAATGCTGTTTTCCAGCGGATTAGGTTTCTTGCTCGTTTCAATCTATTTTTATCTCATGGGATGATGAAGATGTTTCAAACTCCAGCACTTTATCAACCCCCAGCCGTTGGCGGTAATAGTAAGATTCACGTGTTTAAACTTAATTATTCTACGAAATGAAAAAGACAGTTTTTATATCTTCAACATTTACAGACCTAAAAGAAGAACGTAAAGAAATATGGGAATTACTTAAAAAATTCAATGTTTCGATTAGAGGAATGGAGCAATTTGGTGCTAGAAAGGAAGATTCATTAACTACTTGTCTTACAGAAATTGAACAATCAGACATTTATGTAGGGATATTAGGATATAGACTTGGTTCTATTGACAAAAAATCTGGAAAATCATTTACTCAACTTGAATATGAAAAAGCATATGAATTAGAGAAAGAAATCTTAATCTATTTAATGGATGATGAGTCAAGTAAAGTTTCACCCAGTTTAATTGAATTTGATAAAATCCCTAAATTAAATTCATTTAAGGAGTTGCTCAAGGAAAGGCACACAATCGACACATTCAAAGATTCCGATGATTTAAAAAATAAGATTGAAAGACAATTCGAAAAACACTTAAAGAAGAAAAAGGAAGAAATAGACACCAAAGATGAATATATATTATCAAAAGAAACGCTAGAAAGATTTTTTCTTATTCCTAAAGCTATTTCGGGGGCTGAGGTAAAACTCAAAGTTACTTTTGATACAAATCTGTTTCCTGCTTCTAAATCTATTTGTCAAATTACTAATATGGAATTTGGAAAAACTGTATGTGCAAACATAAAAATAAATAAACCAAAGATTGATGCAGAGAATTTTAAAAACATTTTTATAGATTATAAGTTATTGGATAAATATTTAAGTTTAGACAAATCTAAAGAATATGAGATATACGGTAATATATGGTTTCATGACACAAAAGTTAATTCAACGATAACAAGGTTTAAAGATATTTCTTACAAAGTATATATTGATGATGATTATGAACCCGATGACTTTGAATCTCAACCATATGATTACTATATTAAAAGAGAACAAGGCGAAGGGCAAATTGTTTTAACACTCAAGGAAATTAAAGAATAAACTACTACCGCCAACAAGGGGTGCATTTCACGCTGGGTTCCTTGCCGATTAGCCAGCTAATCGGTTTTGGCGATACTGCGTATCGGGGG
>DDWJ01000031.1 GCA_002345505.1 Caryophanales bacterium UBA2289
TCCTTGACTTAGGGTACATATTATTATTAATAAGCAATTCTCTTTTCTTTATATAATGACTCGACTAATTTACATTTACTGAGGTTTGATTTTGATGACGATGGTTAAAAGAATGTTTGTATTCTCTACCATTATGATTGTTTGGAGTCATAGAATAACTGTATACAACTTCACCAGTTTCAGGATTAGTTTCAGCTGTTAATCTAACAACACCCTCTTCAACAGTTTCGCCATTGTCTATCTCATAAACGATGTGAATAAACTGTACATTTTCTTCAGTTCTAATGTTAAAGATATATGATGAACTTAAATTACCATCAACGAAATCTAATTTAACATGAGTTCGATTATCTTTGGTAAATATCATAACTTTAGATTCTTTAACAATTACATTATCAACAACTTCTTTAAAGAAGAATTTTTCTTTGTTTCTATCAGTAATATCTTTTTGATAGTTTACCATTACATAGTTTTCTTCATCGATAAAAGATCTTAATCTAAAGATTTCTTGACGATTATTAACAACTTTTTTACCTTCGATATTATATGTAACATCACCATAAATCAAGATTCCTTCTAAGCCTTTAACAACTAAATTGTCATCTTCATCTTGGAAATGAAAACTTCTAGCTAACATGCCTTCTGTTGATTCAGAATAAGTAGAAGTCAAAGGTTCTTGATCGGTAGTAAAATCAAACTCATTGTAATAGAATATATAACTCACTGATTCACCATTGATATTTATAGTGTTATAAATAGTTTTGTAGTCATAATCTTCATTATCAGATTCTTCATTTGTAATATCTAGATTATCATTACTTAAGAAAACTTCTATCATTTCCACATAATAATCAATATTTTCAACTTCTTCAGTTATAATTGGATCTTGTGTCTCTTGATTAGCCATTGGTGAGTAAGCTAAGTCAGTCACACTCTCTTCATTGAAACTTAAGAGTGTTGTAGAACTCAGTGCCTGAAGATTAAAGACCTCTTCCTCGTTTTCAATCTCAATTACATTAAGTTGATCACAACCAACTACTGTAAATACTGCAAATATCGCAACTGCGACAATTAATAATTTTTTCATAAAAATAACCTCCTTATACTCTTTCTTATATTATATACGAAGGTTATTGATATTTTATTGGAATTATTTAATTTTTTTTACATATGAGGGCTATTACCAGGATTTGCAAAAGGACCTCTTGGTTTGTTGGTAGTAGAGTTATTGGAAAAAACATAGCGATAATGATAACCATTCATTACTTGATCAAATTCTAAATCGATTCTAAAATTTCCGGAAATTCGGTTTTGATTGTCCTCAATTTCATACTCAACTTCTAGTTCATCTAAGTTATCTTGATACATTCTTTGAAAGTATAAATTCATAGTTACACCATTTTTTGTGACTCTTGTGCGAACTTGAATATTTTTTTGAATTCTATATAGTTCTAGATCGTTTTCTAATACTAGTTCACTATTTTGATATAAGCTATATTTAAAAGCTTGTTGAAGATCAGTTGATTTGTTTTCAATATTGATATAATTAGTTTCTGATGCTCTTACTTGTAGTCGTAAACTATTTTTATCAAACTCAAATGTATTATCTTCAATGATAACTTTTCCTTCAAAATCTTCATTTGTTTTATTATAATAGATTTTAAAATTAACTTCATTTTTCGCTAAATCATATGATTTATAAGAAAACGCATATTGATAACTCACGTCATCGGAATCAAATTCTTTATATTCAATATCAGAACTCGAGTTAAGAATTGTTTCCATCATATGAACTAAAGGATTGATATCATCAATGTAAGTGTCAATACTAATACTTTCGGTAGTAGCACTTAAAGGAATTATTTCACTACTAAAGCTATCATAACTCAATTCTTCTGCCTCTAAATCCCCTAACAAAACAGAACCGCTGATTGCTTGAAAGCCTAGAAGCTCCATATCGGATGCTAAAGGAGTGTTTGTATCAATATTATTGTTTAAAATAAAATTATAAACAAAGAATCCTGTTACTATAAATACAAAACTAGTAAATACAATCTTTAAAGTTTTAGCAAAACTAAAGTTAAAATCACGTCTTTTTCTTGGTTCAATCTGAATATTATTTAGTTTTATTTTTTCATAAACATCTGGTATTTCATTCAGTGCAGTTTGTTTAATTCTTTCTCTTATTTCTTTTTCTTTCATTTTTGCACCTCCACCTTCAAGTAATCTTGTAAGGTTTTAATTGATTTATTATAAAGCCAAAGTACTGTTCCTAAAGGCTTATTAACAATTTTGGCAATATCTTTAAATTTCATGTCATCTACCGATCTTAAAAGAACAATTTGTTTTTCTAAATCCCCTAAAGGTTTTACTAAATCTAGAACTGAATAGGTTTTTTCAGAAGTTTGTAAACTATCGTGATAGAAACTTTGTTCTTGCGGATCATAGACGATTTCTTTTTTATACTTTCGGTAATGGTCAATTGCAGTGTATTTTGCAATTTGTAATAGCCAAGCATAAAAGTTTCTTCCTCTTTTATATGTATGAATCTTTTCAATCATTTTAATATAGGTATCCTGCATTAAATCTTCAGTAACGGCCTTATTGTTTACTATTGATATAATCATTGAAAAAACACCTTTTTTTGTGTTCTCATAAACAACCTTGAAGGCTTCATCATCTTTATTTATTAACAAATCGATATAATCGTCATAGTTTATTTGCATTTAAATACACCTCGGCTAAATTATACCACGAAAAGAAAATTCTTGAAGCCTTTCATATGTATATACGCAGAACAAATGTATTTTATTGGTTAAAAGATTAAAATAGATTAAATATTTTTTGATAAATGATATAATATTTCTATAAAACATGAGGTATGTCATATGAAAAAAAGAATTTGGGAATTAGATTTTTTAAGAGGGTTTGCGATTATAATGATGGTCTTTGATCATTTAATGTATGATTTTGCAATACTACCAACTCTTTTTGGTAATTTTTATAATGTAAACAATTCTGTTTTCAACTTTCTAAAAGACTTAGGAGTCGATTACTGGTCATCAGGATTAAGGTTTTATGGTCATCTCTTTTTCGTTAGTCTTTTCTTGATTGTATCCGGTATAAGTTATACTTTCAGTAAAAGCAATCTATCCCGAGGTTTGAAACTCTTAGCGGTTGCACTAGCAATAACAGTAGTAACCATAGTCTTAGAAAACTTTTTGACTAATGCCTTGATAATTTTTGGTATCATTCATTTATACGCATTCTCTATCTTAATTATTTATCTTTTAAGAAAATTAGTCAAAAACGAAATGATTCTCTTAGTGATAGCATTTATAATTATAGGTGTAGGGTTCATCTTTAAATTTTATGATTTAGAGTATTTATCTTCTTTTCGAGTTCAAGACCTTCCTAAAATAATTCTAGGAATCAATGCCTTTGGAGCGGATTATTTTGGCCTATTTCCATATATGGGAATCATTCTACTAGGAACAGTTTTAGGAAACACCTTTTATCAAGCTAAAACAAGTTTAATTCCTGGCGTTAAAATGTCAGATAAAAATATCTTTCAAATCGCCGGTAGAAAATCATTATTAATATTTGTTACGCATCAATTTATTCTGTTCGCTTTTATATATTTAGTAGGATATATCTTTGGATATCGTTATTAGGAGGAAATCATGAAATCAGATTATAGTTTATATGATGCTTTATTAGAGTCAAGAAATCAAAATCCAAACAATAATGCACTTTTATTTATGGGTAAGTACATCAATTATCATTTTCTCGTTGAAAAAATCGATTCTATTGCAAATGGAATTAACAAGCTAGGAATAAAACAAGGAGAAGTCATTACCATGGCTCTTCCCAATGTTTTTGAAGCAATTTATAGTTTTTATGCAGTTAATAAGTTAGGTATTATCGCTCACATGGTACATCCAATAACACCAGTAATTCAAATGCGAAAGTTCATGGAAAAAACTAAGAGTAAAACTTTAATAATACTTGATACATTTTATGATCATTATAAAGACTTATTAAATGATGATTGTCTATTGATATTGGTATCGCCAGTTAGTGATTTTAATACGATAAAAAAAGTTGGTTATAAGATAATCAATCGAAAAAAACTATCTGATGTGAAGTATTCTTCAAAAGTAATTAAGTTTACTTCGCTATATAGTAAGTTCAAAGCAGATCGAGTAAAAACTGACCCCTTTATAACTTCTACATACCTCCATAGTGGTGGAACTTCAGGTGAACCGAAAACCATCGAATTATCAAACTACGCAATTAACTATCTCGCTTCACAAGTTAGTTACGTAATGGGAATGAATGATTTTACCAACAAACACATGCTTGGGGTATTGCCAATGTTTCATGGATTTGGTCTATGCATGGGAATACACGGAATGTTAAGATTCGGTGGGGTAGATACCTTAATGCCAAAGTTTAATGCTGATACAGCAGTTAAGCTAATCAAGAAAAATCAAATCAATTATGTTATTGGAGTACCTTCTTTATTTGAAGCTCTACTTAAAAATCCTGGATTCAAACATAAAAATATCAAAAATATCGATCAGTGCTTTATTGGTGGGGATTATGTCGCTAAAGACTTAAAACTGAGATTTGATAAGGCTATGGAAAGTGTGGGTTCAAAAGCAAGACTTTTAGAAGGTTATGGATTAACTGAAGTAGTAACTGTATGTTCAGTAAATACACTTAAAAATCATAACCAAGATTCCGTCGGTAAACCATTACCGGGAATCAATGTAGCAATAATTGATGTTGAAACCAAAGAGTTTCTTCCAGAAAACACTGACGGTATAATTGTTGTATCAGGTCCAACCATGATGAACGGATACCTGGATGATCCAGAGGCAACTAAAAACACGGTGCTAGTTAAAAACAAAAAGAAATGGATTATGACTGGAGATTTTGGGTATATTGATGAAAACGGATATGTCCACTTTAAACAACGGCTTAAAAGAATCATAAAAGTTTCAGGGATGCCAGTCTTACCAGCTGAAATCGAAAACCTGTTAATGAGTTTTGAAAGTGTTAGTGAAGTAGCAGCTATTGGCATACCAGATGAAGAAAAAGGCAATATGGTCAAGATTTTTATCGTTTGGAATAAAGATAAACCAAAGATTAATGAAGATAAACTAAGAAGTATCATTAAATCTAACTTAGGACCATATGCAGTGCCGAAAGAAATTATTGAACTTGATGTTCTTCCGAAGACTGACATCGGAAAAACTAATACCTTAGCTCTAGAAAAAATGTAAAAAAAGACGACTTAGAATTTCTAAGTCGCTTTTCCTATACTTTTACTAATTTTGAAATAATCTTTGGTCCATATCGCGGAAGTAGTAGACGATTAATTGAGTAATCATATCTTGAATCCGTCTGATGTTATTGATATTATCCCTGAACACCGTAAAGGAAGCTTGGATAAAACTAGATGCGATTACTTTTAGCAAATAACGATCAAATTTTTTAGGATAATATGAGTTTACTTTATTAATAATCATGGTTTCTAATTGATTTTTTATTTTTACATAATGTGATCCAGAAGAATCCAAAGTCATGATATAGATTTCTCTTGTATATGGCTTTAAAACGCTCATTAAGAAAGCAACTAACTGATTAACATCGTCAATTGTTTTGATTGCCGTAATGTTAATTTCAATGTCAAAATTTCCTAAATCATCAATAGCTCTTTCAGCGGGCAATAATATCTCCTTGAATAAAGTTTCTTTATTTTTGTAGTAACGGTAAATATTACCAACAGTAATATTTGCGTTATCAGCGATTCGTCTCATGTTTGCATTTTGGAATCCGTATTCAAAAAACTCTAAAATTGCGCCTTCGACGATTGCATTACGAACACTTTCTTTTAATACTTGCATAACTTTAACCTCCTTTTTCATTATTAGTTACTAGCCCAATAATGTATAATACACTAATAGTAACTTACATTAATTATAAATCTATTTATTGTTTTATACAACTTGTTTGCAAAATTAAACTTAATAATGTTAATTATAAACAATTAAATAATAATATCATACATTTTAAAAGTGGATTGTTATTCATTTTTGTTTAGAGAAATGTTATGCTTGAATTGAAATAACTTTATAAGTAAACTAATAATCCCCAATTTACACGATATTAGCAATATCATATATAATTTAATATTTTTTTAACAAAAAATTATAAAAACCGTTAGTTTATTGACATAAATATCGAGAAGTTATATAATTTTTATATACTGTGAGGTGAGTCTATGAAAAAGATTTTTAGCAACATTTTATTACTAATTTTAGTCTTATTAATTACTCTTGTTGCTGTTCCGTGGAATCGAATCGATCAATGGGGTTTTGAAATTGCATTTTTGACTGATAATGAAGTTTTGATTAAAGGTGGAGTCGGAGCACTAACAATTATTTTAGGTCTAATATTTTTATTTATCAGTAATAAACAATATAAAGATAATGGGCAAGTTAAAAACAGCACCAAAAATTTAGCAGTTTTACCAATGTTGATTTATTCAGTTTCGACTATGGCATTTACTGCTTACCTAGCATATTCAATGTATTTTGCTGTTGGTTTGACAAGTTTAGCTCAACTATTAATTTTCGTTGGTAGTTTGGGAGCAATACTAACAATTTTATTTTTAGGATACATTCTTGTATTTGAGTACAAGAGAGTTAATAATTTTGGGCGGTTTTTTAGAACGATCTTTTTAATAGAACTTGTAATTGGTACAGCTGCAATTAGTTACTGGCATTTAAATTATCGTGTCTCGACATCATATCCGAATATTTCAACTAGATATATGATTTTACTAGTTCCTTTATTCTTATTGTTGTTCTTTATCTACTTGCTATTTTCTGCTAAAGTTAGTAGAAACTATGAAACTCAAAAAGAATTAGAGAATGATCTTGATATGAAAAACAATGGTAAAAACAAAAAGGTTTCAAGTGATAAAGGATCTATGATAGTATCAAAAGAACAATCTATAGCTTCTAATTCAAATAATCTTGATCCAACTAACATAGTCTTTCAAGATGTTCAAGTTGATCCAGAGTTTTCAAGAATGAATAATCAAGCAAATCAAGCAAATTCAATAGAGTATTACATCGAAAAACCAAAAATGTTTAAACCATTAAGTCCATCTTTTGATGAACTAGTAGCTTATATTAGAGAATTACCACAAGTTGTTACAAAACTTGATGATGATAGAATCACTTTCTATGTTGATCGTAAACCATTCTTAGTATTAATGAATTTTGGAAATTACTACCGCATGGCTTTCAAATATGATCTTGAACAAGGTATTAGATTAATCATCAAATATCCGACAATTTCTAAAAATAAATCAACTAAAGAAGAACTATGGTTTAAAGCCAACAATTATGGTGATATTCCAAAAGAAGTCATCTACAATATCGTTAAAACAGCCTACAATAATTACAGCAGCTAAAGCAACTTTCAAAAGTTGCTTTTTTTCTTGCGATTTTTTAATCAACTGAGTTGATAGAAAACGGTTTCTGTGATATCATTTAAATGAGGTGATAAATATGAAATTAGAAGAGGTAGAAGCGCTTAAAGAGCAATTACTCAACAAGAAAAAAACGATGACAAAAGAAGAGCTTCAAGAGATTTGCGAAGAATTCGATAAACGTTTTATTTACGAATCAACAAGTTTCGATAACGATGATTTCACTTTTGAAGATGTTAATTTCTTGTTGGAAGATCATTCGAGAGAATTTCCCGACAAAAAGCCGAACCGTAGGAAAGAAATTATCAACAATTATCACGCCATTAATATGGTTCATCGTCTTGTTGGAAAACAAGTCGAATTGAATGAATCAACAGTTAAAGATTTGCATCAAATATTAGTTGATGGAATTATAACTGGCGGAGTATACCGTACTCGTGACTTATTCATTTTAGGAGCTAAACACGTACCACCAACTTATTTGAAAATATTCAAAAAGATGGATGCTTATTTTCACGATTTAAAAAATCCTGAATTCACAGGTTTAAAAAAGGCAGCTTTTGCTCACTTGCAACTACTGAAAATATATCCATTCATGGATGCCAACGGTAGACTTGCGCGTTTACTTTTAAATTATCAATTAGAGTTAGATGGCTATTTGCCAGTATCGATCACCAGAGAACAAAGAGATGCTTATTTTAAAAACATCGATGAATTTAAAATTAACAAAAAAATTGAGCCATTTACAGAGTTTCTAGCTGAGCTAGAGGCAAAAAGAATCAAAGAATTTTTAGAGAGAGAATAACTTCTCTCTTTTTAATGTAAGGAGAGTAAAAATGAAATATATCGCATATCCATTTAACGAAACAAAGAGATTATCATTTTATTTAGCAACTGAAGAGTTCTTAGCTAGAAACTTTCCAGCGGAAGAATATTTCTTTATGTGGCAAGTAAAGCCAACTGTAATTTTTGGTCGGAATCAGCTGATTGAGAACGAAGTAAACATGAAATATGTCAAAGATAATAACATTGAATTTTACCGTAGAAAATCCGGTGGAGGATGTGTTTATGCAGACTTTTCCAATATTATGTTCTCTTTTATCACGCCAAATTTCAATAAGGATTTTGTCTTTACGACCTACCTTAATAAAGTGGCTAAAATACTTCAAGATTTAGGATTAAATGCTGAAGTGTCTGGAAGAAATGATATCCTTGTTGATGGTTTAAAGGTATCAGGAAATGCTTTTTACCAAGTAAATTCTAGATCCATTGTTCACGGAACAATGCTTTATAATACCGATCTCAGCGTTATGGTTAAAGCCATAACTCCTGATAATGAAAAACTAATTTCTAAAGGTGTGGATAGTGTTAGAAAAAGAGTGACTAACGTTAAAGAACATTTAGACATTTCAATTGAAGATTTCAAAAGCTTCATTCGCGATAATATTTGTGATCAAGAAGTTACTCTATCTGAAGAAGATATAAGGCGAATTGAGAAGATTGAAGAATCATATCTAAAAGAAGATTTCATCTATGGAAAAAATCCCAATTACACCATAAAGAAGAAAAAGAAGACAGAAGCTGGGATAATTGAAATATCTTTAGAACTAAAAAATAATATTGTTAAAAGAATTGAAATGTTAGGGGATTATTTTTTGGTTGGTGATGAAGATGAATTCTTAAATAACTTCAAGAATGTTGAGTTCACTAAAGAAGCTTTCAACAAAGTTCTTGAAATAATAAACATCAATAATTATATCTACAATTTATCAGCTGCAGATTTTTTACAAATTTTATTCTAAAGAATAAATTTATGATATAATGATGAATGAGGTGGAATATGGAAATTTTGAAAAAAACATGTCTTTACGATAAACACCTTCAACTAGGTGCGAAAATGGAAGCATTCGCCGGTTACGAAATGCCAATAGTATATGACAGCATCAAGAATGAGCATTTGGCTGTTAGAAACAACGTTGGCATGTTTGACGTATCTCACATGGGCGAAATAATAGTAAAAGGAACAGATGCTTTAGAATTTGTGGAAAAGATATTTACCAATAAAGTTCAGACACTAGAAGATGGACAAGTTGCTTACGGAATGATGCTTTATGAAAATGGAACAGTTGTGGATGATCTTTTAGTTTACCGTTTAAACAGTGAGTATTTCTTGCTTGTAGTCAACGCAAGCAATGTTGCTAAAGATTATACTTGGATAGTTGAAAACAGCACTGATTTTGATGTCCTAGTACAAAATGTTAGTGATGATTATCAAGAAATCGCTGTTCAAGGTCCGAATGCAGAAAATATTATGGCCATGGCTTTAGGAATTGACTTAAGCCAATTAAGATTTTTCTATTTTGCAAACTATGAGTATCTTCAACATCATTTGATAATATCACGAACTGGTTATACCGGTGAAGATGGATTTGAAATCTATGCTTCAGCTGAAGCGATTAGAGAAATTTGGGATAAATTAATGGAACATGATGTCGTCCCATGTGGTTTAGGATCTAGAGACACTTTGCGATTTGAAGCTGCATTACCGCTTTATGGTCATGAAATATCTCAAGATATAACTCCGCTTGAAGCCGGATTAAAATTCTTCGTTAAACTTGATACAGATATTGATTTTTTAGGTAAACAAGCACTTATTAAACAAGGTGATGATTTAACAAGAAGAGTTGTAGGAATCGAACTTACTGAAAAATCAATTCCAAGAGAAGGTTATGAAGTTTATAAGGATGATCAAATCATCGGCTATGTTACAACCGGATATTTAAGTATATCAATCGAAAAACCAATTGCTATGGCGATGATTAATCGTCCTCATACAAAGAAAAACACCGAAGTGTACGTCAAAGTCAGAAACAAAATGATTCCTGGCTTTGTTAGAGATAAAAAATTCTTAGAAAAAAAATATAGTAAAACGAAGGGAGCTTAATATGAGCAAAATAGTAGAAGGACTTTTCTATTCAAAAAGTCATGAATGGGTAAAACCATTAGAAGATGATGTAGTATTAATTGGTATCACTGATTTCGCACAATCTGAACTAGGAGATGTTGTTTTTGTTGATTTACCTGAAGCGGGCGACAACGTATCTCAAGAAGATGAATTTGGTGCTGTAGAATCAGTTAAAGCAGCTTCAGATTTAATTTCTCCAGTTACTGGTGAAATTTTAGAAGTTAATGAAGACTTGGTTGGTGAACCAGAACTTCTTAATAAGAATCCTTATGAAAACTGGCTTCTAAAAGTTAAATTAGAAAATCCTGATGAATTAGGTAACTTATTAAGTTCTGAAGAATACGCTAATTTCATTAAGTAGGTGAAGTAATTGTTCAAGTATTTTCCCCATACTAAAGCTGACATCGACTCCATGTTGAAAGCTTTAAATATCTCATCTATCGATGAGTTGTTTAAAGACATTCCTGAAAGTGTTATTTTCAACAGTGATTATGATGTTCCTAGTTTTATGTCTGAATCAGAGTTAAGGAATCATTTTGCTGAATTGGCAAAAAAGAATCAGGAACTAACTCTTTTTTCAGGTTTAGGGCTCTATGATCATTATCAACCAGCTGTTATTGATGCCCTGACATCAAGACAAGAATTTATGACCTCATACACGCCATATCAGCCAGAAATTTCTCAAGGTACGTTACAATATATTTTTGAATACCAATCAATGATTCAAACCCTTACGGGACTTGAGGTTTCAAATGCATCGATGTATGACGGTTCAACCGCAACAGCTGAAGCATGTTTTATGGCTTGCGCCGTAGCGAAAAGAAACAAAGTTTTGTTATCTTCAACTTTAAATCCTAACACCATCAACGTCATAAAAACCTATTTGAAATATAAAGAATTAGAATGGGATTTTATTGAAGAAAAAGATGGTGTGATTGATATTGAAGATTTAAAAAACAAATTAGACAAAGACACTGCTGGCGTAATCGTTCAAAAGCCAAACATCTATGGAATCATTGAGGATTATTCAGGCTTTTCTGAACTTATTAAAGCCAATAAGTCTTTATTTGTAATCAACGCTGACATTTCAACTCTAGGAGTTTTAAAGTCTCCAAAAGAAGATGGAGCAGATATCGCTTGCGGCGAATGCCAATCATTAGGTATGCCGGTTGCCTTTGGTGGGCCAACATTAGGTTATTTAGCGACAGAAAAAACTTATGTAAGAAAAATGCCAGGTAGAATCTGTGGTTATACTCATGATTTGGAAGGTAAAAGAGCATTTGTTTTAACTCTTCAAGCTCGTGAGCAACATATCAGAAGAAGCAAAGCTAACAGTAATATTTGTTCAAACCAATCTTTAATGGCGCTTTTTGTAACGATTTATTTATCGTTAATGGGTAAAAACGGTCTTAAAGAAGTCAATAATCTATCTTATCAAGGAGCGCATTATTTATATGATAAATTAATCGCTACCGGTAAGTTTAAAGATCCTTTCCAAAAACCGTTCTTAAAAGAATTTACACTTCAAACTACACTACCTAAAGAGACTATTCAAACTGCATTATTAGAAAATGGCATCTTTGGTGGATTAGGATTAGATGTTTTTGGTGATAAATATGAAGGTCTTGTCAATTTCAGTGTAACGGAAAAAAGAACAAAAAGTGAAATTGACAAACTCATCTCGATATTGGAGGGATTATCATGATTAACTATAATAAATTAATTTTTGAACTTTCCAATAAAGATCGCATAGGTTATTCACTACCAAAACAAAGATTTACTAATTATAATATTGAAAATCTTGACCCAAGCCTTTCAAGACAAACTGAATTATTATTACCTGAAGTTTCAGAACTAGACGTATTAAGACATTTTACCAATATTTCAAATAAGAACTTTGGAGTTGAAAACGGCTTTTATCCATTGGGTTCTTGTACGATGAAGTATAATCCTAAAATAAATGAAGAAATGGCTTCAAATAAAGCTTTTAGAAACTTGCATCCACTTCAACCAGCAAATACTGTTCAAGGTGCTTTAGAAGTTTATTATAATTTACAAACCTACCTTTCTGAGATCTCTGGTTTAAAAGAGTTTTCTTTGAATCCTTACGCTGGAGCACATGGAGAATTAGTTGGTTTGATGATTATCAAAGCATATCATGAAGACAGAGGCGATTTCAAACGTAAAAAAATAATTATTCCGGATTCAGCTCACGGAACCAACCCAGCATCTACAGTCGTATGCGGTATGGATGTAGTTGAGATTGAATCAAATGAATTCGGTAGAGTTGATCTTGAAAAACTAAAAGCAGTACTAAGTGATGAAATTGCTGGTATGATGCTAACAAACCCTAATACATTAGGAATATTTGAAAACGACATTTGTGAGATTACGAAATTAGTTCATGAAGCAGGCGGCTTAATGTATTACGATGGCGCTAATCTAAATGCTTTACTAGGAAAAGTAAGGCCAGGAGACATGGGATTTGATGTTATGCACATCAATCTTCATAAAACTTTCTCAACACCTCATGGTGGTGGAGGACCTGGATCTGGACCTGTTGGTGTTACTGAAGAACTTTCAAAATACCTGCCAAACCCAAGAATTAAAAAGCTTGACGATTATTACTACGTAGAAAATAGCGGTGAAGCTTTAGGGCAAATTTCCAGTTACTTCGGTAACTATATGGTTTCTTTAAGAGCTTATACTTACATTAGAACGTTAGGCAAAGAAAATCTAAGACTTGTAGGACCATACGCAACCCTTAATGCTAACTATATCTCAAAAGCATTAAAGCCTGCTTATGAACTACCAATTCAAGGCTACTGCATGCATGAGGTTGTGTTCAATGGGTTAATTAATAAAGATACAGATGTTAGAACCTTAGACATTGCCAAAAGATTACTTGACTTTGGTATGCACGCCCCAACAATCTACTTCCCACTTCTTTTCCCACAAGCAATTATGATTGAACCGACAGAAACGGAATCAAAAGAAACAATTGACGATTTTATCAATGTTATGCACAAAATTGCTATCGAAGCAAAAGAAGAACCGGAAAAACTTAAACAAGCCCCAACTAAAACGCCAATCAGAAGAACTGACGAAGTATTTGCGGCTAAGATGATGATTTTCTCTTACAAAGATTATTTAGAATATATAAACAATCGGGGATAAGTATATGAATATATTGAATTTGTTTGGTTTAATGGATATTATAATTGTTGCTTTAATTGTTATCTTAACCATTATTGGTTGGAAAAGTGGTTTTTTACTAAAAGTTATCAAACTTGCTTCGAGTCTATTTGGTTTAATCGCCTCAATCCTTTTAGCGCGACCATTTTCAACTGTGCTTGATAAATGGTTTGGCGAAGGCATAGCACTCAAGATTCAAGAGTTTCTCTTAGAAAGAATCTCAAACGGCGGTGCCCAAGCAACAGAAGAAAACATCCGTATCGCTTTGCAAGATATGGCATTACCGGAATTTATTTTAGATTGGATTATGGAAAAAGTTAACACCCAAGAAACAATCAATGCGTTTGTGGACACACTGACACCAATGTTAAAATCATTGATTCTTTTATTGATTGCCTTTGTGGTCTTATTCTTTGGTTCAATGCTAGTGTTTATGCTTTTAAAAGTTTTAGCAAAGATGATTACATCAATTCCAGTAATCAAACAAGTTGATAAAGTTTTAGGAGCGATATTTGGATTATTCAAAGCTGCAGTTCTAATCTATGTGGTATTATTCTTAATTGGTTTATTGATGCCAGTACCGGCAATTAATGACTTCTTAGGAGGATTCCTAACTATTGATATGCAACTTGAGACTGAGGAATTTAGATTATCCAAATTGCTTTACGACAACAACGTTCTCAAATATATAGTCTTTGTCTTTGCAGCTATAATATAGAAAAAAATAAAAGCGTTCTAGGACATCCTAAAACGCTTTTTTTATTTTAATAATTAGTAATTGATAATAACTTCCTTTAATGTTTCTACCAAATCTTCTTGTTTAATCTTTTTAATCTTTACACCATCAATAAATAATAAAGCCTCATTAAGGCCACCAGCTACAGCAATATTGGCATGTTTTGCTTCACCCGGTCCATTTACTATGCAACCCATTATCGCTACAGTAATGTCTTTATCGATAGTTTCTAAAAATTTTTCAATCTCAGTAACAATTGGAATCATATTATATTGAATTCTTCCGCAAGTCGGACATGACACAAGTTTTGCCTTTTTAATAAGTTTTAAAGTTCCAAGCAACTCTTTAGCCACTCGAATCTCTTCCACTGGATCAGCAGTTAATGAAACTCTTATCGTTGAACCTACGCCATGAAAAAGCAGAGTCCCAAGTCCTACTGATGAAGCAATCGTGCCACCAAAGACAGTTCCTGCTTCAGTGACCCCTAGATGTAACGGATATGAAAAAACCTCAGCCGCTAAAAGATTAGCTCTAATGGTATCTTCAACATTTGAAGATTTAAGCGAAATTAAAATATTACTAAAACCAAACTTTTCTAATAACTCGACATGGTATTTAGCTGAGGCAACCATAGCTTCCGGTGTCGGCTTATGATATTTCTCTAAGATATGTTTTTCAATAGAACCAGAATTAATTCCAATTCTTATCGGTATATTATTCTTCTTGCAAGCCTCAACGACTTGCTTAATTTTATCTTCATCACCGATGTTGCCTGGATTAATCCGAATTTTATCAACGCCAGATTTTATTGCCTCTAAAGCTAGACGATAGTCAAAATGAATATCAGCCACTAGCGGAATATTTATTCTTTCTTTAATTTCTTTTAGCGCTAAAGCATCTTCCATGTTCAAGACAGCAACTCTAACTATCTGACAACCAACATTTTCTAATGCATGAATTTGCTTAACGGTCGCTTCGACATCTTTTGTTTTTGTTGAAGTCATCGATTGGATGACAACACTGTTATCTCCACCAACTGTTAAGTTGCCGATTTTTATTTTCTTTGTCTTTTCTCTTGTATACATCAGCTTATACCTCACCTATGTAATTTATAACTCTATTATACTATATTACAAGGTTTATTTTAAGAATTATCATCTTTATTTATCAAGAGATATGGTAAAATATAGTCAAAGAGGTGAACTTTATGTTAAGTTTCCAAGGCATTGGCGCTACTCAAGGTAAAGGCAGCGGCATAGCTATCATCCATAAGAAAATAACCGGAAAAGTCCATGAAAAATTTTATGGAGATGAAGCGAAAGATCTATTTGACCAAATCAAAGATTTAGCATTATCTGAAATTGATACTCTTGTAGAATTATGTAATGACAGTGAAGAAGAAGCTATCCTTTGTGCTCATCGCTTGATGCTTGAAGATATAGAAGTAATTAATAAAGTTTATCAAGAAATTGATAAAGGTGAAGATCTACTAAGCGCAATAAATAACGTCCAAGAAAACTACTTCAAACAGTTTCAATCAATGGAAGAAGAAATATTTAGTTCTAAAGCTTTAGATGTAGAAGACGTCTTTGACCGTTTGATAAATAATATTAAAAAGCAAAAACAACTTAAAAATATCAATAAAAACTTTATTCTAGTATGTGACGAATTATTACCGACGACAATCTATGATTACCCGATTGAATATCTAAAAGGCATAATCGTCAAGAAAGGAACAATGTTCTCGCATGGTATAATCATCGCAAAGTCAAAAAACATTCCCGTAGTTATCGGTTTAGGATTTGACGCAGCTAAAATCATGGCAAATGATTATTTAGTAATAGATGGTTTAACAGGAAAAGTAGTAATAATCAGTGAATGATTTTTCTATAATGAAAAATCATTCATTTTTCATTCAAATGACATCAAAACAACACATTATTAGCCTATAGTATAATTAAGAGAGTGAATATTTGAGGTGATAGAAATGAAAAGATGGCTAATAATAGTCTTTTTTGCTTTTTTGGTAGGAATTTCTGCTTTTTTAATTACTAGAGTTAAAATAAATTATAATCTTGAAGAATATCTTCCTGAAGATTCAGAGATTGTGTCGGGTATCAACGCCTTAGAAAACGAATTTGGAGCATCTTCATCTGCGTATATCGCAATTGATGAGAACAACTTAGAAGTTGCTTTAAATCAAAAAACATATTTATTGAGTCTTGAAAATGTTAAGGACGTAATTTTTGTTGATACTTTTTTGAATGAACTTACTTACTCGATAATAAGAAATAATGCAGCACCAGAGCAACAAGCGGTTTTAGACAGTTCGTTAGGATTGCTTCTTGCCCAAGGAAAATCTTTCCCCCTAGCTTTATTTGAACTATCAAATTACTTTCCTGAAGACAACAAACTTTTTATTCAAAATTTTTACCGAGAATATGTAAGTGAAACACATGTTCTCTATCAAGTTATTTTTGAAACAAAATCATCTGATCCACTCACAGAAGAAACATTAAATGAGATTGAAACTCACTTCGAGACAGAAGGATATAATATCTCTTTAAAAGGTGAATCAGTCAGTAATATATTTACTAAAAATACAATCAATCAAGAAACTACTTTAATAACTATCATTATCATTCCATTAATAGTGATTATTTTGTTATTGTTAAGCAAATCATTGTTTGACATCATTATTTTTATCATCGTCGCTGGAGTTTCGATTATTATCAATCTCGGGACAAATGCGTTTTTACCTAACATATCCTATATTACTCAATCAATGGCAATTGCATTACAACTGGCAATATCATTGGATTATATTATCTTCACGATGCATTCATATCATAACGCCAGAAAGGATTTAAACCTGTCGCCTCAGGAAGCTATTAAGATTGCTTTAAAGAAAATTCACCGTCCTGTGATCGCCTCCGCACTTACGACAATGGTAAGTTTTCTAGCTTTGGTAATTATGAAATTCAGTATCGGTCTTGATATTGGTATTGTTTTTGCAAAAGCAATACTGATAAGTTTAATTACCACTTTAGTTCTTTTACCGGTTTTGGTTAGTTTTTTCGCCAAACTTATAGATAAAACTAAGACTAAGAGCAAACTTATAGACTTTACTTGGTTTGCTAGATTTGCAGAAAAGCAAAAGAAATTTCGTTATATTTATCTTGCTTTCATCGGTTTAATTATCGCTCCTTTAATCTATTTTCAAACCCAGAATTCTTTTACTTACGGCGTCAATAGTTTCTCTGCTTCTGAAGGTACAAGTTATTACGAAGACAGTAGTTTTATCGATTCCGAATTCGGCTTAAAAAACTCTTACTATATCATTATTGAAAAAAATGATTTAAGCGAATCTATTATTTATCAAGAACTTTCTAGCCTTGATTATGTAAAAAATATTCAAGCTGGAATCTATTATAAAAGCGTGATAACAGATCCACTAATTCTCAATATGATTACAGAAAATTTCTACTCTGATAATTATGCTCTATTCAACTTAACGGTTAATTCTGACGTTGAATCGGAAGAGAGCTTCATTCGGTATGAAGAAATCCAGCAAATAGTAAAAAGTGAATCAACAGAAAATAGTTTTATTTTAGGCGAAACTGCAGTTTCCTATGAAATTAAAGATATCATACTTAGAGACTTTACTGTTGTATTAATTGTTGCAATCTTAGCGGTTATGACAATTATCTTCTTTAGCTTTAAAAACCTACTGATACCGACAATTTTGATAATTGTTATTGAAGTTGCTGTATTCTTATCGATGAGTATCTTAAATCTCTTTAGTCAGGACCAAGTTTTCTTAGCCTATTTGATTGTTAATACAATTTTGCTCGGAGCCACAATCGACTATGCAATTCTCTTTTCAAAGAGATATTTGGAAATGCGAGAAAACCATAGCAAAGACGAATCAATCAAAAAAGCATCTTTGGAAGCTACGCCTTCAATTGTTACGTCAGCACTATTGTTTATAATTGCGGGTTTAACGATTGCTGTAATATCTTCAATTAACTCGATAGCACAGATTGGACTCTTGATTGCAGTAGGAGCTTTCGTGTCAATGATCTTTGTTTTAATTCTGTTACCGCAATTATTGTACATTTTTGATTTTCTAATAATTAAATCCAAAATAAAAATTCAGTAAAAATTACTAAATTCACCATGTTAATTACTGATATTTACAAAAACTTCAACTATTTAAAAAATAAACTCAAAGAAATGTATCAATACCAGTTTTTTAGGGTTGAAGTAAGGGCTTACATCGTTTATAATATTAGTGATGTCTAATAATATGGAGGTAGAGTTTTGACTGATATTGATTACAAAAATTTAGGTTTCAAAGTTAGAGACGTCTTTGCCAATTATATATCTTACTTTAAAGATGGTAAATGGGATGACGGAGTTTTACAAAAAGAAGATACAATTACTATTTCCGCATATTCAACTTGTCTACACTATGGACAAGAAGCGTTTGAAGGATTAAAGGCTTATCGCCGAAAAGACGGCAAAATCCAAATCTTTAGAATGGATGAAAATGCGAAAAGATTAGAAAGCTCATGTGAAAGAATTCTTATGCCTAAAGTTCCTAAAGAGAAATTCATCGATGCAGTCAAACAGGTAGTAGAAGCTAATAAAGATTTAGTTCCACCTTATGGATATGGCGCTTCTTTATATTTAAGACCATATATCATTGGTGTCGGAAGAAATCTTGGTGTTAGACCAGCTCCAGAATATATTTTTGGTGTTTTGGCTTCGCCTGTTGGAAGTTATTTTAAGAGCGGTTTAGCTCCAGTTAACTTTGTTGTAACTGATAAAGATCGCGCCGCACCAAACGGGACTGGACAAGTTAAAGTTGGTGGAAACTACGCAGCTAGTTTGATGAGTCATGAACACGCTCAAGAAGCGGGTTACGCTGATTGTATTTATTTAGATCCTTTAACACATACTAAAATTGATGAAGTTGGAGCAGCAAACTTTTTTGGCATTACCAAAGACAATGTTTTTGTAACTCCAAATTCAAGCAGTATCTTACCTAGTATCACTAAAAAGAGCTTATTATACATTGCTGAACATTATTTAGGTTTAAAAACTGAAGTTCGCGATGTTTATATAGATAATCTTGATGAGTTGAAAGAAGCTGGGGCATGTGGTACAGCAGCAGCTATTACACCGATTGGTAGAATTGACTACAATGGGTCAAAACATGTTTTTTATAGCGAAACTGAAGTTGGACCAGTAACTCGTAAACTTTATGATACATTGCTAGGATTATATTTTGGAGATATTGAAGCTCCAGAAGGTTGGATAACTTTAATTGAATAAAGAGGCGAGTTTTTACTCGCTTTTTTGCTTTTTTAGATAATAAAAAAAATTAAAATTTAAGAAAATTGCTAATAATAAAAAAAGGAAATTTACCCTTGTTTTAAAAGCGCTTTCATTGTATAATCTATATTGTGATAATCACAATAATATAAGTGATGAAAGAAGAGCGTTTTTAGGAAAGATTTAATTAGCATTTTCCATGCTTTTTTTTACGAATGATGACAATCGATTTAGATAAAAATCGAAAAAAAATATAAGAAGTGAGGCGAATAAATTGTTTACAAATGAGTACTTAAATAATCTGTTTGAGATTACTAAAGAGAGAAATAGTTCTCAATCAGAATATCTTCAAGCTGTTGAAGAGTTTTTTGAAGCGATGAGTTTCATCGTAGAAAACGATCCTAATATCCAAAAATTTGGTATTATGGAAAGAATTATTGAACCGGAAAGAATCGTTAAGTTCCGAGTTACTTGGGTTGATGATACTGGTAAAATTAATGTAAACCGCGGATACAGAGTTCAATTCAACTCTGCAATCGGACCTTATAAAGGCGGATTACGTTTCCATCCATCAGTTAACGAATCAATTCTTAAGTTTTTAGGGTTTGAACAAACATTTAAGAACGCATTAACCGGACTTCCTATGGGAGGCGGTAAAGGTGGTTCTGACTTTAATCCTCGCGGACGTTCAGACAATGAAATCATGCGTTTCTGCCAAAACTTTATGCTTGAAATGTATCGCCACATCGGCGCAGACACTGATGTACCAGCTGGGGACATTGGCGTTGGTTATAGAGAAATTGGCTATTTATATGGTATGTATAGAAAAATTCGAAATGAGAATACTGGTGTTTTAACTGGTAAAGGCATTTCTTATGGTGGGTCATTAGGTAGAGCCGAAGCAACTGGTCATGGTGTTCTATACTTTGTTAGAGAAATGATGAGAGTTTACCGTAATGATACAGTAGAAGGTAAGAGAATAATTATCTCTGGTTCAGGTAAAGTTGGAATGCACGCTGCATTAAAAGCTCAAGAAATGGGTGCTAAAGTAATTGCCTTATCAGATATCAATGGTTTCGTTTATGATCCAAATGGATTAGATTTAAATATAGTTAAGATGTTAACGGCTAAAGCTCCTGAATTCTCAACAGAATATTTACAATATCGTCCATCAGCAACCTATGATTCAAACCCAACCAACATTTGGACAGTTCCTTGCGACATCGCACTTCCATGCGCAACTCAAAACGAACTTCCTTTAGAAGCTGCTCAAGCTTTAGTTGAAAATGGTTGTTTCTTAGTTGCTGAAGGTGCTAATATGCCTACAACTATCGAAGCTACAAAATATTTACAACACGCTGACATTTTATTCGCCCCTGGAAAAGCAGCTAACGCTGGCGGCGTTGCTGTATCAGGTTTGGAAATGACACAAAATGCTATGCACTATCCTTGGACTTATGAAGAAGTAGATGAAAAATTACAAGTTATCATGGCTGAAATATTTAAAAAAGCTTATACAGAAGCTAGAAAGTATACTGATCATCGCAACCTAGTAGTAGGTGCTAATATCGCTGGATTCATGCGAGTTTATCATGCGATGATGGAACAAGGTATCGTTTAATGAGTGTTGTTGTCACACCGAAAATCTTACTGCCTATTGAATCCATAAATAAGGAAAAATGGGCAGTAATTGCCTGTGATCAGTTTACTTCGGAACCAGAATATTGGGATAAACTTAAGTCATATGTTGATAATGTACCTTCAACATATCATTTAATTTTGCCTGAAGCTTATTTGGATAGTGAAATGAAGCATAAGATAAGTAAAGTTAATGACAACATGGACCTTTACTTAAAAAACAGTCTTTTTGAAGAACACGAAGGTTTTGTACTTGTTGAAAGACAAACTCCTTTCGTTGAAAGAAGAATCGGATTGGTTCTTGCTATTGATTTGGATGAATACGAGTATGAACCTGGAAAAAAGGGAAAAATTGCAGCTACTGAGAAAACTGTACCCGAAAGAATTCCACCAAGAGTTCTAATAAGAGAAAATGCTCCGATTGAATTACCTCATGTACTTGTGCTACTTGACGATCAGGGGAAAGACATTATTACAAAATTGTATAAAAATCGTAAAAATTATAAAAAACTTTACGATTTTAAACTAAACATGAATGGTGGATATATTAGAGGTTATGAGATTAAAGACACACAACCTATAATTGACGAAATCGATAAATTGCCAAATGATTTAAATCTAATAGTAGGTGACGGTAATCATTCATTGGCTTCTGCTAAAGTATGTTGGGAAAATCTCAAAAAAGATTTAACTGAAGAAGAGAGAAAAACTCACCCAGCTCGTTATGCATTAGTTGAACTTATTAGCCTTTATGACGAAGGTCTAACTTTTGAACCGATTCATAGAGTATTGTTTAACGCAGATTTGTCATTGATCAGAATTTTAGAAAATCGTTTAAGCGGTAATGGTAGCCTTGAAGTGTTTTATAACGATCGTATAATCATGATTGATGTACCAGCAAATCCATTTTTAGCAATTAAAGAAATCCAAGAAATTCTCGATGAATATCTTGAAAAGAATAAATTTGCGGAAATTGATTTTGTTCATGGCATCGATAGTTTAAAAAAGATTGTAAAGAATAACTATGATTGTGTTGGTATTACTATGCCAGCATTAGAAAGAGAAAAATTACTACCTTATATTAGAGAAAACGGCGTTCTTCCTCGAAAATCATTTTCACTTGGTGAAGCTGAAGAAAAACGTTATTATCTTGAAGGTAAAAAAATATTATAAAGAGGTGAAAGTTATGGAAAGAGTTTGGAATTTCTCAGCTGGACCTGCAGTATTGCCAGAAGAAGTATTAAAAATCGCTGCTGACCAAATGCTTAATTATGAAAATAGTGGGATGGGTGTAATGGAAATGTCTCACCGTTCTAAGGTGTATGACAAAATCATTAAAGATGCAGAAGCGGATTTAAGAAAATTGATGAATATCCCTAATAATTACAAAGTGTTATTCTTACAAGGTGGAGGACACTTACAATTTTCTATGGTTCCTTTAAATTTGATGAAAAATAAAGTTGCTGATTACATCATCACCGGTGAGTGGGCTAAAAAAGCTGCAAAAGAAGCTGCTAAGTATCTTAAAGTTAATAAAATTGCATCTTCTGATGATAAAAGCTTCACATATATTCCTGATTTAAGTAATCTTAAGGTTAGCCCTGATGCAGATTATGTTTTCATGTGTCAAAACAATACTATTTATGGTACAAGATTTACTGAATTACCTGATACTATGGGTAAAGATTTAGTATCTGATATGTCATCAAATATTCTTAGTGAACCTTTTGATGTTACAAAATTTGCACTAATTTTTGCTGGTGCCCAAAAAAATATTGGCCCGGCTGGAACAACTATCGTAATTATTAGAGAAGACCTTTTGACAGACGATCTTCCTGAATATTGTCCAACAATGTTAAGCTATAAGGTTCATGCTGATAAGGATTCTTTATATAATACTCCACCAACATATGGCATTTATGTTTGCGGTTTGGTTTTCAAACACTTACTTGCTAATGGCGGAGTTGAAGAGATGTATAAAAAGAATTTAGAAAAAGCGAATCTTTTATATACTTTCCTCGACAACTCAAAACTTTTCAAAGGTACAGTCGCTAAAAAAGACCGTTCATTGATGAATGTTACATTTGTAACCGACAGCGAAGAAATAAATGATCGTTTCATCAAAGAAGCTACAGCAGCTGGTTTAGTTAACCTAAAAGGCCACCGATCTGTTGGCGGAATGAGAGCGTCTATTTATAACGCAATGCCTGTTGAAGGCGTTAAAGCTTTAGTCAAATTTATGGACGATTTCGAAAGGAAGGTCCTAAATGAAAGTTAGTTGTCTAAATAAAATATCTCCACTAGGACTTAATAACTTTACTTCAAAATATGAGATTTCTGAAGATACAAATAACGCTGATTTATTGCTTGTGAGAAGCTTCAATATGCATGAACACCCAATCAATAACAATCTTTTAGCGGTAGCTAGAGCTGGAGCCGGAGTTAACAATATTCCTTTAGAGAAAATGGCTGATGCAGGAGTTGTTGTATTTAACACTCCAGGTGCTAACAGCAATGGTGTTAAAGAGTTAGTTATCGCTGGAATGTTAATGTCAGCGCGTGATTTAGTCGGCGGAATCGATTGGGTAAAGAACAATAAGCAAGATCAAGATATTTTAAAATCAATCGAAAAAGCTAAGAGCGCTTTTGGTGGAAATGAGATTCTTGGTAAAACGATTTTAGTAATCGGTTTAGGAGCTATTGGCGGTAAAGTCGCCAATGCTGCGAGTGACCTAGGCTTAAAGGTAATCGGTTATGATCCATATCTTTCAGACGAAGCTAAATCACTGCTTAATCATGATATTGAAATTAACAATGTTTTAGAAGAATCATATCCAATAGCTGATTATATTTCTTTACATTTGCCACTACTTGATTCAACTAAAGAGATGATTAATAAAGAAGTCTTCAAAATGCTTAAGCCAGGCGTTGTTCTATTAAACTTCGCTAGAGATTTATTAGTACATAATGAAGATCTAAAGAATGCGATTGACGAAAAAATAGTTAAGAAATATGTTACTGATTTCCCTAACCATTTCGTCGCTAACTTGGATAATGTAATTGCTTTTCCTCACCTAGGTGCGTCTACTGAAGAATCAGAAGATAATTGTGCAATTATGGCTGTAAAACAATTGATGGCCTATGTTGAAAAGGGTGAAATAATAAATTCAGTAAACTATCCTAATGTAAAATTAGAAAACCTTACATCGACATCTAGAATTATTATTCTTGCGAAGAATCAACCAACAATAGCTAGAGAAATCGAAAAATTCCTTGCCGCTTTTGAAAGTTCAATAACTAACAAGGTTTCCAAAGTTAAAGGGGATTATGCTTTTTACTGTGTGGATCTAAACATTGAAGTTCCAAATTCACTAATCCAAGCATTAGAAAGCATTGAAGGCGTTAATAAGGTAAGAGTAATTTAATTAAATATACGCTGCTAAACATAGCGGCGTATTATTTTTAACCAGTATTTTTAAGCTTTATTAAGCAAATAAAATTTATTAAGGATTTGAAGTCAAAAATGCTTGATTTTTTCACTCATAAATTATAGAATAGAATAGTATTGAATGGAGGAGTGTTTATGAGAGTTCAATTTACTTTGAAATGTACTGAATGTAATTCAGAAAATTACCAACTATCTAAAAACAAAAAGACACACCCAGATAAAATGGAAGTAAAAAAATACTGTCCTACGTGTCGCAAACAAACTGTACACAAAGAGAAAAAATAATCGTATGATTTGGTATCCTAATGGATACTTTTTCTTTATACAAAAATGAGGTAGTTATGAAAAAATATAATTTAGGTATTGATATCGGTGGAACTTCAATCAAAATCGGGCTATTTGATTTAGACGGTAATTTAATTCAAATTGATGGTTTAAGAACCAATAAAACCGATAAAGGTATACATATTTTACCGGAGATAGCTAGTCATATCAAAAAAAAGTATAATATAGAAGAAATTCGAGGTATTGGTATTGGCGTACCAGGACCAGTAGCGAAAAACATGATTTTTAGTTGTGTAAATCTTGGTTGGGGTCAAAAAGATATCGTAAAAGAATTTAAGGAACTAATCGGTGATTCCAATGTTATCGTTAGAGTAGCTAATGATGCTAATCTAGCCGCAGCAGGAGAAATCTATAAAGGTGTAGCAAGCGGGTATATAAACGCGTTTATGGTTACTTTGGGAACCGGAATTGGCGGTGGAGTTATTATCGACGGACGGGTAGTGGATGGAATCAACGGTGTTGCTGGAGAGATAGGGCATACTCATATTGACGATTTATTCAATCTTGATTGCAACTGCGGAAAAAAAGGTTGTTTAGAAACAGTAGCCTCTGCCACAGGAATTGTAAGGCTTGCTAAAGAAATCTTAAAAACCTCAGATAAGCCTTCGAAATTAAGAAGATATCCTAACTTTAGCGCAAAGAAAGTCATCGATTTTGCCAAGGCCGGAGATGAATTAGCTACAGAAGTCATTGATAAGTCGATGGAATATCTAGCTAGAGTGTTAGCTAAAGTAACTTACATAATCAACCCGGATATCTTTATTATAGGTGGAGGAATTTCCAATGCTGGAAACTTCATAATTGATAAAATAACTAAATTCTATTACCCTTTAGTAGTGCCTTTTATTTCGCACACGAATTTTGAAATCGCGACTTTAGGAAATGAAGCCGGAATGTTTGGAGCGTGTTATCTAGTAAAATGATAAATATCAGAAAATTTGCCAGCAAGAATATGGATGTAAATACCTATTTGCTTGCTAAAGACAATCAAGCTTTAGTTATTGACCCTGGATTTAATGGGAAAGAAATAATTGAGCATTTAGAAAGACATAACTTAAAATTAATTTGTGTGATTTTTACTCATGGGCACTATGATCATATTAAAGACTTCAATATGCTTGATATCGATGAGTCAGTTAAAGTGTACATTCATGAAGAAGAAAAAGACTTCTTATATCAACCAAATCTAAATCTTTCTAGCATGTTCAATCATGATTTTATTCTCAGTAAAAATGTAAAACTAGAATGTTTAACCGATGGACAAGTTATTGATTTTATTAAAGAAGAACTTAAAATAATCCATCTTCCAGGCCATACAAAAGGCTCGATTGGTATTATCTATAATCAACACTTCTTTTCTGGAGACACTTTATTTTTTGATAGTATCGGAAGAACTGATTTACCTACAGGTAATTCAGGGAAAATCTATGCCTCACTAAAGAAAATTAAATCATCTTTACCAAAAAATTCTATGGTTTATCCAGGCCATGGTAAGGGTGGAAGGCTATCAGAAATCCTTCAAATAAATCCTTACTTTTCCAAATTAAACTAAAAGCCTTTACAGGCTTTTTATTTTATAAAAAAACTAGCACTCAACACTTGACATTGCTAAAGACCTTTAGTATAATATCATTAGCATTCTAAATGTTTGAGTGCTAAAGGGTGATTGCATGACAAAAAGACAAGAGATGATTTTAAAACTGATTGTGGATGAATATGTCAAAGCTGCAGAACCGATTGGTTCTAAAACTTTATCGGAAATCTTAAACGTTTCTTCAGCGACAATCAGGAATGAAATGGGAGTTCTTGAAGATCTTGGGTATATTGAAAAGACTCATACATCTTCAGGCAGAGTACCTTCAGAAAAAGGTTACCGTTATTATATAGAAACCATTGTAAAAAATCTTGATGAAGAAACCGATGGTTTTTTTGAGTTCGAAGAACTCTTTAAAAATAAAGAGACAGAAAGAGATGTTTTGATAAAAGAAGCAATCGACCTTTTATCACAAGCAACAAACTGTACAGCGATATCATTAGGACCTAATGCATATCACTCGAAGGTAAAAAAAGTACAGATAGTGCCAATTTCATCGCACCAAGCACTTATCCTTGTGATTACTAATTTTGGTCATGTTGAATCAAAACAAATTACCCTACAAGAAGATATCGACACTGAAGAACTAATGAAAGTTATCGACCTCATTAATGAAATGCTCGTTGATACACCAATTTTCAAAGTGTCGGAAAAACTTCACTATGAAATTCAGCATTCACATATTAAAGAATTATTAAAATACCGTGATACAATCGTTGATTCCTTTATTGAAGCTTTCTCAAAGTTCGCTCAAACAAAGTATTATTTAACTGGTCAATCTAATATGTTATATCAACCAGAATTCAATGATATTCAAAAATTACGCGAGTTTATCACAACTATTGAAAATAATGAAATATTTAAAATTGTAGAAGCTGATTCAGAAGGTATTTCGGTAAAAATCGGAACTGAAAATAAAGTAACTTCAATGCAGGATTGCACCGTCATATCATCAAGCTACGACACTGTAGACGGTGAAAAAGGTACAATCTCATTGGTGGGACCAACGAGAATGGACTATAGACGGGTAATTCCGTTAATGAAATATTTAGCTAAGCATATCCAAAAACTATACGAAGAGGAGTAAGAAGATGAGTGATACGGAAAAAGAGATATTAGTAGAAGAAGAAAAAGAAGTTTTAAATGAAGAAACTACTAATAAGGAAGAAAAGACTAAAAAGAAGAAAAAGAACAAACTAGAAGATCAATTAGAAGAGATTCAAGAAGAACTACAAACAATTAAAGACAAATATTATCGAGCATTAGCGGAAACGGAAAACTACAAAAAAAGAATGACTGAAGATTTAAAAAGAGAGCGCAAGTATGCTGGATTGTCTTTAGCGGATAAGTTGATTGATTCAATCGAAGTCTTTGACCAAGCTTTGAACATGGAAACGGAAGACAAAAACCTAAAGAACTTCTTATATGGATTTAAAATGATCAAAGATATGATGTTCCAAGCTCTTAAAGATGAAGGTGTAATGTTAATCGAGTCAAAAGTTGGCGATGATTTTGATCCTACAATTCATGAAGCAATGGATAAAGAATATAATCCGGATTTAAAAGAAAATACAATCTTAAAAGTTGTAAAAAAAGGATATAAATATAAAGATAGAGTATTAAGACCAACATTGGTCATTACTAATATAAAACCAGAAGAAGAATTAGAAACAGAAGAAATTAACCAAGAATCTATAGAAAACAAGGAAGAATAAAGAGAGGTAGATATTATGAAAATTATCGGTATTGACTTAGGTACAACAAACTCATGTGTATCAGTAATGGAAGGAAAAGAAGCAAAAGTTATTCCAAATCTTGATGGTAATAGAACGACTCCATCCGTTGTCGCATTTAAAGATGACGAAATTCAAGTAGGAGAAGTTGCAAAACGTCAAGTAATAACCAATCCTAATACAGTTTATTCAATTAAACGTAAAATGGGAACAAACGAAAAAGTAAAAATCAACAATAAAAACTATACTCCACAAGAAATTTCAGCGATGATTCTTAGAAACTTAAAAGAATCAGCTGAAGCTTATTTAGGTGGAAAAGTAACTGAAGCAGTTATCACTGTTCCAGCATATTTTAACGATGCTCAAAGACAAGCAACAAAAGATGCAGGTAAAATCGCTGGTTTAGATGTTAAGAGAATTATCAACGAACCAACAGCGGCTGCTTTAGCTTATGGTATTGATAAAAAAGGTAAAGAACAAACAGTTCTAGTATATGACTTAGGTGGTGGAACCTTCGACGTTTCTATCCTTGAGTTAAGCGATGGTACATTTGAAGTTATTTCAACCAGTGGTGACAATCATCTAGGTGGAGACGACTTTGACCAAAGAATAGTTGAATGGCTAGTAACAGAGTTCAAGAAAGAACAAAGCGTTGATTTAAGCAAAGACAAAATGGCTTATCAAAGACTTAGAGACGCTGCTGAAAAAGCTAAAAAAGAACTTTCAAGCATCACTCAATCAACAATTTCTTTACCATTCATCTCAATGAATGCTAGCGGACCAGTTCATTTAGAGAAAGTTCTTACAAGAGCTAAATTCAATGAATTAACAGCTGACTTAGTAGAAAGAACAGTAGAGCCAGTTAGAAACGCACTTAGAGACGCTAAAATGACTGCTAAAGATATTGACGAAGTATTATTAGTTGGTGGTTCAACAAGAACCCCTGCAGTTCAAGAAGCAGTTAAGAAAATTTTAGGTAAAGAACCTAATCGTTCAATCAATCCAGATGAAGTTGTAGCTATGGGTGCTGCTATTCAAGGTGGCGTATTACAAGGTGATGTAAAAGACGTATTGTTACTAGACGTTACTCCACTTTCATTAGGTATTGAAACTTTAGGTGGCGTATTCACCAAACTAATTGACAGAAATACAACTATCCCTACATCAAAATCACAAGTTTTCTCAACCGCAGCCGATAATCAACCATCTGTTGATATTCATGTACTGCAAGGTGAAAGAACAATGGCTAAAGATAACAAAACTTTAGGCCACTTCCAATTGAATGACATTCCACCAGCACCAAGAGGAATTCCACAAATCGAAGTTAAATTTGATATTGACGCGAATGGTATTGTTAATGTTAGTGCTAAAAATGTCGCAACCGGAAAAGCAAATTCAATTACTATTCAGTCTAGTTCATCACTTTCAGATGATGAAATCGATCGTTTAGTTAGAGAAGCAGAAGAAAACGCCGAAGCAGACAAATTAAAAAGAGAAGAAGCAGACCTTAGAAATGAAGCAGATCAAATGATTTTCATGACTAAAAAAGCTATTACAGATTTAGGTGATAAAGTTACAGATTCAGAAAAGAAAGATGCTGAAGCGAAAATAAAAGCTGTCGAAGATGCCTTAAAAGGTGAAGATTTAGATAAAATCAAAACTGCAAAAGACAATCTAGAAAAATCAGCTCAAGCTTTATCAGAAAGAGTATATAAGGAAACACAAGCTGCACAAAACCAACAAGAATCTCAAAGTGAACCTTCTAATGAGGAAGATGACAAGAAAGATGACGACGTTTTTGATGCAGATTATAAAGAAGTATAATATTAAGGTAAGCAAGAACCTTAAGTCAGAGGTGGTTTAATGGAAAAAAGAGATTATTATGAAGTCTTAGGCATCAATAAAACCGCCTCAGACGATGAAATAAAGAAAGCCTATAGACGTCTGGCGAAAAAGTATCATCCCGACGTTTCGACTGAAGCAAATGCTGAAGCGAAATTCAAGGAAGTTCAAGAAGCTTATGACGTCTTAAGCGATCAAACCAAGAGAGGCCAATACGATCAATTTGGACATCAAGCCGCAAACGGCGGTTTCGGTGGCGCTGGAGGTTTCGGTGGCGCTGGTTTTGAAGGTTTTGACTTTGGTGATATATTCAGTGCTTTCTTTGGCGGTGGACAAAAATCTACATCTCGTGCAACCAATAGACCGAGAAAAGGTTCTGATATTCAAAGAAAAATGTCAATTACCTTTGAAGAATCAATCTTTGGGAAAACTGAAAAAGTTAAAGTTCCTGTTTATGATGAATGTCATGTATGCCATGGTTTAGGCGCAGAAAGCAAAAAAGATATTAAAGTTTGTTCTCAATGCGGCGGTTCCGGTTCGGTAATTATGGAACAACAAACACTATTTGGGCGTACGCAGACAAGAGCGACTTGTCCAACCTGTAAAGGTAGTGGCAAAGAATTTATTAAAGCTTGCTCTAACTGTAATGGTGAAGGTGTAGAAAGAGTTAATAAAGAAGTTGAAATCAGAGTTCCAAAAGGAATTGAAACAGGTCAACAAATTCGTCTTGAAGGTTTTGGAAATAAAGGGGCTAATGGTGGACCTAATGGAGATTTATACATTGTTTTTGAAGTCAAACCATCAGATAAGTTCATCCGTGAAGGAGATGACATCATCGTAAACGTTCCATTAACCTTTGCTCAAGCGGCTTTAGGAACTGAGATTAAGGTAGATACAGTATATGGACAAGTGATGTTAAAGATTCCACCAGGAACACAGTCAGAATCCAAATTCAGATTAAAAGGAAAAGGTGCACCAAATATAAGAACTAAGCAGCTTGGCGATCAACATGTTATCGTGACAGTGGTGACACCGCAAAAACTTAACAATCAACAAAGAAAAGTCTTTGAAGATTTACTAAGAGTAGAAGATGAAGCAACACCTCAAAAGAATTGGTGGGACCGTTTTAAATCCAATTTTACGAGACAGTAATCATACTTTAAGCAGCCAAATCTGGCTGCTTTTTTTATTTTTAAAATAATATCAATAAATATCACATTTACTATTTACAAAAATTTTCAAACGCGATATAATATAAACATACTATGTATAAAACACAATAGTATTAATAACTAATATATAAACATACTATGTATAAACAAACTAAGTAAAAAAAGGAGGTGAGATAATGACCAACTCAGGTGAATTTATTAGAGGTTTTACCGACTATATTATTCTATCAATTCTATCGAAATTTGATAGTTATGGATATGAGATGTCGAAAATAATTGAGTATGTCAGCAAAAGCAATATTCAACTTACAGAAGCAACCCTTTATATAGCCTTAAAAAGACTATTAAATGATGAAAAGATTACAACTTACTCTGGTAAAAATAAAAAAGGCATGAGTAGACGTTATTATCAGATCACTCCAAAAGGAAAAAAAGCAATTAAAGAGTTCAGAAAAGATTGGGTTTTAATCGAAAATACATTATCATCGCTATTTGGTGGTAATTTCGAATATTATAGAGAAAGTTAAGGATGTGAGAATAATGAATATATTTGATATTGTTCCAAAACAATTTTTCAGTATTTTATCAAGTAAAAATCATCGAGTATATGTAGCTTGCCTAATGGAACTGTTTAAAGTTTACGAGCAAGGTTCAATTCTTGGTTTAGACAAAAATATCGCAAGGCAAGCTATTATCGACTATTTGGATATCAATCCGTTAGAAGCAGAATTTGAAGATGACGAAATGGACTTAGAAGGTGAAGAAGGTTCGCTTCTTACAAATAGAGATCGTGCTAACCAAATCTTAAGAAGGTTTGAAGAATGCGAGTGGATTGATATTGATGTTAATAATGACTATGAAGAAATTCTCAACTTCAGAGACTATGCCATAACAATAATTGAAGCATTAAAAGAAATCGCTTCTGATAGTTATTATGGAGAAGCTAGTGAAGCTCATGAGTTTAGAGGTTACATCTATACTGTATACTCATTATTATCAAATGATCATGGCGAATACGCTTTGACAATCGATCAAGTCTATAAAAACACCATCGCTTTTGTAAGAGAAATTAGAAAACTAGATTCAAGGCTAAAATACTATATTAGAACCATAGTTGATAACAGCGAGATTAAGGATTTAATCAACTTACTGGTTAATTATAAAGTAGAATTGGTTGACCACGCTTATAGAAGACTTAAAACTAGCGATAATATCAACAAATATCGCGTGGATATAGTTAGAAAACTTGAAGAGTACCAACAAAATCCATTAGTTATGGAAATGATAGCTAACGAATACTTGATTAAAAATCAGAACAATCCTCAAATAGCTCTAATCAAAGCTAATAAAAAAATTGATGACATTATCGATATCTTCAATTCGATATCCTATATTATTGATGAAATTGACAACAAGAATAAAGTCTACGTAAACACAACGATAGCTAAGATTAAATTCCTGTTATCAGACGATGAAAATGTTATAACGAAATTAAGCAGAATCTTGAAATACACCAGAAACAGTATCAGAAGAAATAGAACTCACAAAGCTTTAAATGATATCGCACCACTATTTAATATAAACTCCTACCAACAACTGTCATCTCGTTCAGTTTATACACCTAGAGGAATATATAAACATGCAGAAGCTCAGTATTTGGTAGAAAACAACGGAGCGCCAGATAGAAGGCTTCAAGAAGATTTTTACAGTGAATTTGAAACAAATTATTCGGAAGATGTTATTGCTAAATACTTAAGGACTTACTTCCGTCACAACAAATCAATAAAAGCTTCCGAGATACTTAGAGATGATATGACGGATGAGTCAATCGTCAGACTGCTTTACATCTTAGTCTATGCTGGTGAAGAACTAGATTACTCAATAAATCCACTTTATGAAAAAATTAACAATAAACGCTTCGATCTTGATGATTTTGAAATAATTAGGGGGTACCAAGAATGATATTAGAAAAATACGACGAATTAAATCAAGGACAAAAGCAGATCTTTGCTAAAACTTGCTTAAAATTATTACAAAACAGTTTTATTGCTAGGGACAAAGAAGACAATAAAGAAATGTATTACTTCCTTTTAAGTTTCAAAAATTATTTTGATGAATACTTTGACGTAATGGATTTTGAAATAGTTCTTGATCGCGAAATGGGAGCTATTCAATTAGTTCACCGTGAAGGAACGAATCTTTTACGATTGAAAAAAGAAGAAACTTTGGTGCTTCTAATCCTAAGGATTCTTTATCATCAACATCTAGTAAAAACCTCAGTGAACGACAACATCGTTATCAGAGTAGACGAGATTCATCAATACTATGATTCTTTGGAACTAAAGAAAAAAATCAACAAAACAGATTTAGTCAAGATCCTGAGAGTATACAGAAGATTAAACCTAATTGAACCACTTGGCGATATTACAAAAGCCAATACAAGAATTGTAATTTATCCGACAATTCTTCTAGCAATTAACACTCAAGCAATTAATGACGTTTACAATCTAATTGCTAATATTGAAGATAAGAACGAAGGTGAAGATAATGAAGAAACTGACTAAAGTAAGACTTATAAATTGGCATTACTTTGCTAATGAAACAATTTATATCAAAAACAATACGTTAATTACCGGCCAAAATGCCACCGGTAAATCAACAATCGTCGACGCCATAGCTTTCGTTATTACTGCTGGTGATCAAATCTTCAATATCGCAGCCAATGATAAAAGCAAACGTGACTTAAGAGGTTACGTAAAATGTAAACTTGGGACAGATACCCAAGAATACTTACGTGAAGGCGATACAACCGGTCATGTTGCTTTAGAGTTCTATGATGAAAAGAAAGAACAGCACTTCACTATCGGAACGATTATTGACGTTTTTGGTGAAATCTTAAATCCGAAAGTAATCTTCTATGAAGTCGATGGGCCTTTAGATGAAAGTCTCTTTATCGATGATGAAGGAAAAATTCTTACTACAGTAAACTTCAAAAAAACTAAACAAGCTAAAAAAGTATATCTAACAAAAAGAGAAGCTAAACTAGCTTTTAGGTCATTATTCGGCTCAATCAATGAAAACTATTTTTCATTGCTACCAAAAGCTTTGGCATTTAAACCGATTCCTGATGTAAAAGACTTTATATATCGTTACTTACTAGAAGAAAAAGAATTAGACGTTGAGTCAATTAAAGAATCAATTCATGCTTATCGCGACTTGGAAGCTACTTTAAAGATAATTAAAGAGAAAGTTAAAGATCTTGACGAAATAAAACATCTTCATGAAGAAATCAAAAGCAATCAAGATCAAAAACAATTCTATGAATACTTCCTAAAGATGCTTGAAGTAGAAACTTTCAAAAATAAAATCGATCAAATTGTTAAGAAACAAGAAAAAATAACAATCGCCAAGGAACAAAATCAGATACTTATTAATGAAATCAACTCACAACTAGATATCCTTGATGAAAGATCAAAAGAAATCTATTCAATGTTGAAGAACTCTGATAGTTTTAAAGCTACAGAAATCTACGATAAAGAAATCGCCGATTTAACTAAAAAGATTGATTCTCAAGTTGAGTTAAGAAACTATGCCACATCAAAAGTCAAAAAGATGAAGCAAATCATCAATGAACTCAAAACCGAATTTGATAATAAGGTCTATAATGAGCTTTCAAAAGTCGACTTGGACAAGATTGATGATGCAAATTATGAAGAACAAAAACTTAAATTAATCACTATCAATAAAACCCTTGATGAAATCAAAGATGCCAACAAAGTCAATCTGGGGAGAATGCACCAAAGACGTGATGATTTAGTTAAAGAAATTAATGAAGTCTATATGACTTTAAAAGACTTAGAAAATAATCAACTTCGCTATAATCCGATGATTAAACGTCTTCAAAGCAAAATCGAAGAAGGAGTTCTAAAACGCTTTGGTAAAGAAATTAAAGTTCACATCCTCTGCGAACTTCTTGAAATAACTGATCCTGAATGGGCAAACACGATTGAAGACTACTTGGGTCAACAACGTTTCAATCTTATAGTCGAACCTCGTTATTTTGATGAAGCCTTAAATGTTTACAACCAAATAAAAGATACACTAGATATTTACGGTATTGGTTTAGTTAACACAAAGAAAATCCAACACTTTACGAACTATAGAGACGATTCCTTAGCTTCAATCATTACATCAGAGAACATTGATGCAGTTCACTACATCAATATGATTTGCGGTAACTTGATTATGGTTAGCGAAGTAAGCGACTTAGAAAAATATCCTCAAGCAATCACAAAAAGCGGAATGGTTTATCGTTCTTATACAGTAAGATCATTAAATGCTAAAACGGAAAAACCATTTATCGGCAAAAAAGCTAAAACGCAACAATTAGACAACTGGAGACTTAAAGCAAAAGAATTAAAGGATCAACATCAAGATATTACTGATAAGATTCGGATGATTACTGAAGAAAACAACGCTTTAACTGCACTTAATCTTGAAAGTTTCATTGAAATGCTCAAGACTTATTACTCACTTGATGTCTTAAAAGAAAAACGTAAAGCGCTAGTTTTAAAGAAGAAAAACATTCCTCAAGAAGATTTAACACAACTAAGAAAAGAATATGAAGATGTTAAAGATGAAATCAGAGAGTTTAACTCCAATCGCCAAAAAGCTTATCAAAAACAAGGTAAACTTGAAAGTGATGAACTAAAATCTCATGAAGAAATCTTAGAACTAGAAAACACAATCAAAGTTATCGAATCACAACTAGAGAAAAACGATAATTTGGTAATCAAAAAAGAAGCTAGAGAACTTTATGATTTAGAACTTAAGAAAAGCGGTAGTATCAATACCATAGCTGAAGATTATCAAAACAAAATCCAATCAGAACTTAACAACATTATAAACTTAGAAGATTCATTGAAGAACAAGCAAATCCGTTATACTTCAAAATACAATTTGAGTTATAAATACGGAATTGAATATATGCAAGAGTATCTTGATGAACATGATAAGCTTGTTAAATCAGAACTAGTAAAATATGAAACAAAAGTTAGAGAAGCTAGAGAAACAGCGGAAAGATTATTCAAAGAAGACTTTATCGCAAAGCTTAGAAACTATATCGTATCCGCTCAAGAAGAAATTTCAAAAATCAATGAAACGCTTAAAAACATTCACTTCGGCGAAGACACCTATGAATTCATTTTCCCTAAATCAAAAGAATACGGTGAATACTACGATATGGTATTAAGTGACGAATCGATGAAAACAGGAGAAGAGATTTTCAACTACGATTTTGAAAAGAAATATCAAAGACAATTAGAAGAACTATTTGTAAACTTAGCTTCAGAAGATCTTAATTCCCAAGGCTCAGTTAACAAATTTACTGACTACAGAACTTATATGGATTATGATATTGCAATTTCCAATACCACAGGAGACAGGTATTTATATTCGAAAGTCTTTAAAGAAAAGAGTGGGGGAGAAACCCAAGTTCCATTCTATGTCGCAACGCTTGCATCATTTGTTAGAGTTTTCGAACAAGCAGCTAGAGGCATTGGTCATGATTCAATCGGTTTAATCCTCTTTGATGAAGTGTTTGATAAGATGGATACCTCAAGAATCAAAGCAATGATGAAGTTTATCAAACAATTGCCAGTTCAAATCTTACTAGCAACACCACCGCAAAAAATGGAAGTATTATCTAAATATACCGATACAACCATCGTAACTCTAAGAGACGGTAAGATTGCTAGAGCATATGAAGTAATTAAAAGCGATATGTAAAAAAATAAAATAAGATGCTAAGAAAATTTCCTAGCATCTTTTTTAAATATTTATCAATATTTATGATATGATAATTATGGTGATAATATGCAAAGATACTTTATAAACAAAGAAAATCTAAAAAACGATCAAATAATCATAAGCGGTCAAGATGCCCATCACATTAAAAGTGTAATGCGTATGACAATTAATGACCAAGTTATAATAAATACAACCGAAGGTGATATTTATTTGGCTTCAATTAGCCAAATAAATAAAAATGATGTGTCCCTACAAGTAATAAAACCTCTTGATAACACATATCATCCCTTTAATCTTACTCTCGGTGTCAGCATGATCAAAAAAGATAACTTCGAACTAATTCTTCAAAAGGTGACAGAACTTGGAGTTAAGGCAATTTTACCTTTAACTACCGAAAGATCAATCGTCAAAATTGATGATTTTTCTAAGAAGTTAAATCGTTATGAAACAATCATCAAAGAAGCTTCTGAACAATCAGAAAGAACGATTTTACCTAAAATTCATGACTTAACAACTCTAGATGAAATGGATCTAACAAGTTATAATAAACTCATCCTTTGTTATGCCAGAGAAAACGCTGAAACATTTTCTACAATACTTGAAGAAGTTAATTCTTCAGACAATGTATTAGCTCTTATAGGACCTGAAGGCGGCTTCAGCGCTAAAGAAATTCAAAAACTAAAAAATAAGGGTTTTAAAACAGTTTCACTTGGTAAAACTATCCTAAGAGCGGAAACTGCAGCTATCTATGTGACTTCAATCATGAAGTTCTTTATGGAGGCGAAATAATGAAAGTAGCGTTCTATACCTTAGGATGTAAAGTAAACGCCTATGAAACCGAAGCGGTTATGGAGAGTTTCTTACAGAAAGGCTATGAAATAGTTGACTTTGATCAGTTTAGTGATGTTTACATCATTAACTCCTGTATGGTCACAAATGCTGGAGAGAAAAAATCTAAACAGATAATCAGAAGACCCATTCAGATCAATCAAGACGCAATTGTAATTGTCATGGGTTGTTTGTCTCAATTAAAAGCAGAGGAAATGCTAGAAATAGAAGGCGTTAAAATAGTAAATGGCACTAAGAACAGAGATTCTTTAGTAGACTATCTTGAAAACTATTTAACCCATAAAGTGCCGCTTAATTTAGTTTCGCCTCTAGAAAAAGACGAATCTTACGATGCCTTATCGATAAATGATTTCCATACCCATAAAAGAGCCTTTTTAAAGATTCAAGACGGATGTAATAATTTCTGTACTTATTGTATTATCCCTTATACCAGAGGAAGAATCAGATCAAAAACAAAAGATGTAATCATCAAAGAAGTAGAACAGTTGGTAACTCACGGTCACATTGAAGTTGTTCTAACTGGTATTCACACTGGCGGCTATGGAGAAGATTTAAAAGACTATAGTTTTTCACAATTATTAAAAGATTTAGAAGCAGTAGAAGGATTAAAGAGGATTAGGATTTCTTCGATTGAAATCACCGAAATTGATGATGAGATACTCGATGTAATTAAGAACTCAAAAAAAATAGTCCACCATTTGCATGTACCACTTCAAGGTGGTACTGACAAAATCCTTAAAAAGATGAACCGCAAATATACCACGTCAGAGTATTTCCGAATGATTGAAAAGATTAAAACCGAAATTCCTGATGTTGCTCTTACTACAGATTTTATTGTTGGTTTTCCAGGCGAGACCGATGAAGATTTTAAAGAAAGCTATGAGTTTATAAAATCAATCGGTTATCAAGAACTTCATGTATTTCCATTCTCAAAAAGAAAAGGAACTCCTGCGGACAAAATGCCTGATCAAATTGACGGTAGAATTAAAAGAGAAAGAGTTCATCAACTCCTCGATTTAAGCGAAGAGCTTCTTAAAGAATACGTTCAGAAATCACTAAATAAAGAAAAGCATGTTATAGCTGAACAAATTAAAGATAGGCTTCTAGTCGGACATTCAAGAGACTATATCGCCGTTAAATTCGAAGGCGATAAAAATCTCTTAGGAAAAGAAGTTAAGGTCAAGATAACGGGAATTGATCAACCTTATAACAATGCAGTTTTAGTATAAAAAAATCCTCAAGATTCTTTCATCTTGAGGATTATTTCTTTTTCTTTTTCTTGCCTTGTTGATCTTTAACAACTTTTTTGTTTTTATATTTTTTAGGAACTTTTTTAATATTCTTAACGATTTCATAAGTAATGACATTATCATTATCATGATTAATTAAACGGTATTCCTTATTCTCATTGATATTTAGCGGTAATTCATATAGGAAAGCAATCAACGGCGTCAACATTTGATACTTGTTTATCACCTTAATAAAACCTTTAATCTTTTTCGATTTATCCCACTTGTATAAAACTCGATTGCTATCATCCAAAACGATAATAATAAGTTCGCTTCGATTTTTATCAGGAGAAGTGAAACTCTTTAAAAGCACTTGTTCCGGGAGATTTTTATGGTAGTATTCCAAGTATTTCTTAGTGATGTTTTTTCCTTTTCTTTTTAAAGATTTAAAAGTATTGGTTCCATCAACTGTATACTTGTTAATCAAATCTTCAATTAACATATTCCCGTTGTATTTCTTATTGATAGTCTTATCAAATTTTTTATAGAAACGGTTGTATCTCACCTTATATTTTCGGTTAGATATGATTATGCCAAGTAAAGCTAAAACTAAAATTGCGATAATGACAATTATGATAATTCCCTTTAAATCTAGGGCTAAAAAATTAAAAAAGCTAGCCATAATCTCATCCTTTCCGAACTTTTATTGTAAAAACTAATGAGACTCATATTCTTTTTATAATTTTACCACAAATACTCACCTTTTTAAATATATTTCGAAAAAAAATAAGTTTACTTTTATTTAATAATTTAGTATAATACTAAGTGGTAAGAAAAGGGGTGAAAGCAATGGCTAAAACTGTCGTTAGAGAAAACGAAACAATTGAAGACGCACTTAGACGTTTTAAACGTGATGTTTCTCGTTCGGGAAATCTTGCTCAAGCCCGTAAAAAAGAGTATTACGAAAAACCAAGTGTTACAAAAAAATTAAAACTTCGCGCAAGCAAAACTCGCAAGAAATAACAATTGATAAATTTTGACAATTCCTCTAGAATTGTCATTATTTTTTCAATTACTCCCTTTTTTTTCTACATATGGTATAATAAAATTATAGAATATGTGCATCAAAAAATATGGAGGTTTATATGAACGTAAAACTCGAAAACACAATCGCTTGGTTATACCGAAATGGCAGACCACTAGATGTTGCTAGATACCAATATTTGTTCTTAAAAAAAGATCAATTATTAGTTGAAAAAATCTTAAAGAGTTATCAAAATTCTGACGGAGGATTTGGCCATGGTCTTGAACCGGATTCCCAGAATCCATTCTCAAGTCCGATTACAACTTGGATGGCTTTTGAAGTAATTGATGAACTCGGTTTAGATAAAAATCACGAAATCGTCCAAAAGACAATTAAATACTTGACAGAAGTAGCGCCAAAAAGAGACGGACTATATCTTTCTACAATCCCAACAAATAATAATTATCCACATGCACCTTGGTGGACATATAGTCCAGAAGGTTCAGTATGGGGATATAACCCATCCATAGCCATTGCCGGATTTATCTATAAGCATCATACAACTAAAGAACAAAAAAGCCAAACTCAAGAACTAATCCAAAGAGGGATAAATGACTTTTTAAAAGACCCTTCCGATAATATGCATGAGATTAGAGCATTTCTTGATATGGTTAATTATGTAGGCGATTTAGCCAATTTTAATAATTTTAAAGAATTTCTAGATAAACTTCTCGAACAAGTTGAACATACATTAGAAAAAAATCCTGACCTTTGGTTCAAGGCCTATTGTACAAGACCTTTACAATATTTTGATAAACCGAATACCTTCGGTTATGAAAAGTTTAAAGACTTAGCTAAACTTGAGGCAAGCATGATCCTTTCAAGCTTAAATAGAGATGCTATTTGGGACGTTACTTGGGATTGGGATCAGTACCCAGAAGCCAAAGTTTTAGCGATGAGAGATTGGCAATCATCTTTAATTATTGGCTATTTAAAAATATTAAACAATTATGATTTGTTAAACTAAACTTTTAAATGAAAGAGGAAATGATTTAGTGACGAATATTATAAAGTTAGAACCGGGAATCAATGATTTACATGAAATGGTTGATCTTCTCGGAGTTCACGATAAGAACATAAAATTGCTTGGGAAATTATTAAAAGTTAATATTTTTTCTAATAATGAAGAAATCTTGATTGATAGTGACGATGAAGAAATTATTAAAAAACTAAAGAAAATTCTTTCGATTATGATTTCCTTAATTAGAAACAATATCGTCTTTAGCGAAAGAGATATAATCTACCTTTTTCATACAGCTGACAGAGTTAATCAATCAGAAATTATTTCTTTATTCTTAAGCAGAAAAGAAATCATTAAAACCTTTAATGGCAAACCAATTTACCCGAAGACCATCAACCAAAAAAAGTATTTGGAAGCCATTGAAAATAATACCTTAATCTTTGGTATAGGTCCTGCCGGAACCGGTAAGACTTATTTAGCTGTTCTATCAGCTTTAAGAAAACTTAAAGATAATCAGATAAAAAGAATCGTTTTGACCAGACCGGCAGTAGAAGCTGGTGAAAAATTAGGTTTTTTACCAGGTGATTTAAAAGAAAAAATCGATCCATACTTAAGACCGCTTTACGATGCGATGTATGAAGTGTTAGGTGTGAAACAAAGCACTGAATATATCGAAAAAGGAATCATCGAAATTGCACCATTAGCTTATATGCGAGGGCGTACCTTAGAGAATGCTTACGTAATCTTAGATGAAGCTCAAAATACGACAATCAATCAAATGAAGTTGTTTTTAACCCGTTTAGGATTCGGGTCAAAAATGATTGTCACGGGAGACGTAACCCAAAGCGATTTGCCGTCACAAATTCAATCAGGGCTTGTAAAAGCTTCGCAAATCCTTAAAAATGTTGATGATATCAAAATTCTTTACTTCGATGAGTTGGATGTTGTTAGACATCCATTGGTTCAAACGATCATCAAGAGGTTTGAAAATGTTTAAAATTAATTTCATTAATCAATATGATGAAGATAAGAACTATAAAAAAGTTTGTTTAAAAGCTTTAAAAACAGCTTATAAATACTTGAAATTAAAAGAAAAAATCATCATCAACATAATCCTTATTAACGATCAAGAAATCCAAGAATTAAATAAAAATTATCGTAATCTAGATAAACCAACAGATGTACTAAGTTTTGAAAACGATGATTATAGCTATGAAATAGGCGATGTATTTATTTCAATTGACAAAACAAAGGAACAAGCATTGGCTTATAACCACAGCTTTGAAAGAGAACTTGCATTTTTAACCATCCATGGCTTCTTACATTGTTTAGGTTACGATCATTTAAATGAGCAAGATGAATTAGAAATGTTTTCCTTACAGGAAAAAATACTAGAACAAGCAAAGTTTAGGAGAGAATTATGAAAAAAATGTATGAATTAGCCAAAGAAAATATCAAAAATGCATATGTACCTTACTCGCATTTTCGAGTTTCAGCGGTATTAAAATTAAAAAATGGTGAAACAATCAAGGGAATAAACGTCGAAAACGCTTCTTATGGTTTATCCAATTGTGCCGAAAGATCAGCTCTATTCGCTGCATATTCTCAAGGCATTAAAAAAGAAGATATCGAATCAATCTTAGTTTATACCGACAAAGATTACTTCGTTTCACCTTGCGGAGCATGCCGTCAAGTAATGAGCGAACTTATGGAACCAGAAGCAAAAGTATATTTTGCCAATAGCAAGGGTGAAATCAAAGAACTTCTTAACAAGGATTTATTACCTCATGGTTTCTCAAAAGAGGATTTGTAATGTTTAAAAGTGGTTTTGTATCGATAATAGGTGAACCAAACGTTGGTAAATCAACCTTTTTAAACCAAGTCTTAAAACAAAAAGTTGCAATTGTTTCCAATAAACCGCAAACTACTAGAAATGTATTTTCTGGTATTTATAATGATGACAATTCGCAAATTATCTTTATTGATACCCCTGGTATCCACCAAGCTAAAACCAAATTAGGCGAGTATATGTCATCAGCCGCTCTTTCAACTGTTAAGTCAGTTGATTTAGTAATGTTTATGATTAATGCCTATGATGACGTATTAGATTATAATCTTAAAATTATGGAAAAACTTCAAGGAATAAAAACACCGGTTTTTCTAATTATTAATAAACTTGACACTATCACTGATTTTGAACGCTTAAACGAAGCAGTAGAAGTATATAAAAAAGCTTATAATTTCGAAGGTGTGTTCGGCATATCAGCATTAAAAGGCGATAATATTGATTTATTATTACTTGATATTAAAAAGTATCTTCAAGAAGGACCGAAATACTACCCAGACGGAGAAATATCAGACCGTCCTGAAACCTTTTTAATCCAAGAATTCATTAGAGAAAAGATTCTCGAGTTTACCCACGAAGAGGTGCCTCATTCAGTAATGGTATACTTGGAATCGATGAAAAACAAAAAGAACTTAACCGAAATTATGGCAGTAGTGGTAGTTGAGAGAAAATCCCAAAAAGGAATTATCATCGGTAAAGGCGGTTCAATGTTAAAAAGAATCGGCTCAGCCGCAAGAAGCGACATTGAGGCTCTATTGAATTCGAAAGTTTACTTAGAACTCTTTTGTAAGGTGGAAGAAAACTGGAGAAATAGAGAGTATTACCTAAAAACATACGGATATAAAGATACAGAATAGAGGATAAACAAGTGAATGAATACCAAGGTATTATTCTAAAAAAAATCAGTTATAAAGAAAGTTCAGAAATAATCTACCTTTATACTGACCAAGGTTTAATATCGGTTTTGGTCCATGGCTCAAGAAAAATGAAGAGTCCGTTTTTAAACCTTACCAAAATTCTTAATCAAGTTAAACTGATTGTTTCTGGTAAAAACTTACAAACACTTAGAGATGGAGAAGTTATTAATAATTACTCTTCAATACATGAATCCTTGGAGAAATATACTTATTGCCTCTTCTTAAGCGAAATGCTATATTATTTTTCTACCCATGAACACGATCATGAAAAATTGTATAATTTCTTATTGAAAATCTTGCCATTAATTCAAGAAGAGGATAACTACATTCCTTACATCAATATGTTTGAGCTAAAACTTTTATACTTATTAGGTGTGAATCCGAATTTGAATAGTTGTATTGTTTGTGAAGAAAAAGAAGAATTAAGCTTCAGCGTTAAAGATGGTGGAGTCTTATGCAAGAACCATCAAAAAGAAAACTCTTATAACAATCAAACCGTTCAAGCTATAAGAAAACTTTACTATCATGATCTAAACAAAACTAAAGAAATAGATATTGATTTATCGCTTTATAAAGACATCCGAAACTTAATAGATGAGTATTACGAATATCATCTAAATTACTTTTCCAAGACGAGGAAGATGTTAAAAGGACTTATTGGTTATTAATGAGTTCTTTTTTAAATATAATCACGGTTATCGGTTTGACTTAGAAGCATAAAAAGAGTATAATTATAATGAGTTAGTATGCGAAAAAAACGGAGGAAATGGCTTTGAAATATACTATTGAACAACTAAACGCTTATGCTAAAAGATATGGATTTGTCTATCAAGGCTCAGAGATATATGGTGGCTTAGCTAACACTTGGGATTACGGTCCTTTAGGAGTAGAATTAAAGAATAATATCAAGAAATTTTGGTGGAAACGTTTTGTTTCTCAAAACAAATATAATGTCGGAATCGATTCTTCGATTCTTTTAAACCCGAAAGTTTGGGAAGCTACAGGTCATGTGGCTGGTTTTAAGGATCCTTTAATGGATTGTAAGGTTTGTAAAGCAAGACATAGAGCGGACAATCTAATTGCACAGTCTTCAAAAAACGAAGTAGATGCAGATGGTTGGGATTATCAAAAAATGTATGACTACATAATCGAACATAAGATTAAGTGTCCTAACTGCGGCAACTCTGATTTTACAGAAATTAGAGAATTTAATCTCATGTTCAAAACCTCACAAGGTGTTACTCAAGAAAGCAACAACGAAATCTATCTTAGACCAGAAACAGCTCAAGGGATATTCCTAAACTTTAAAAACATCGTTAGAACATCAAGAAAAAAGGTTCCGTTTGGAATCGGACAAGTCGGAAAGTCATTTAGAAATGAGATTACCCCAGGTAACTTTGTTTTCCGTACAAGAGAATTCGAACAAATGGAGTTAGAGTTTTTCTGTGTTCCCGGAACAGAAATCGAATGGTTTGAATATTGGAAAAACTTCGCTAGAGAGTTTTTAGTTGAAATTGGATTAAAACCGGAATCAATCCAATTCTATGACCATCCAGCTGAGAAATTATCATTTTACTCCAACGCTACAACAGATGTTTTATATAACTTCCCATGGGGCTTTGATGAACTTTGGGGTATTGCCTCGAGAACCGATTACGATTTAAAACGTCATCAGGAGTATTCAGGAGAAAATCTAGAATACCTTGATCCCGTTACCAATGAAACCTATTTGCCGTATGTAATAGAACCGTCGCTTGGAGTTGAAAGATTGTTTTTAGCAATTTTACTTGATAATCTCGAAGATGAAACTCTAGAAGACGGTGAAGTAAGAACGTTACTTAAAATAAATAAACAACTAGCTCCTTACCAAGTAAACGTACTACCTTTGGTAAAAAAATATCATACTGAAAAATCAGAAGAAGTGTATGAACAATTGATGAATAACTTCGTAGCTTTTTATGATGATGCCGGTAATATCGGTAGAAGATATCGTCGTGCCGATGCGATTGGGACACCTTTCTGCGTAACGATAGATAATCAAACATTAGAAGATAATACCGTTACTGTCAGAGACAGAGACACAATGGAGCAAGTTAGAGTTGCTTTAAAAGAACTAAACCAATATCTAAAGAATCAATTTGATTTATAAGATAAAGATAGAAAGGTAGCTAATGGCCCGATACAGTCAGAAAAAAGTAGAAGAAATTTTAAGAACAGCCGACATTGTCGATGTTATATCTGAGTTTGTATCATTGCAGCAAGCAGGCAAAAACCTCAAAGGTCTTTGCCCTTTTCACAATGAAAAAACACCATCATTCTTCGTAAGTAAAGAAAGACAACTATTCAACTGCTTTGGCTGTGGAGAAAAAGGTAATGTCGTTGGCTTTATTCAAAAATATAAACACTTGAATTATGGTGAAGCACTAAACTTTTTAGGTGAGAAATATAACATCTTACCTGACCATGAAGACAACTTTAAAAGAACTGACAATAAAGAAAAGTATTACCGAATTAATGAACTTGCAAAACAATTTTTCTCTTTACAACTACTAAATTTAGAAACTGGAAAACCAGGATTAGAATACTTGAAATCTCGTGGTTTTGATGAAGAGACGCTTAGTCATTTTGAAATTGGTCTAGCTCCTAAATCTGGTAATTTGCTTTATGAAAGTTTAACAAAAGACTTCCATGATTATGAACTTATCGAAGCTGGTTTGATTGGCAAGAACGAGTCTGATTATTATGATATCTTCAGAAATAAAATCATGTTTCCGATTAAAGACGAATACGGAAAAACAGTTGGCTTTAGCGGTAGAATTTTTAACAATGAAGAAAACACAGCTAAATATGTTAACTCAAGTCAAACGGACATTTTTTCTAAATCTGAAGTTTTGTTTAATTTAGATAAAGCGATTCCTTACATCAATCAAAATAAAAGAATTATCCTAATGGAGGGATTCTTCGATGTTATGAGCGCTTATAAAGCGGATGTTTTTGAAGCGGTATGTTCAATGGGAACGGCTCTAACAATCAATCATGCTAAACTGATAAAGAAGTATACGGAAAATGTCGTCGTCTGTTACGACGGTGATGATGCTGGATTACGAGCTGCCTATAAAGCACTCATCCTTTTAAGCCAGGTTGGTTTAGACGTTAAAGTTGCACTCTTGCCTAATAAAATGGACCCAGACGATTTTATAAAAAAGAAGTCGAAAGAAGCTTTTAGAAACATCTTGAAAAACAAGCTTTACGATCAGTACGATTTTGTTTATGAGATGATAATCAAAGATCATGACCTAACAAAACCAGCGGAAATTGAAAAAGCTAAAAATGCTTTATTTGAATATTTGAACAAGGTTGCTAGTTCAACCATTAGAGAAATATACTTAAAAAAATTCAGTAATGATACATCGGTAAATTATGAAGATATCCTCGCAGATTATCACAATTTTCAAATCGCAACAGCGAGGATGTTAAATATCAAACAAAGACAAAATGCAATCATCATAGCACAAGAAAAAAAACGTCTTGCAAACAAAGACGTTGAAGTAGCTGCTAAGACACTTTTGCATTATTATGCCGTTTATCAAGAATCAAGAAACTTTATCTTTAGTCGACTAAACTCAATGAAAATTGATGATAAACGAATAACGCAAATTCTATTCACATTAATCTCGCTTTATAATCAAAAAAACGAGTTAAATGAAATGCAACTGAAAAGAGATTTAAGCGACGTAACTGAAGAAGAACTTAAAATCTTCAATAAAAAAGATAATGAATTTTACAACGAAAAAGAACTTCATGATTGCATCGACACACTTATTAAAAACAAGTATGAAGCAGAAATAATCGAATGCAAGCGAAAAATGAATGAGGCTGGAACCAAAGAGGAAGAAGCCTTCCAAATAAATAGAATTTATGAGTTAAACCAATTTATCCATAAAATAAAGGAGAATCGCAATGTCAAAAAAACAAGTAATTGATAAATTAATGAACATTTACAAAGAAAAAGGCGAGTTAACAGTACAAGATATTTTCCAAAATATCCGTAAAACTGATAAAGCCTTCGCCGAAGTTATCGCTGATCTTAGCACTCAAGGTGCATTACCCGATGAAATCTTTGCGTTTTTGAAAAACGCAGAAGAAGGTGACGAAATCAGCCTTGAAGATTTAACTGACGATGACATCAAACCTAGCGATATCGACATGCTAAGAGATTACTCCAAAGAAATAGAAGAAGAATTAATGAAAGAAAAAGTCTTTGATTCTTCCGTATCAATTAAAGTTGATGATCCTGTAAGAATGTATTTGAAAGAAATCGGTAGAGTGGATTTATTAACCGGTGAAGAAGAATACGAACTAGCAACTTTAATCGATCGAGCTAAAAAGGTCAGAGAAGAATATGATTTTAGAGTAAAAACTGGTGATGAAATCTCTCCAGAAGAAATAGCTGAATATGAAGATATCTTCAAAAAAGGTGAATTTTCAAGCAAAAAACTAGTTGAAGCTAACCTTCGCTTGGTTGTTTCAATCGCAAAAAAATACGTTTCTCGCGGATTACAATTTCTTGATTTAATCCAAGAAGGAAACATGGGATTAATGAAAGCTGTAGGCAAGTTTGATTATACCAAAGGTTATAAATTTTCTACCTATGCAACTTGGTGGATTCGTCAAGCGATAACCAGAGCCATCGCCGACCAAGCCAGAACAATAAGAATACCTGTTCATATGGTTGAAACCATCAATAAGATGGTTAGAACCCAAAGAACTTTAACTCAAGAACTAGAACGCGAACCTACTCCAGAAGAAGTAGCGGAAAGAATGGGAATTACAGTCGATAGAGTTCAATCAATTCAAAAAACCGCTCAAGAACCAATTTCTTTAGAATCTCCTGTGGGTGAAGAAGAAGATTCTTCTTTAGGTGATTTCATCGCCGACCAAGATATTTTAACACCATATGAGTTCACATCTAAAGAAATGCTTAAAAGAGAACTAGACGCAGCGCTTGAAACATTAACTGACAGAGAAGAAAAAGTCTTAAGAATGCGTTTTGGACTACTTGACGGTAAGAGTCGCACTCTTGAAGAAGTTGGGAAAGAGTTTAATGTAACTAGAGAGAGAATTAGACAGATTGAAGCTAAAGCAATTCGCAAATTAAGAAGTCCAAATCGTTCGAAGAAATTAAAAGATTTCCATCAAGGCAGTAATCAATGAAATCATTAAGACTTTTAACCGCAAGTAAATACATCGCTGGATTCAATTGTTTAGCGGATTGTGGTACTGATCATGGTAAGTTACCAATTTACTGTGTAAAAAACAACTTGGTTAAAAAGGCTTATGCTTCAGACAATAAAGAAAAACCTTTAAATAATGCAAAAAAGAATATCTTTGATAATAATTTGCAAAACTCAGTAATTCCGGTTTTAGCTGATGGTCTTACATATCTAAATGAAGAAGTAGATGTAGTAAGTATCTTAGGAATGGGCGGCAGATTAATCGTATCAATCCTTGAAGAGGCTGAATTAAAAAATGTAAAAAGGCTGATTTTAATTGCCAATTCGGAAAATGAAATCCTCAGAACCTTTTTACAAAAAATAAATTGGAAGATTATCGCTGAAGAACTCATTCATGAAAACAGAAAAAACTACCAATTAATTGTGCTTGAAAAAGGACAAATGGTGCTTTCAAACTTAGAAAGAGAGTTCGGTCCATTTATTATCAAAGAGAAATCAAACCAATTTATCAATATGATAAAAAAACAGATTAACGGTTTAAAAACCGCAGTTAAAAACGCAAAAAATGAAGAAGTAAAACAAGATCTAAATAAACGAATTATGGAACTGGAGGAGATTATTACATGAATTTAGTAGACATAATCAAATACTTTGAAGGCAAATTCCCTAAAGATTTGGCTTATGAATGGGACAATGTCGGAATTCAGGTCGGAACCTTAAATATACCGGCTAAAAAAGTACTAATTACTTTAGACGTAACCAAAGAAGTTATCAAAGAAGCTATTGATAAAAAAGTCAATATGATAATTTCTCACCATCCTCTGATGTTTAATCCACTGGATAAAATCATCTTTGATACCCCAAGAGGTTGGATTATCAAAAACTTAATCAAACACAATATCACCGTGTATTCTGCACATACGAATTACGATACCGCAGATGGCGGTATGAATGATGAATTCGCAAGAATTCTGGGTCTTGAAAATGTAAAATTAATGGATGAAGTTGATGGAATCGGAAGGTATGGCGACATTGAAACTGTTAATATCAAAGATTTCATCAAAGACATTAAAGAAAAATTAAACCTTGATAATGTCAAAGTTATCGGTAGTATTTCAAGAGAGGTTTCAAGAGTAGGAATCTCCGGTGGTTCGGGATCAAAACATATGTACCAAGCAAAGATGAAAGGTTGTGACGTTTACCTAACGGGAGATGTTACTTACCACACAGCTTTAGACGCTACAAGTCTCGGCTTAACCGTGATTGACATCGGTCATCACGCTGAAAAAATCTTTGTGGATGCAGTCTATAATTTTTTAACTGATAAGTTTAAAGAAGTTGAATTTATTAAGTCGGAAATAAACACAAATCCTTACCAACAATATTAAATAGAGCTTCGGCTCTTTTTTAAAGTTGATAGTGCTTGATTTTTAAAAATACATATGCTAAAATATAATTTGAAGTTCAAACTATTTGAATTTAAAAATTAAATTAGAGGTGTATTATGGAAAGAATCGGAGTAGCAGTTTGTGGTAATTCAGGCATTGATTATTTGGTTCATGACAAAGAGATAAGAAAATTCAGATCATTATTAAATATTGAGAAAAAAGAGTATGAGGATTTCATTGAAATCAACAGCGACGATTTCTACAGTCGATTAGAAAAAAATCCTGATCTAGACATTTCAACTTCTCAAACTTCTACAGGAAAAATCCTTGAGATGTATGAAGAAATGAAAAATGCTGGTTACACAAAATTAATCGTTATCACGATTTCAAAACTACTTAGCGGAACTTACCAAAACGCTGTTTTAGCTGCTCAAATGATTGATATTGAAGTAATCGTTTATGATTCATTATCTTTGACTTATGTTGAAGCTCTAATGGCAATGACAGCTAAAAAAATGGCTGATGAAAAAAAGAGTGCAGAAGAAATCATCGCACAATTAGACAAGATTAGAGATAACAATCACGTTTATATTACCGTAAATACATTAAAATACTTAGTAAAGAATGGACGTTTGAGCGGGGTTGCCGGCGCAATCGGTTCACTTCTTAAATTAAGACCATTACTTCACTTAAGCAAAGAGGGAAAAGTCGAAACTTTAGATAAGATTAGAACGACTTCAAAAGCAAGAGAAGAATTAAAACAAAGGTTCTTAACCGAAGTGAAAGACAAAAACGTTATTCCTTTTATCGTTTATACCAATAATATGGCTGAAATGCTAGATTTAAAAGATGAGTTAGAAGCTCAAGGGTTAGACGATGTATTATTAATTCCTTTGACACCAGTTGTTGGATGTCATGCCGGCCCAGGAACAATGGGAGTGGGATATATTGAAAAAGTATAGTAGAGAAGAAGCAAGAAAAATAATTAATGAGTTGCTGGTTGAAATTTTCAACCGCATCTTAGCTATTGAAGGTCAAAATTTAAAAGATAAAGGCATTAAACTGTCAATGAGTGAAGTTCATGTCTTAGAAGCGATTGAACTGACTGAAGAACCAACAATGTCTAACATCGCAAAAAGATTAGGCATTACTATTGGCTCTTTAACGACAGCGATAAATACCCTTTACCAAAAAGGCTACGTTTTAAGAGAAAGAGATCCTGAAGACAGAAGAAAAGTAGTTGTTGGACTCTTACCAAAAGCAGAAGAAGTGTTAAAAGAACATGATAGTTTCCATGAAGAAATGATTGATTCAATCTTTGAAGAAATGGAATTAGAAAAAGATGAACTTCTGATTGAATCGTTAGATAAACTCTCTTCTTATTTTAAGAAATAGATAAAAAAAATAACGGAATTTTCCGTTATTTTTTTTCTTATTCAGCGATTACGATGCAATCTACTGGGCAGTTTGCTTCACAAACACCACAATCGATGCAAGCATCTTGATCAATTACGTAGATATCTCCTTCAGAAATACAATCTACTGGACAGTTTTCTTTACAAGTACCACAAGCGATACAAGTGTCTAAGATAACTCTTGGCATGTCTGAATCCTCCTTAAAAGAAACTTTTATATACATATATATAATAACAATCATTAGTCATTTTGTAAATACAAAATATAAATTTCATTTAGTAAAATATAATTCTTGAAATCCCCTAGTTTCTTTGATAAAATATGTATGTTGTCTAAAGGAGTGGTATATTATTATGGAGTTATGGTTAGCAATAGTATTAATCGTAGTTGCACTATTAGGTGGAGCAGTAGCTGGCTTTTTTATCGCCAGAAACTATTTTAAAAAATACTTAGAGAAAAACCCACCAATCAATGAACAAATGATTAGAGCGATGATGAGTCAAATGGGAAGAAAACCTTCTGAAAAACAAGTTAGACAAGTCATGGCTTCAATGAAACAAGCTAAATAAAGAAATGGTTCCTAAACTCTAGGAACCATCTTTTTTTTATTTTTTCTTTTTAAAAACAATCTTATTCTCATTACCTGCTAAAATTCTTTTAAAATTAGAACGATGTTTAAACAAGATTAATAACATCAATAAAAAGCTAATAATTACATAGTATAAATCAATTTCGGGAATACCTACAAAGTAAAGAATCACTCCAGTAATAAAAGCACACACTGTAACAACAGTAGACGCTAATGATGCAAATTTAGAAATAAGCAGCGTCGCCACAAAAACTGGAAGTAAAAGAACTGGTATCGGCCAGTAATAAAAGATTAGCATTCCAAAGGAAGAAGCAACCCCTTTACCACCTTTAAACTTCATCCAAACAGGATAGATATGACCGATTACAGCCGCTGAACCATACACAAGTGGATGGAACATTTCAACCGCAAACCAATCATTAGCTACTGCTAAAACCAATATCCCACTTTTAAGAGTATCTAAGATAAGTACCGCTATTCCAATGATAGCACCGAAAACTCTAAAGGCATTAGTAGTACCTAAATTGCCGCTACCATGCTTTCTTATATCGCCTTTTTTTATGTATTTTCCTAATATATATGAGAAGGGAATAGACCCGATAAGATACGCCAATAAAATAAATAAGTATTTTGTCATGATAAACCTCCGATCTTTAAAAATTATACCAAAAAATTATGAAAAAATAAAGATAAATCCATTAAAATTTGATATAATGATTATAGATTTATCAAGGAGCGAGATTATGGACACAAAAGACAACTTATACAATTCGAAATCCATCCAAATTCTAGAAGGCTTAGAAGCTGTTAGAAAACGTCCTGGTATGTACGTAGGTTCTACAGATACTAGAGGCCTTCATCATTTAGTATGGGAAATTATCGATAATTCTATAGATGAAGTTCTTGCCGGATTTGGTACCCAGATTAAAGTAGAAGTTAAAGAAGACAACTCTGTAGTTGTAACTGATGATGGTCGAGGCATGCCCGTTGATATTCACTCATCTGGTGTTACTGGGGTAGAAGTAATCTTTACTAAACTACATGCTGGTGGTAAATTCACAGCTGATGGAGCTTATAAAGTGGCCGGCGGATTACATGGTGTTGGGGCATCAGTAGTAAATGCGCTTAGCGAATTCCTACAAGTTACAATTCACCGAGACGGCAAAATGTATATGATGCGTTTTGAAGACGGCGGGAAAAAAGTTAAGGAACTTGAAGTGATTGGCGAAACCAAAAAAACCGGTACGGAAGTTTGGTTTAAACCAGATCAGAAAGTCTTTTCGACAACATTATTCAATTTCCAAACCATCGAAGAAAGAATCAGAGAGAGTGCCTTTTTAATCAAAGGCTTGAAGATGCAATTAATAGATTACCGTTCAAAACAAAGACAATCCTTTGTTTATGAAAAAGGTATTAAAGAATATGTCCACTACATAAACAAATCAAAAGGCATGTTACACGATCCCGTGTATTTTTTTGGAGTTCAATCAAAAATTGAAGTAGAAGTAGCCTTTGGTTATACCAAAGCTTTTAATGAAAATATTATCTCCTTTGTTAATAACGTTAGAACTAAAGACGGCGGTACTCATGAAACTGGATTTAAATCCGCTTTCACCAAAATCTTCAATGATTATGGTAGAAGAATGAACCTTATCAAAGAAAGAGACCTATCTTTAGAAGGGACGCATGTAAGAGAAGGCTTAACCGCAATTATCTCGATTAGAGTTCCGGAGGACTTACTTCAGTTTGAAGGCCAAACAAAAAATAAATTAGGCTCACCAGAAGCTCGTCCGGCAGTTGAGGTTATAGTTTCCGATAAACTTAACGTTTATTTAACTGAAAACCCAAAAATTGCCAGCAGCTTAATCGAAAAAGCGGTTGATGCAAGAAATGCTTGGGAAGCCGCAAGAAAAGCTAGAGACGACGCAAGAATCGTTAAAAAAATCAAGAAAAAGGAAACGATTCTTTCCGGCAAATTGGCACCGGCCAGTTCAAAAAACCCGGAAATTAAAGAACTTTTTTTGGTTGAAGGTGATTCAGCTGGAGGCTCTGCTAAACAAGGCAGAGATAGAATGTTCCAAGCAATTCTGCCTTTAAGAGGAAAAGTAATCAACGCTGAAAAACAAAGAATGGAAGAGGTCTTTAAAAACGAAGAAATTTCCACAATAATCTCCACCATCGGAGCTGGTATTGGTAGTGAATTTGACGTTACAAAATCAAATTATAATAAAGTTATCATCATGACCGATGCAGATACCGATGGAGCACATATTCAAGTGCTTTTAATCACTTTCTTCTTTAGGTATATGCCAGAACTGATTGAGGCTGGTAAATTATATTTAGCACAACCGCCACTTTACAAGATTACTTCAAGCAAGAAGGAATCCCTTTATGCATGGGATGAAGAACAAAGAGAAGCAATCTGTCAAAAATATAAAACCTATACCATCCAACGCTATAAAGGTCTTGGAGAAATGAACTCTGAACAACTTTGGGAAACCACAATGAATCCCAAATCAAGAACTTTAGTTCAAGTAAGAATTGATGATTTAGCTGAGGCAGATTTAAGAATTTCTGTTTTAATGGGCGACAAAGTTGAACCAAGAAAAGAATGGATTGACACCAATGTGTCATTTGAAAATGAAGATGATGATTTTATGATTGAAGGTGTTATCAATGGCTAAATCAATTAAGAAAAAAATCGACGAATTTTTAGAAGAAAAAATAATACCTGTTAACCTTGAAGATATTGTTGGTGAAAGATTTGGTCGTTATTCAAAATACATTATTCAAGATAGAGCCTTACCTGATGTAAGAGACGGTTTAAAACCAGTTCAAAGAAGAATCCTTTTCGCAATGAATGAACTCGGTATGGGCTCAACAAAACCATATAAGAAATCCGCGAGAATCGTTGGTGAAGTTATCGGTAAGTATCACCCTCATGGGGATACTTCTGTCTATGATGCAATGGTAAGAATGTCACAACATTGGAAATTAGGTACACTTTTAATCGATATGCACGGAAATAACGGTTCAGTTGATAATGACCCGGCAGCCGCAATGCGTTATACGGAAGCGAGACTAACTTCATACGCAGAAGCGCTTTTAAAAGACATCGACAAAAAAACCGTTACTTTTATTCCTAACTTTGATGACTGTGAACTAGAACCGGTGGTTTTGCCTGCAAAATTCCCTAATCTTTTAGTTAATGGCGGAACTGGTATGGCGACAGGTTATGCGACAAACATACCGCCACACAATCTAACGGAAGTCTTAAAAGCGACAATATATAAAATCAAAAATCCGCACGCTGATCTTGATGATTTAATAAACATTCTACCTGGTCCAGACTTTCCAACAGGTGCAATTGTGGAAGGGACTAAAGAAATCAAAAAAGCTTTTCAAACCGGAAAAGGTAAAGTTGTTATTAAAGCTAAAGCTGAAGTGGAAGATACATCAATTGTAATTACGGAAATACCTTATGAAGTTAATAAAGCTGACCTAGTAAGAAGAATTGACGAAATTCGCTTACAAAAGAAGATTGACGGAATCCTAGAAGTTAATGATCTCTCTGACCGTGAAGGAATTAGAATCGTCATTAAACTTAAAAAAGAAATCGCTTCAGATGTAGTATTAGCTTATCTATATAAAAACACCGACCTAAGCACAACCTATAACTACAATATGGTCGCAATCAGCCAAAGAAGCCCTAAACTTTTATCTTTAGAGGAAATCCTTACCGAATACATTCAACATCAAAAAGAAATGATTAGAAATCGTTCCAATTATGAATTAACCCAGACCGAAAGACGTAAACACATCGTTTCAGGTTTTTTGAAGATGGTTTCTGTATTAGATGAAGTTATCGCGCTAATTAGATCATCAATGGGTAAAAAAGATGCCATTAATAAACTTATGGAAAGTTTTGAGTTTACTGAGGTTCAAGCAGACGCAATCGTTTCCTTACAACTATACCGTTTATCAACAACAGACGTTACCCAGATGAAGAAAGAAAGCAAAGAATTATCCGATATAATTACTCATCTAAAGAAAATTCTCAGCAATGAAGAAGAATTAGAAAACGCTGTAGTTGAAGAGTTAGAAGAAGTAATGAATAATCATATAGTGCCAAGAAGATCGGTAATTTCTGGACAAATTCAAAAACTAGAAATCGATGAACAAGAATTAATTGAAAACGAAAATGTAATGTTCGTTCTTTCTAAAGACGGATATATTAAAAGAACTTCTTTAAAATCATATCAAGCAACGCAAACAGAAACTGGTCTTAAAGACGGTGATATGATTTTAAAACAAGCCGAAGTCAATACTAGAAACACAATACTATTTTTTACAAACTTTGGGAATTTCATATCCATACCAGTACATAAGATACCTGACATGAAATACCGAGATATGGGAGATTTTATTGGAAATTACGCTCAATTAATCGATAAAGAAACAATTGTTGATTACCTTGTTATCGATGAGTTTGATGATGAAAGAGACGTTTTATTAGCTAATCAAGACGGACAAGTAAAACGAGTAATGTTAAGCGAGTTTCAAAAAACAAGAACCAATCGTACCTTCAATTGTTTACCAGCAAACAAACATAACCAACTTGTTAGTGTGGATTTAAAAGAAGCGTTTGATAAAGATATTATCTTAGTAACCGAACACGGATATGTATTAAAATATGCTTTAGAAGAAGTTTCGACGCAGTCGTTAAACGCTAAAGGCGTAAAAGGCATCAACTTGCGAGACGATTTATTGGTAGGTGCCAAGTACGCTACAACTATCAATAAGGATGAAGTGTTAATGTTGACAAACCGCGGCGGTCTAAAACGCGAATTCATCAGCAATATCGAATACTCTCATCGTCCTGCAAAAGGCAAAAGATACTTAAAAACCGTCCAAAGCAATCCTTATCGTTTTGTTTCAATGGCGACAGAAAATATCTTCAGGTTAAAAGATTATATCACGGTAAGATTACTAGCCAAGAAAAAAGATTTAACGATTCCAGGCGTTGACTTAAAGCCGGATCGATATGAGAACGGAATACCATATTTAGATAAGTCGGATCAACCATTTAAAATGATGATTGAAATCAACAACTATCATGAAAACAAGAATATCTTAATCGACTTAATTGATGTAATTGAACCAGTTGAAATCGAAGAAACTGATGAAGTTATGAATGAACTCGAAAAAATCATTTCAAGTGCAAGTGAAAAAGAAGAATCATCATCTTATTTTGAAGAACAAGTAGAAGATATTTTTGAAAAAGAATCAGAAAAAGAAGATGAAGACGACGATGATTTCGAAGATATCATCCAACAAACTTTATTCTAAGAAAGAAGTGTAAAATTTATGAAGAAAATCTTATTTATTATAGTAATATCGTTATTTTTGACAGGTTGTGGTTTTAACTTCACTCAAACAACAACTGAACCAATAATAATCGATACAGATAACTATTTAGAAATTACCACAGTAGAAGAACTAAAAGCAATTGAATTGAATAAATCATATATTCTTATGAACAATCTCGATTTACAAGCAGAAGAATGGATTCCCTTAGGAACTTACAATCAACCTTTTAGAGGTAACTTTGACGGAAATGGTTTTGAAATCGCAAACTTAACGATTACTCAAGAGTATGTCTATGCCGGATTATTCGGTTATGTGGAAGGAAATATCTCTGATTTAACTATCAAAGACTTTTCCATTAACTTCACCACTGATAAAATAACTTTTGTTGGTGGTTTAGCAGGCAATAGTAGCGGCGATGTTACAAATGTTAGTTTAAACGGCGATATCACCATCACTAACAATGACTCAAATACTTATGCGGGTCTTTTGCTAGGTCAATCCTCAGAAAACTCTTATGCTGAAAATATTAGTAATTTTCTACCTAATAATATTGCTGACAACCAAGCAAACGGTAATTTAACTATAGTTTCCGAAAGAATTGCTTTTGTTGGTGGACTTATTGGAAAAAGCTTTAACTCAAAAGTATCAGGAAATTTCGTTCAAGCCACAATCGACGTTACTTCAATTGAAGACATGGTTAATGTCGGTGGTTTAATTGGACAAAACTATGGCGGTATTACCGCAGGTTATGAAATCGAAAGAAAAACCAAAGACGTTACAGTGTCTAATAATATTGCCTTTAGTCAAATCACTACAGAAAGCCTTTTAAACAACGGCTATATCGGCGGTTTAATCGGTTATAATAATTTTGGTGATAATCATGATAATTTCGCTGAGACAATGATAAATGCTGAGGGCCAAGCTATCTCATCAGGCTTACTAATTGGTGAAGATTGGTACAGCGAAAATAAAGATTCAGTAGTTAGAGGTAGTTTGTCTTTAGTTTCTGAAAACCTCTCATCAAGCGCTTATGTAGGTAAGGCATATGGAAATAGCTTATTATTAAACAGTTATTTTGAAAGTGCCGATCAAGAATTTTCTGAAGAAAAAAATCAAGTAAATTTAGCTGATTTATTGAATAGCACATGGTATACAACCAACTTAGAGTGGGAAGTAGAATTTATAAACAAAATTATTGCTGAATTAGAATAATAGTTTTAAGGGGAAACAATATGTATTGTTTGGAAAGAATTAAAGTAAATTTAGTTACTCATGATGTCTTTAGCAAAACAACTACTCTTTATTTTGAAATGGGAAAAAACCATCTCTATGAAGAGATTTTTTCCCGTAATATTGAATACTTAAGAAAAGAAGTAGCTTCACAAAACACAGAGTCTTTCTTTAGAATATTCTTTGCGAATGATTTTCCTTTAAAAGAAAATCGTTATCGTACCTTACTCCTTGATTCATCAGTAGCTAACAATAAAGCAGAACTTTTATATAAAAACTTGTATTCAATTTTCTCGATGATTCATGTTGAGCAAACTGATCCTTTTCAACTTCACTTAGGTGAAATAAATGATTTAACTGGTCTCTTATTTAACGGTGTATTAAGCAAAGAAAAGTTAAGATACCGAAAATACGGGAAGAAAAAAGGCATGTTCAATCAAGAATCTTTCTCAATGAGAGAAGAGTTAGAAAGATATCTCGATGACTTTACTCATATAGTTAAAGAAAAGAAGATTGAACCAATTTTCCTTTATGTAAATTTCCTAATTGATTTTTCAAGTATGCAAGTCTATGATATGCCTTATAATGAAGCTTTAGGGAATTTAATATTCTATATCCTAATGTTAGAAAACCATTTTAAAGCGGCTAATTATCTAGCTTTTTACCTAAAATTAAATCTCTATAAAACTGATTATCAAGACATCTTCAATCAAATTGATATTCAAAGCAAACAAGGTTTGGCCGACGTCATGCCTTTGATGAGTTTTTTCATCAATATCTTTAACTCGATATACGTCGATCTCCAAGAAACCTCAAGAGATTACTTATATGATCAAGATATCCCGATCAATAAAACTGATTATATTGAAAATACTATCTATAAACTTGGAGATGTTTTCTCAAAAGAAGATATTAGAGAAAAACATCCTTCAGTGTCAAATTCCACAATTAACCGTACGCTTAAGCGTTTATCAGATGAAAATGTTATTAGAGCTGTTGGTGTTGGTAGGAAAGCCAAATGGGTAAAAATCGTAAAGAATGACACAAAGCATAAATTTGATGGTCAAATCAAGATGGATCTAGGTGAAGAATAATGGATGAACAAATAAAAACAATCGTAAAGAATGCGCTTAAAGAAGATATACCAAGAATTGACGTCTCGAGTGAGTTTCTCTTCAGCAATGAACAATCAGTTGGTAAATTCATTGCAAAAGAAAAAGGCGTTATTTCGGGAATCACAGTCTGTGAAGAAACCTTTAAACAAATCGATCAAGACACGATTTTCACAATCTTAAAAAAAGACGGTGAAATTGTCAAAAAAGGTGATATTATTGCGACTGTTGAAGGCAGAACAAAATCTATTTTGATGGCAGAAAGAGTCGCTCTTAACTTCTTGCAAAGAATGTCTGGCATTGCTTCAATGACTTATAAATTCGTTGAAGAAATCAAAGAATTCAACTGCAAAATACTTGATACGAGAAAAACTACGCCACTCTTAAGAATCCTTGAAAAACAAGCGGTTAAAGACGGCGGAGGAGTCAATCATAGAATGAGTCTATCAGATATGGTTATGCTTAAAGACAATCATCTTAAAGCCGCAAACAGTATTATTGAAGCCGTCAAGAAGGTTAGAAACGCCATTGGTAAAAACTATGAGATTGAAGTAGAAGTAGAAACCTTAGAACAGTTTAAAGAAGCTTTAAAAAGTGATTGTAACATCATAATGCTCGACAATATGAACAATCAACTCATGAAAGAATGCGTCGAGTTGAACAAAGGGAAAAAGCGCTTAGAAGCAAGCGGAAATATATCCTTAAGAAGAGTTAAATCAGTCGCAGAAACCGGTGTTGATTATATCAGTGTCGGCAGCTTGACACACTCATATAAATCACTGGATATTTCTTTAAAATTTTAACCAGATTTTTAAACAGAATTGGGGTTGTTTTAGTTTGATAAAAAGCAAATACATTTGGGAAAAACAAGTAGATGGTATAATTGATGATCAACAAATCTTTAAGACTTTGTTGATGAATCGTAATATTTCTGATTACGAAACTTTCTTTTCAATGGGAAAAGAAAAACTAATCGATCCATACCTACTTTCTGACATGAAAAAAAGTGTCGAAAGAATCAAAAAAGCCATAATAAACCAAGAAAAAATCATTATCTTTGGTGACTACGACTGCGATGGCATTAGCTCAATCGCAGTGCTTTATCGTTCTTTAAAAAAATTAAATGCTTTTATCAGTTATGATCTGCCCGATCGCTTTAATGAAGGCTATGGCTTAAATGAAAGAGCTGTTAAAGATATAATTAAAGCTGGATTCAAGTTGGTTATTACCGTTGATAACGGTATAACCTGTAAACCGGAAATCAAACAACTTCAAGATGCAGGAATTGATTGTATCATCACCGATCACCATGAACCGGGAGAAGAAGTTCCTGAAGCTTTTGCGATTATTCATCCTAAATTAAGTCCAAACTATCCATTCAAAGAAATCGCTGGCGTTATGGTCGCATATAAACTCGCTTCAGCGCTTCTAGATGATGATCTAGAAGACCTATTTGATTTGGTAATGATAGGCACAATTGCGGATTTAATGCCTTTGGAAAACGAAAATCAAGCGATGGTCAACCTTGGAATTGAACAGATCAAAAGCACAACCAATATCGGTTTAAAAAAGCTGTTGGATTACAGTAATTTAGACATTATAAACGTCACTGCTATCGCTTTTAAAATCGCACCGAAAATCAATAGTAGCGGTAGATTAAACAAGGCCAAAGAAGCAGTTGAACTTTTGATTACAGAGGATATTAAAAGAGCCAATGATTTAATCGTTGATATTGAAAAAAATCATGATTTACGTAAAAAACTTACTGAAGACGCCTTCTTAGTTTGCGAAGAGTTAGTTAATCCAAATGATTCTGTAATCGTAGTGGCTTCAAAAAATCTTCATGAAGGTGTTATCGGTATTTGTGCTCAAAGACTTGTTGAGAAATACCAAAAATCAACCATTGTTTTAAACATTGATAATGATAACTTAGCCAAAGGTTCAGCCAGAAGTTTTGGGGATGCCAATATCTTAGAAATGTTAAACCTCAACGCCAATCTTTTAGAAAGATATGGCGGGCATTCTCAAGCTGCCGGTTTACAACTTTATGTTGAAAACCTTGAAAGTTTTAAGAAAGCTTTGAATTCTCTAGAAATAAAAGAAACAAATCCGGTTATCAAAGTCGATATGGAAGTTTATCTTCCGCGAGTATCGATTAAAACCATTAAAGAAATTCAAGATAAATCTTTCTTTACCGCAACTTATGTGATGAGTAATCTAAGAGTTTCCCGAAAACAAATCTTGAATTCAAAACATACTAAACTTCAATTAGAAGTAGACGGTTATTACTTTGACGCTTTAGATTTCAACTCGCTTGAGTTTTACTATCTCTTGAACCCTGGGGATTTTATCAAAATCTGTGGCGGACTTAATGTCAATAGTTACCGGAATCGCGATAACTTACAGATTATGATTAAAGATATCAGTACCGATATGTTTCAAGTCTTCGATTACCGCAAAATCAATCATGAAGTCAATTCTTATATCAGAGAAGAAACGGTTAAACTAAATGACTCCTTAGTAATTGAAACTAATGACTTCGAAGAAAATATCAAGAAGTTTAAAACTGTAGTTCTTTTACCTCGAGAAAAGAAGTACAATTTAAACCCTATAATTGATCGATTAGAACTTGGGAAAATTTATCAATACTTCGAAAAACTTGACCATTTTAGTAAAGATGACCTAAATTATTTTAACTATAATGAGTTTATTTATGAAAATGCCTTGAAAATTTTTGTTGAATTGGGTTTAATTGACAATATCAATGAAAACTATCAGGTTTTAAAAGTTTCGAAGAAAATGGATTTAAACAATTCAAGAACCTTTAGAAATCTAACCGACAAATATAATTTAATTAATTACTTTTATCAAAATGACGTACCAACATTAAAACAATATTTTAACCAAATCTTGGAGGAAAAAAGATGAAATATCAAGACTATATAAAGAATGTTCCAAACTTTCCAATTGAAGGAATTCAGTTTAAAGATATCACCCCACTGATTGGCGATGAAAAAGCTTTTAGACATGCAATTGACGAACTTACCGAGTTTTCTAAATCATTGAAAGCTAATAAGGTTATTGGCCCTGATGCTAGAGGTTTCATTATCGGCGCACCGGTAGCTTATGCTTTGAATGCCGGTTTTATTCCAGTTAGAAAACCAGGTAAATTACCACGTGAAGTAATAACATATGATTATGAGTTAGAATATGGTAAAAACACACTTTGCATGCATAAAGATGCAGTCAAAAAAGGTGATCGAGTTGTAATCATTGATGACCTTTTAGCTACTGGCGGAACAATGGAAGCAACAATCAAACTAGTTGAAACTGCAGGCGCAGAAGTAGTTGGATTAGGTTTCATGATTGAACTAGTTGATTTAAACGGAAGAGAAAAGTTAAAGAACTATCCAATAAAGGTATTAATTAAGTATTAAGGGGAGAACTTTAATGGCAGAAAAAGATTTATACCAGCCGTTATATAAAGAGATATCTAGTTATATCTCACAACCTAAGCACCTGGATTTTATCAGGAGCGCTTTTGATTATGCCGATTCAAAACATCAAGGTCAACTAAGAAAATCGGGTGAACCGTACATAGTTCACCCAAGAGATGTAGCTATTACATTAGCGGAATACCAAGTTGACCCAAATACTCTTGTGGCTGGTTTATTACATGATATCTTAGAAGATACCGATACTTCCTATGATGAACTAAAAGAAAAATTTGGTGAGGAAGTCGCCGATATCGTTGAAGGACTTACCAAGTTAGATCAACTTAAATACAACATTTCAAAAGCTGCCCAACAAGTTAAAAACCATCAAAAAATGGTTTTAGCGATGGCAAGAGACATTAGAGTAATTTTCGTCAAATTGGCTGACAGACTTAACAATATGCGAACTCTAACTTATCTTGATGACGAAAGAAGAATAAGAATATCGCGAGAAACTTTAGACGTATTCGCTCCGATTGCCCACCGTTTAGGGATGTACAGATTAAAGGCAGAATTAGAAGATTTATCCTTTAAACACCTTTATCCATTTGAATATCAAAAAATCGCCCGTTTACTTAGAGATAAAAAAGGTTCTCGTGAAGCTGATGTGCAAGAAATGGAAAGATCATTAGGTAAACTTTTAACGGAAGAAGAATTTGATTTTGACATTAAAGGCAGAATCAAGAACATTCATTCTGTTTACAGCAAAATGAAAGTCAAGAATATTGATTTTGAAGAAATCCATGACCTCTTAGCCTTAAGAATCATCGTTAATTCCATCAGCGATTGTTATAAAGCGATTGGAATTGTTCATTCACGCTTTATACCGGTCCCGGGCAGATTTAAAGATTATATCGCTATGCCAAAACCAAATATGTATCAATCCCTTCATACTACTGTAGTGAATAAAGGTAAAATATTTGAAATCCAAATCAGAACCAAAGAAATGGATGAAATCGCTGAAAAAGGGGTAGCTGCTCACTGGGCATATAAAGAAAGTAAAGGAATCAGTTCCAGAAAGAATATTGAAGACATTGTTTCTTCAAAACTTCGCTGGTATTCAGAACTTATCAAATATACCGAAGAAAGCGACTCAGACGAAGAAATCCTTGATATTTTTACCGACGATATCTTACGCGCTAATGTTTATGTGTTTACTCCAAAGGGAGAGATTATTGACTTGACCGCTGGAGCTACGCCGTTAGACTTCGCATTTAGAATTCATACTAAAGTCGGTGAAAAAACAATCGGCGCTATTGTTAATGGTAAAATTAGACCGCTAGACTATACCTTAAAAACGGGTGACTTAGTTGAAATAAAAACCTCACCAAACTCAGTTGGTCCAAATGATAACTGGCTAAAAATAGCTAAAACTAGCAATGCTAGGAGTAAGATAAAAAACTTTTTAAATAAGCAAAAACGTGACTTTTTAATTGAAAAAGGCAAAGAAGAACTAGATCGAGAAATTTCTAGCCGTCATTTAAACTTAACGCTAACCGATAAAGAAGCAGTTAAATTCTTTGAAAACAAAGGTGTTAAGTCATTAGAAGATTTATATTATGAAATCGGTAAAAACGTAATTTCACCGATTGGCGCGACTAATTTAATAATTGGCAAACCGGAAATTACCGAACAAGATTTATTAGAAAAATATTCCAAGGAACAAGATGAGAAGAAGAAACGGTATTTGCATTCCGATATCAACATTATCGTTGAAGGCCTAGATAAACCTTCAGTAAAACTTGGTAATTGTTGTAACCCAATCTTAGGTGACGATGTCGTTGGCTACATTACTAAAAGTTCAGGAATTGTCGTTCATAGAAAAGAATGTAAGAATATCGAAACCTTCGATGAAAACCGTCTTATTGACGTAAACTGGGGGAATAACACAACAAAACGTTATGTTACTAACCTTAAGATCGGCGTTTTAAACCGCGATAATATTTTAGCGGAAATCATTAATGCCGCAACCTCATCAAAAGCTAAAATAGCACAGGTTTCAGCTCAATCTAATGATGTTAAAGAAGGCACTATCAGAATGAAAATTGAAATTGGCAGTGTCCTTGAATTAGATAATGTAATAGCCAATATCCAAAAAGTAAAGAACGTCTACTCAATTGAGAGGTTAGGTCAATGAGAGTAGTAGTCCAACGTGTCACAAAAGCCCTTGTAAAAGTTAACCAAGAAGTTGTATCTTGTATTGATGATGGTCTTTTACTACTAGTAGGTTTTACTCAAGGTGACGGTAGCGAACATTTAGATTATGTCGCAAGAAAAATTGCACGGCTAAGAATTTTTGAAGATGATCAAGGCTTGATGAATTTAGATATTAAACAGGTAAATGGAAAAATTCTTTCCATCTCGCAATTTACGGTTTACGGAGATTCTTCAAAAAGCAATCGCCCTTCATTTACTAAAGCCTTAAATTATGAAGATGCTAATAAACTTTACCAAGAATTCAACGAAATCTTAAGAAGAGATCATGATTTAGAAGTTTTTCCAGGTGTGTTTGGCGAACATATGGATGTTGAACTAGTCAATAGTGGCCCAGTTACGATAATTATTGAAAAAGAATAGTTAATCCTATTTGACTAGAGTGAAAAAAAATAATATAATAACTATATATCAATCAGGAGGAAATTATGGAAAAGAAAGAAAAAGTCTTTGAAAAGATAAAAGAAATGATCGTCCAAGAATTAGGTGTTAAGCCTGAAGTTGTAGTTTTAGATGCTGGTTTAGCCGAAGATTTTGGCGCTGACTCATTAGATGCACTAGAATTATTCAACCAAATTGAAAGCGAATTCCTTATTACGATTTCTGACGAAGCAGCTACAGAAATGAAAGATGTTAAGGACTTAGTTGATTATGTAACAAATCAAGTTAGTGATAACTACTTCGAATAAGAGTAAAAATCACTTTCTTTAAAAAGAAGTGTCGTCCTTTATTAAGGGCGACTTTTTAAAAAGAGAGGTCTTTGAAAATGATTAACAAAATAAAAGGTACTCAAGACATTCTACCTTCAGAAATTAATAAATGGCAAGATTTAGAAGAAGTAATGCGCAACGTATCTAAACTCTTTAACTTTAAAGAGATTAGAACTCCAATATTTGAAGCTTCCGAGCTTTTTCATCGTTCAGTAGGCGAGACTACCGATATCGTAAAAAAAGAAACCTATGACTTTGAAGATCGCGGCAAACGCATGAATACACTTCGTCCCGAAGGAACTGCAAGCGTAGTAAGATCAGTAATTGAAAATAAGCTTTATACTGAAGAAAACCTTCCTTTAAAGCTTTATTACTATGGACCAATGTTCCGTTACGAAAGACCGCAAAAAGGTCGTCAAAGACAGTTTCACCAATTTGGCGCTGAAATCATTGGCGCCGATTCACCTTTGGCAGACGCTGAGATTATCAATTTCGCTGCAACGTTCTTAAAAGCATTGAAAATTAATGACATTAAAATTCAAATTAACTCTTTAGGCGACAAAGAATCAAAAGAAAAATATATGGACGCTTTAAGAGAATACTTAAAACCTAATATTAAACATTTATGCAATGATTGTAATCGTCGTTATGAAGAAAATCCATTGCGAGTCTTAGATTGCAAAGTGGATATGGATAATCCAGTTTTAATAAACGCACCTAAACCACTTGATTATTTATCTGATGAAGCAAAAATGCATTTTGATCATGTGATTATGGCTTTAGAAGAAACAGGTCTTGACTACACTATCAACAAGAATTTGGTTAGAGGTCTCGACTATTACACGCATACCGTTTTTGAAATAACCTCAGATTTAGAAACACTAGGATCACAATCAACGCTTGTTGGTGGCGGTCGCTATAACAATCTTTATAAGTCTTTAGAAGGTCCTGATCTTCCGGCAGTAGGTTTTGCATTCGGTATCGAAAGACTATTATTAGCCCTTGAAGCAGTTAATAAAGAAGATATAAAAGATTTTATCCATTGTTATTTTCTTTCAATCGGCGACGTCTATCAAACTGAAGCTTTGAAGATAATCAATGATCTTCGTCACGGCGGAATCATCATCGATTATGATTTCTTTAACAAAAATCTTAAGCAACAATTCAAACAAGCTGATCGACTTAACCCTAAATACTATTTAATCTATGGTGAAGAAGAAGCTAAAAAGCGCACTATCAACGTTAAATCAACCGAAACTAAAGAACAAGTAGAAGTTGATATTGATAATCTTTACCAATATCTAGTCAATGGTCTGACCAACAGATCTTGCCGCGGCGGCTGCGGAAGTTGTGACGGTTGTTAAATAATACGAGTAAACCTATTTATTTAGGTTTTCTTTGTGATATAATTATCTCGATAAGGATGTGATTTTCACTTTGAAAAAGCCAAAAGTATCAGATGAACAATTAAATCGTATCATAAAATATTTAGCGATAATTATTCTCAGTTTTGGAATAGTTCTTTTGGCTATTCAGTTCAATGATTTTTGGGGCTGGATTTTAGGGGCTATAAGAGCCGTGATAATTCCGGTTGCATTAGCCTATTTCAGTGCTTTGATTATCTTCCCATTAATTAAACTTTTAGAGAAAAAAGGTATTGGCCCAAGAGGATTTTCACTAGCTATCGTCTTTATCCTGACAGTCGGTTTGATTTTCGTGGCATTTTATTTTTTGACACCGCTAATCATCGATGAAATTAAAAATTTCTTCGCCGATGATTTCCCAACTATAGTTGACTATATCACCAATGACTTACGTGATGAATTCATCTTCGGTGGCGATTTATATGATCAAATAGTAGCTTATGTCAACGAAACCAATGTTATTCAAGATACAATTGATCAATTTGTTCCAAGTCTTATTGCGTCATTAAGCGGATTATTATTACCACTCTTAACCGCTTTTGCCCTTTTACCAATTCTGTTGATTTTCTACTTGAACGATTATGAAGTAATATCAGAAAGAATAAGAACAATAATTCCTGCAAAACACGAAAAAAACGCAGCTGAGTTAGGTTCAAGATTAAATCAAACTGTTGGTGCTTACCTTAGAGGTCAGTTGATGTTAATGCTTGTCTTAGGAGCAGTTGCCACAATCGTTTATAAACTAATTGGTTTAAAATATTACTTTTTCTTTGGCTTTTTAGTTGGTGTAACCAACATCATTCCATATTTTGGGATGATTATAGCAGCCGTTCCACCAATAATTTATACCTTTATAGCCACCTCAGGACCAGGACCTTTACTAGTTTTAGTTGTAAATGTCGTCTTACAGTTCTTCGAAGGTAATATTTTCCAACCGCTTATCATGTCACACCAATTATCAATTCACCCGATTGTAATCATCATATCAATTTTATTCTTCGGTTCTTTATTCGGAGCTCTAGGGGTAATTTTCGCTTCACCAATGGCGGCTTCTATTAGAGTAATTTACCGTTTCTTCAGTGATTTACGTAAAGAGAAGTTAAAGAATAATGTTGCTGGGGCGAATGCTCCATGATAAAAAACAATCGACCAAGAATCTATTCAAAGTTTGAAATCAACTCGATATTGTTCTATGCAACAATGATTCTTTTCATTCCCTTGGTCTTGGTTTTTACATACGTATTCAATATTGAATACTCATTTGATGTTAAAATATTTCTGCTTTACTTATTAGGCATTACAACTGTAATAACCCTAACTGGACTTACAATTATTCTCGTAAAAAGAGACAAAATGAAAAGACATGTCAAAGCTACCTATATCACTGAGTTCTACTACTTAGTAACAATTTCAATTTTTGGAGTTTTAGGTGCTATCGTCCTTTATAACTATCTTGGTGGTCCACAAAATTATATTCCCAATATCTTTGTAATATTACTAGTTTTGTTCGTCTATATTTTACTGCGCTTAGGCCGTAAGTATTTTAACCTTAAATACACAAAGAAAAAATAATGGCTGCGTATTTGCAGCCTTTGTTATAGAAAGAAGCAAATTTATGAGATTTAATCGTTTAATTAATTTAATTGGTCAAGAGAAATTTCTTGAGTTACAATCGAAACAAGTAATTATCTTCGGGCTCGGTGGCGTCGGTTCATTTGCAGCTGAAGCTATCGCAAGAAGTGGTATAATGAAGATGACGGTAGTTGATTACGACTTTGTTGATATCACTAACATTAACCGACAACTAGTTGCTTTAGAATCCACTATCGGCCAGCTTAAAGTTGATGTCTTTAAAAAAAGAGCTCTAGATATAAATCCATTGCTTAGTATAGAGGCTTTAAACTTAAAAGTTACTGAAGAAAATATCAGTAGTATTTTAAGCAAACCCTATGATTTTGTCATTGACTGCATTGATGACGTAACTGCAAAAGTCGCTATTGCTAAGTTTTGCCTTGATAATGACTTAAAACTGATAACCTCAGCCGGATTTGCAAATAAAAGCAATCCGCAAATGATTAAAGTCGCAAAACTGAATCAAACTAAAGTATGTCCACTTGCAAAGACTTTGAGATATAAGTTAAAGTCGCTTGGGTATCCTTTAAAGATTGATGTCGTTTATTCTGAAGAACAACCTCTAAAAGTCATCGACAAATCAATTTTAGGTTCAAATGCATATGTTCCACCAGCAGCGGGACTAATAATAGCTGCACATGTTATTAATAATCTGATAGGAGAAGAAGAAAAATGAAAAAAATAATTTTAGCAGGCGGATGCTTTTGGGGCGTCCAAGCATACTATGATAAAGTAACCGGTGTAAAGAAAACTGAAGTTGGTTATACGGACGGTGATTTTCCTAATCCGACATATGAACAAGTCTGCAATGGTTCTAATCATGCAGAAGCAGTTTATATCGAATATGAAGAAACTGAGGTAAGTTTAAAAAGAATTTTAGATCATTTCTTTCAAATCATCGATCCTACTACCTTGAACCGTCAAGGTAATGATATCGGTAGACAGTACCGCACAGCAATTTTTTACTTCACTGAAGAAGATCATGAATTCATCAAAAATTATATTTCTGAGATAAAAGCTAATTATGCTAAAGAAATCAAAACCGAACTAAAAAAAGCTGTCGAGTTTTTTCCAGCTGAAAGCTATCACCAAAAATATCTTCGCAAGAATCCATGTGGATATTGCCACATTGATTTAAGCCTCGTGGATGAATTAGATAAAGAATTTTTCAAGTAAGCAGCAAACACTGGAGGTAAACTATGAAAAGAACAGACTATATCGGCTGGGATGAATATTTTATGGGAGTAGCAAGTCTTTCCGCAATGCGTTCTAAAGACGATAGCTCTCAAGTAGGTGCTTGTATTGTCAATGAAAAAAACCGTATCGTCGGCATCGGCTACAACGGTTTTCCGATTGGCTGCAGCGACGATGATCTTCCTTGGGATAAAAACGATGACTTTCTAAAGTCAAAATATGCATATGTGGTTCACGCCGAACCAAATGCTATATTGAACTCGACTGTTGATTTAGCAGGTTCAAGAATTTATGTTACCCTATATCCTTGCAATGAATGCGCTAAATTAATAATCCAATCTGGAATCAAAGAAGTGATTTACTTAGAACATAAATACCCGGAAGATCCCGTATTTATCGCTTCCGCAAGACTTTTCAATCTTGCAAACATAAGAGTAAGAAAATTAGAAAACTATAATTTAAGGATTTTAAAATAATGAAAGAGTTAACGAAACATTATCTTCCTATAATTAAAGCTTTGATTATTCCATATCTATTTTTCTTCTTTGTTCTATTTTATCCAATTGCTTATTTTGTTGATACACCTGGCGGTATAACCGAAGTAGAAAGTATAATCTCAGTTGATTATAACCAAGATAAAGAAATAACTGGAACAATCTCATCGACCTATATTGTCTCAATCAATCGGCCGACTTTTTTCCAATTTATGCTAAGTTCTTTCTCCGATTATAATTATGCTAACGTAATCAGAGGTACATACGCAAATTATACAAATGAGGAAATCAATCAAATAAGTTACCTCGACAAAGAAACTAGCGTTAATGCTGCAGTTATTGTAGCTTATCAAAAAGCTCAAGATTTAAATGAAGAAATCATAATAGATTATTACGAAAAAGTAATGGTCTTTGGGAAAGCCACATACCTTTCCTTTTACGACGATATCGAATTTGGTGATGAATTCTTATATCTAATCGGCGACTCTGATCAAATAGTGGATGACCACACACAAATCGGGCCAAATACACAAAACGCTTCAAGTTATGAGTTTTTCTTTAAGAATGCTGATGGTGAAACCTATTCCCGAATTCTTACTAAAGATGAAGAAACAAACCTCTTTGGCATCACTTTAAAACTTTATTATTTAGTAAATAAAGAAACTATTTATCCAAAATATCAAGAACAATCCTCTAATATTGGCGGTCCAAGTGGCGGACTATTACAAACTCTAGCAATCTACAACATGTTAGTTGATGAAGATATCACTAAGGGTTTAAAAATAGCTGGTACAGGCACTATTAATTATGATGGATCAGTTGGATATATCGGCGGCGTTGAGCAAAAAATCATCACTGCTTACCTAAATAAAGTTGATGTTTTCTTTATCCCTTTCTTAAGTGAAACCTATACTTATGATAATTATTTAGAAGCCTTAAGAGCGTGTGAAAAACATGGAATTGATCCGACAGGCTGGTTGGTTCCGGTAGCTTCTTTCCAAGATGCATTAGATTACTTAGCGGGGTTAGAATAATTATGAAAAAATATAAAGATCTAGTTAAAGAATTAAATAACGAGTTTACTTCAAAAGAATTATCCAGTTCTTATCTTGGAGCGTTCTTTTACACAACAATTATTGCTATTCCGCTACTTATCGCAATTGCGCAAATCGTTTCCGTCTACCTTTATTGGTTGACTTTCTGGCTTGTTTTGATTATAATTGTAATGTTTTTGCTTAACTATATTTTTCACCGCTTAACCTTAAAAGCCTTGAAACTAAAGAAGCCAGAGACAAAAGTAGATATCTGGAATCTTTTCATTTATCAACAAATCATTATTAATATCTTTTTTGTAATTATTGGATTAATATTCAAATTCATCCTGATTCCAATCTGGATGGTATAGGAGAAATTTATGACTTTATGGATTATTATATTACTTGGATTGATTGGAATTGATCAAATAAGTAAAATATGGGCTTCAACTGCTCTTGAAATTGGTGAAACAATTCCAGTTATTAACAACTTTTTTCATATTACCTATACGAGAAATACCGGAGTTTTATTCGGCGGTTTAGAAGGTACAGCTTCACAATATTTCTGGGTCTTTTTAATCTTTGCGACCGTTGCGACTGTAATTTTCGGCTACATGTTCATTAAAAGCGATTTTAAGGACAAACGCTTATTTATTTTTCGCTTATCTTTAGTTTTACTAATAGCTGGTAGCATTGGTAACGCCATTGATAGAGCAGTACAAATTGATCATGCAGTAATTGACTTTATTGACTTTAGAGGTATTTGGCAATATATCTTTAATTTTGCGGATACGTTTTTAAATGTTGGTATTTTCTTATTCTTCATCGATCTCTTTTTCCTTGAAAAAAGAAGGATGGCATCCTAATGGAAGAAACAATTTTTGAATACCTTGTTAGTGCTTCTGATAATTTAGAGAGAATCGATAAATTTCTCACGGAGAAATTAGATGGATTTTCCCGATCTACGATCAAAAGAATCATCTCGGAAAATAAAGTACAAGTAAATCAAACCTTCGTTAAAGCAAGTTACCAAGTAAAAGTGGATGACTTTATTGAAGTAGGAGAAGTAGACTTTAGTGAAACCGATGTAGTTCCCGTGAAAATGGATTTAGATATTATCTATGAAGACGAAGACGTACTAGTGGTAAATAAGCCTTCAGGTATGGTCGTTCATCCGGCGCCTGGTCATTATCAAGATACCTTAGTGAATGGATTGCTTTACCATATTAATACGCTATCGGATATTAATGGCGAAAAAAGGCCGGGGATAATCCATAGGATTGATAAAGATACATCAGGACTTCTAATGGTAGCTAAAAATAATACTGCACATGATATTTTAGCTAAAGAGTTACATGACAAAAAAACAAAAAGAGAATATCTAGCAATCGTTGAAGGTGTTATAGCTAATAAACGCGGCAAAATAAACGCTCCAATCGGTAGAGATAAATCTAATCGTTTAAAAATGACAGTAACTAAAGATGGCAAAGCGGCGGTAACTAATTTTGAAGTTATAGAAACCTTTGCGGATTCTACATTAATAAAATGTATTCTCGAAACCGGCAGAACGCACCAAATTAGAGTTCACATGCAATACATCAATCACTCATTGGTTAATGATTTTGTATATGGAAATGCTAAAACCAATGATTTTGGTCAATACCTGCACGCTAAATCACTTGGTTTTACTCATCCAAAAACAAAAGAGTGGCTAGAGTTTGAATCAGACTTGCCACAAGAATTTAAAGACTATATCGAAAATAAAAGAATTAAAAGCTAATAACTTTTAATTCCTTTTTTTAATTATCGATTCTTTCAATATTTTTAAAGTTTAATTTAGCGATTTTCTTAAATATTCCTTCTCCGTATTTTAGTTTGATGACTTTAGCGATTGCGTCTACGCCTGGGCCTGCACCTTTAGGTAATTCAATGCCTATTTCTTTACTTAACTTTTCAAATTCTAACAGAAAATGATACCTAGCAATAATCGCTCCAACTGCTACCGCCTTATGAATGCTTTCAGCGCCGGTCAAAAATGTTATATCCTTTACAGTCTCTTCAGAGCTTAAATATTTAAAGTAATTCTCTTCAGAACAAAATTGATCTAAAATAATCTTTTGATAATCAGGATGTTTGTTAATCATCTTCTTAATCGCGTGATTATGGAGATAAGCTTTAATTTTGTTCATGTTAAAACCTTTATCAATCAACTCGTTATATTTTATATTATTTGTTATTAAGACTTGATGGCTTACTAACTTTACTAGTTTTTCACCTAAAAGAAGAATCTGTTTATCAGTAATCTTCTTTGAATCTTTAATATCTAATTCATCTAATAAAGCATAATCTTTTGGGCTGATGAAAGCGGCACATACAACAATTGGTCCAAAAAAATCACCGGTTCCAACTTCATCAGATCCGATAACCTTAAGCGGTAAGTATTGATTATTATAATCAGTAGGTAAAACGTCTTCATAAACTAGTTCAATACCTAAAGCTTTAGCCCATTTATTATATTCATCTTTAGCCGAATCACCTTGAAACATGACTTTCATAGTTTTAAATACTGTAATTGTTAAATCATTAGTTTTAAACAGATATTTATGGTTAGGATTATCGGTAAAAGATTCAATCTTTCGGTAGTAATTAACTAATTTTTCAAGGTATTTATCATTTATCGTAAAAACATAGTTCATCATCATCAACTCCTCTTTTTATTTTATCATAAAATGTGATAAAATAGAAGAAGCGAAAGAGAGAAGAATATGTACGCGGAGATTAAAAAGTTAGAATTTGACAAGATTTTAAAAATACTTATAAATTATGCCCATACCGACCTTGGCAAAAGACAAGTTTTAGAGATATTTCCTCTTACAAACGTCGAAGAAGTCAAAAGGTTGCTTTTTGAAGTTGAAGAAGCAAAAAGAATTATCGAAAGATATGATGAAACACCTTTAACCGGTGTGTTAGATTTAACAGAAGTAATTCGGAAAGCAGAAATTGGTTCTGTTCTTTCGATTGATGAACTCATTAGAGTTGTTTCGCACCAAGAAGCAATCTCAAGAACGATAATTTTTGTTAAAAAAGTGATTTCTTTGGAACTCGATTTTGTTTATTTAAAAGATTACTACGAACGAATTGTTTCCGTGGGTCCTTTAAAACAAGAAATCGATCGCTGCATTGACAAAAAAGGTGATATTTACGATAATGCAACTTCTAAACTTCAAGATATCAGAAAGAAGATTAGAGTAACAGAAGATCGGATTAATACGAAGATGCAGTCATTATTAAAGAGTGAACAAAATAAGTTATCTGATTCTCTAATAACAATAAGAAATAACCGACTAGTTCTTCCGGTAAAACTTGAATATAAAAATTCATTTAAAGGAATTATCCACGATCAATCAGCATCTGGAGAAACTGTCTTCATCGAACCGATTAGTTGTTTTGATATGAACAATGATCTATCAAGATTTTTCGTAGAAGAAACGGCCGAAATTGAAAATATTTTGCGTATGTTGACATATAAAGTTGGTGAATACTCACATGAATTAGCTTCAAATTTAGAGATTTTCACCTATCTCGATATCGTTTTTGCAAAGGCAAAATACGCTTTAGCTAATGATTTTACAAGGCCGGAAATAACAAAAAACACGATAAATTTAATTAACGCTAAACATCCTTTAATTTCAAGAGATGTAGTTGTTGGAAATACTATTAATTTCCATAAATTTAATCATATTATCATAACCGGACCTAATACCGGTGGTAAAACTGTTGCCTTAAAAACATTAGGGCTTTTAAGCGTCATGGCTCAGGCCGGACTTTTAATTCCTGTAAACGAAAACAGTGAGACAATCTGTTTTAGTAATATATTTGCGGATATCGGTGATGAACAGTCGATTGAACAATCATTGTCTACATTCTCATCACACATCTCAAATATTAAATATATCCTTGATAAATCCGAAGACAATTCTTTAGTATTATTAGATGAAATAGGTTCAGGAACCGATCCGAAAGAAGGTGCCTCTTTAGCTATCTCAATTATCGATTTTCTTCGTAAAAAGAAACTATATTCTATGACTACAACCCATTATCCCGAACTTAAAACCTATGCATACGACCTTGACAACACTGTCAATGCATCAGTTGAATTTGATATTGAAACATTAAGACCGACATATCGCTTAAAAATCGGTATTCCAGGAACTTCAAATGCAATTAAAATCGCTAGAAGACTTGGTTTAAATGAAGAAATCTGTAAACACGCTGAAAATGTTTCCCTATCTTTTGATACTGACACTGCAAAACTCATCCAAAAGTTAGAAAAGCAAAGTCTAGAGCTTGATCTTGAACTTTCTACGATTAAAGAAAAGCAGATTCAACTTGAAAATGAAAAGAAAAAGTATGAACTACTTCAGAAAGAAGAAAAGATTAGACAAAACAATATTTTACGAAATTTTGAAGAAGATCAAAAAAAGCAGCATCAGATTTATCTTGAAAAAGCCCAAGTGTTAATCAAAGAACTTGATGAACTTAAGAAAAGTGCATCTTTTAAAGAACACGAATTAGCCAAGCTAAAAAAAGATGTTAAGGATACATTCTTTCAAAAACGCGTTTTTCAAAAAGAAAGCGAAAAGGAAATTCAAGTCGGAGATACTGTTAAAGTCCTTGCTTATCAAAGAAATGGTATTGTTAATAAAGAACTGAAGAATGATCAGTTTGAAATAGTAATGGGTGCTTTAACTTTGACAGTTAAAAAAGATGAAATTGAATTTTATTCCAGAGAAACTATTGACGATTTTAGTCAGAAGAAAAATTCAAGCCAAGCTCCTATAAAAGAGGTTAAAGTTGAACTGGATTTGCACGGTAAACGTTATGAAGAAGCGATGCAAGAACTAGACAAGTTCGTTGATAACTGTCTATTAAATAATCTTGAATTTGCTTATATAGTTCACGGTATCGGTACAGGAGCATTAAAAAAAGGCGTTGAAAAATATGCTAAAGAAAATCCACATGTTAAAAGTTACCGCCGCGGAAACGAAGGCGAGGGTGGACTAGGAGTAACAGTCTATCAATTCAAGTAGAGGAAATTATGAAAAAATTTGAAATATTTACTGCCCGTTATTGCGGCAAATGTCGTGCTCTAAAAAGACGTTTAATTGAACTTGAAGATGAACTAACAGAAGTCGATATTGTCTTTAGAGACATTGACATTGAACGGTCACGAGCTAAAGATTTAAAAATCGATGGAGTCCCAACCCTGATATATTATATCGACGAAGAAGAAATTTCTAGGACTGAAGGTTCAATCCTTGAAGACGATATAAGGAAGATCCTGGAAGGAAGTATTTAATGGACGGAATCCTCTTTATAAACAAAGACAAAGATATGACTTCACATGATGTTGTAAACATCGCTAGAGGAGCTTTAAAAACCAAAAGAATCGGTCACACAGGGACGTTGGACCCTAACGCTACCGGTGTTTTAGTATTGGCAGTTGGCAGAGCAACTAAGCTAGTAAAATATTTTACTAATGATCATAAAACCTATCAATGTCAATTTCTTATTGGTAAGGCCTTTGATAGTGATGATGTTACCGGCAAGATAATTGGTGAAAAAGACACTAGTTACATCACTGATGAAATGCTCTTAGAAGCAATCAATAGTTTCATCGGGAAGAGCTTGCAAATCCCACCAGATTTTTCAGCAGTAAAATATCATGGGAAAAAGCTTTATGAACTAGCTAGAAGAGATATTAAAATTTACGATATCGATCCAAAAGAAGTTGAAGTTTTCAATATTAGTAACATTGAAATAAAACGTATCGATAGTGCGATTGAAGTAGCAGCTGAGATTGAAGTGACTAAAGGAACATATATACGCTCAATCGCTAGAGATTTAGGTGAAAAATTAGATAACTTTGGCAGTTTAAAAGAATTAAAAAGAACTAAAGTTAACAATGTTTTACTGGAAGAATGCTACTCAATAGAAGACTTAAGAACGGGAAATGTTGAACTAAAAGATCCTTTCGATTACTTGGATTTGCCAAGAATAAAAGTCGGCGAATTAATTAAAAGAGATATTGATAACGGAAGATTTTTACCTCTTGATCTTTTTGAAGAAAAGACTGATACAATCATCTTTTCCGAAGCTAATGAGCCATTAGCAATTTATTATTATGACGAACAAAAAATGCAAATGAGAATGTCGGTGAAATGGTGCTAAAAGTTAAATATTTAGATTATAATGACACAATTGAAGAAGATAATTTAATCCTTTGTCTAGGTTTTTTTGATGGGCTTCATAAAGCTCATCAAGCGCTTATAAAAAAAGGTCAAATCATAAAAAAAGAGAGAAACTATAAATTAGCAGTTTTGACTTTCGACCAAAGTATCAAGCTTTTTATGCAAAAAAAGCCTTTTTACTTTTTAACGTCTGTCGAAGATAAAGCCGAAATCTTAAAAGGTTTAGACGTTGATATCCTTTATGTAATGAAAGTCTCTTATGATTTAATTAAATACACTCCGGAAGGTTTTATTGAGCAGTTCTTGAAAAACGTCAAAGTATGTATTGCTGGTGAAGACTTTACTTTCGGTTATTTAAGCAAAGGCAAGGTTGATACCCTACAAAAGTCTCCTTACTTTGAAACAATCGTCATTAAAGAAATTACCTATCATGGTGTTAAAGTTGGTTCCACAAGAATTAGAGAAGATCTAGATAGTGGCGATTTAGCGGAAGCGAACTTTCTTTTAGGTAGAGAATACACAATAACTGGGAGAGTCATCCATGGAAATAAAATCGGAAAACTTCTAGGTTTTCCAACAGCCAATATCGACTTCACCAATTATCTTTTACCAAAACTAGGGGTTTACTTCACTAAAGTAATAATTGATGATAAAGAGTATTACGGAATGACCAATGTCGGGAAAAAACCTACTTTTCCCGATAACAGAATCACATTAGAATCATATATTTTTGATTTTGATGATGATCTCTATGATAAGGTTATTGGCATTAAGTTTATTAAGTTTTTACGCGAAGAACTATACTTTACAAATAAAGAAGACCTAATTGAAAGAATCGAACAAGACCGAATTGAAGTTTTAAATCTAATCAATGAAAGGAACAACTAAAGATGAAAAAAATCAGTAAGAAATTTTGGATATTTTTAGGTATTGCTGCTATATTTTTTATAATCATGATTATTGTTTCAAGTGTCTTGGATTTAGGAGAAAAATTAAGAGGCATTCACCCCTATGTGGAATATGCTTTTTATGGGATTTCAATAGTTTTGTTTATCATCTTATTCATTAGACCATTATTTATGATTATCTTTTCCCCAAGTTTTTCTTTAGATGAACTATTTTCTGAAGAAGAAAACGCTAAAAAGAATTACTCAATGTATAAAAAAGTAGCTAAGAACTTAATGGAAGAAGATATCTTATCCGCTGAAGAAAAGCAAAAGCTAACAGATTCCATGGATGATGTCATTGAACTAAAGAAAACATTATCAACAGTTTTCGATGAAACAATCAAAAAAGAATTAAACAAAATGATTATTACTCATGCGGAAACTGTATTTATATCAACGGCTATTTCACAAAACGGTAAATTGGACGCTATCGCTGTCATCACGATTAACTTAAGACTAATTAAAAATTTGGTTTTAAAATGTGGCTTTAGACCAAGTTATTACTCGCTCGGAAAACTTTCAGTGAATGTTTTATCAACTGCGATAATTGCCGAATCATTAGAAGACATGAATTTCTCGGAACTTTTTCCATCAACTGGTGTTAATGCTTTAGCAGAGATTCCTTTGCTAAAAACAATTACCGGATCTTTTGCTCAAGGAGTTGGAAATGCTTTACTTAGTTTAAGAGTAGGAATTATAGCGAGAAACTATTTATTTATGAACATTAAAGGCTTGAAAAAGAATGAAATCAGAAAACTTGCTTTTGGTGAGGCTGTAGTTCTTTTACCAAGAATTTTAGTTGAATCAATGAAGAAAATCCCATCCAGATTTAAAGGGCTTTTTGGCAAAATTTTTTAATAGGTAAAAAGATTGATTTATTAATACTAATTTGTTATAATTGTAAAAGCGAAAAGATTTGGAGGAATTATTATGATAATTGATAAATTAAGCGGTTCAAGAGTACATTTTGAGGTGCAAGTAACAAAGGAGCAATTTGAACATGGTTTAGATCATGCATTTGCTGTTGAAAATGAAAAAGTAACGATTAAAGGCTTTAGAAAAGGGAAAGCACCGAGAAATGTTTTTGAATCAAAATTTGGTGTTGAATCTTTATTCGAAGAAGCTATTCAACACGTATTGCAAGAAACATACTACAATACAGTTATGGATAACAACATCGACGTTGTAGCTCAACCACACATCGATTTAGATATTAACAACGTTAAAAGAGGCGAAGACTTCTCTTATAAGGTAACTGTAGCTGTTAGACCGGAAATTAAATTAGGAGAATACAAAAACTTAAAAGTTGAACTTTTACCTACAGACGTTAGCGACGCTGAAGTTGAAGGTGAAATTAATAGAAAACTTGAACAAAACGCCGAAATGGTAATTAAAGAAGATGGCGCTATTGAATCAGGAGATACAGCAGTATTTGATTTTAGCGGTTCAGTTGACGGCGAAAAATTCCCTGGTGGAACTGCTGAAAACTATGAATTAGTAATCGGTTCTGGAAGTTTCATTCCTGGATTTGAAGATCAAATGATTGGCATGAAGTCAGAAGAAGAAAAAGACGTAGTTGTTACTTTCCCAGAAGACTATCAAGAAAAAACTCTTGCTGGCAAAGAAGCAGTGTTTGCTGTAAAAATTCATGAAATCAAACAAAGAGTCGTTCCAGCATTAGATGAAGAATTCGTTAAAGAATTAAACATTGAAGGCGTTGAAACTGTAGACGCTTATAAAGAGCACATCAAAAACGAACTTAAATCTAGCAAAGAAAGACAAAATGAAGATTATCTACGTCAATCTGTTGTCACAAAAGCAACAGAAAACGCTGAGTTTGATTTGCCAGAAGAAATGATCAAAGATGAAGTTCAAAGAATGGATGAAGGCACAAAAAATCAAATCAAACAATATGGTTTAGATTTTGCAATGTATCTTCAATACATGGGAAAAACTGAAGAAGAATATAAGACTGAATTAGAAACACAAGCTAAGAAAACCTTATCTGAACAATTCGTTATCAACGAAATTGCTAAAGCTGAAGGTCTATCAGCTTCAAAAGAAGAAATTGAAGCTAAATACGCTGAAATAGTTGAACAATACAAGTCACAAAACGTTTCTTTAGAACAAGCTAAACAAGCTATTCCTGAATCAGCTATCATTTCCGAAATCGCTTATGCAAAAGCTTTAGACTTAATCGTTGAAAGCGCAAATAAATAAAAACAAAAAAAACACTAAAAAAATTATAAAAACTCCTAAGATTTTATCAAAAAAACGATTGTAAAATATTAGGTGTTTTTTATTATCTGTGGTAAAATAATAAATGATAAACGAATAAAAATGAGGTGAGTTTATGTATAACCCAAAAAAGATATTTTCTGATCATTTACCTGTGATTGCGGTTAGAGGAATTATTTTTCTTCCTGCATCTGACATCAGAGTTGAAATTGGTCGAGATTTCTCAAAAAATGCCATAGCTGAAGCAGAAGCTAATCGCGACGGGCATGTCTTGCTTGTCTTTCAAGAAAATCCATTAATCGAAGAACCAGAATTCTCCGATTTTATTGAAATAGGAATTTTAGCTAGAATTAGCGTTAAAATAAAATTGCCTAACGGTAATTATAAAATCAAATTCGAACCGGTCACAAGAGTAAGACTCAATGATTTGATTGCTAAAGAACCATTCTATTTAATTGACTTCACATCAGTTTTACTTGAACAAGACGATTTAGATGAAGAACAAGTGCTATTAAAGATGCTTTCAAAAGAAATCGTTGAAAATGCTAAGTTCATCTTCAGAGACTCTAAGAAAGTTTTGGAATCACTAAATAAAGGCATTACTTCAGAATTGTTATCAGACTTGGTTGCTTCTGAATTAAGAATCCCTGAGAATGAAAGAATTAAATATCTAAAAGAAATGTCCATCAACAAAAGATTAAAATATCTTTTAGAAGACATTGAAAAAGAAAAAACATTACAATCAATTGAAAACCAAATCAACGAAAGCGTCAGAAAATCAACTGACCAAAATCAAAAAGAATATTACTTAAGAGAAAAAATGCGAGCCATTCAAGAAGAATTAGGCGACTCTAAACAAAGTGACGCTCAAAAATTCCTTGAACAAATCGAAGCTTCTGATATGCCGCCGAAGGTTAAAGACAAAGCGCTTAAAGAATTAAAACGCTATGAGTACCTTTCACCGAACTCATCGGAATCAAATGTTGTTAGAACTTATCTAGAAACATTAATTTCTATACCATGGGCAAAAACAACAGAAGACGAAAAAGATATCAATGTTGCAATTCAAAAACTAGAAGACTCTCACTTTGGACTTGAAAAAGTCAAAGAAAGAATAATTGAATATCTAGCAGTTAAGATGTTAACAGGCAAGAATCCGCAAACAATTCTTTGTTTATCTGGTCCTCCAGGAGTTGGTAAAACCTCACTTGCTAAATCAATCGCTAAAGCCTTAAACCGCGAGTTTGTTAAAACTAGTTTAGGTGGCGTTCATGACGAGGCCGAGATTAGAGGTCATAGAAGAACATATGTAGGAGCTTTACCAGGTAGAATCATCAACGGTATGATTAAGGCTAAAGTTGTCAACCCAGTATTCTTAATCGATGAGATTGACAAACTGGTTATGAATGACAGAAATGACCCGTCTTCAGCGCTTCTAGAAGTTCTAGATCCTGAACAAAATCAATTCTTCAGTGACCACTATGTCGAAGAAGACTATGATTTAAGCCAAGTTCTGTTTATTACGACTGCGAACTACTTGCAAAACATTCCGGCTCCTTTAAGAGACAGAATGGAAGTTATCGAACTAAGTTCTTATACGGAAATTGAAAAGTTCCATATTGCGAAACAATTTTTAGTAGATAAACAAATCAATAATCATGGCTTAGACACGAAAAAATTACAAATAACTGATGCCGTTATCAAAACAATCATTCGCGACTATACGAGAGAAGCCGGTGTTAGACAACTTGAAAGATTGATTGGTTCAATCGTCAGAAAATCAATCAAACAAATCTTAACGAAAAATTTAGATAATATTACGATAAAACAAGACAATTTAAATAAATATCTTGGAAAACCGCTTTTCAAAAACAATCAAGTCTTGAAAAATGACATGGTTGGGGTAGTTACTGGTTTAGCCTATACTATGGCAGGTGGAGACACATTAGAAGTGGAAGCTACTTACTATGAAGGCAAGAACTCACTGGTTTTAACTGGTAATTTAGGTGATGTGATGAAGGAATCCGCGATGACTGCTCTTTCTTATGTGAAAAGCAATGCGGACAAGTTAAAAATCGCTCATGATTTACTTGAAAAGAATGATTTCCATATCCATGTCCCTGAAGGCGCAATCCCTAAAGACGGACCTTCAGCTGGTGTTACAATCGCAACTGCTTTAATTTCTGTATTAACTAACCGTAAAGTCAACCGTTATATCGGTATGACTGGTGAAATCACCCTAAACGGACGGGTTTTACCAATTGGAGGGTTAAAGGAAAAAGCGATTGCGGCTTCTAGAACCGGCCTTAAAGAAATAATCATTCCTGAAGGAAATGAAAAAGATGTTGAAGATATTCCAAAAGAAGTTCAAGACGTCCTTAAAATTCATTTCGCTAAAAGTATTGATGACGTTATAAAAATTGCTCTACTTGATTAAGCTGTCATTCTTGACAGCTTTTTCCTGTTTGCTTAATAAAATGAGGAAATATGTCTAAATATAAAAGACCACTTGTCTACTTACTGGGTTTAACTATCTTAGGAATCAGTGTTTCACTATTTCAAAACACAAATCTTGGAATGGGTTCTTGGGATGCTTTAAACCGTAATTTCTATGAAGGAATTCCTTTAGATTACAAATATATAACACCGATGATGGCTTTAATCTTAATTAGCTTAGCCTATCTGATTGAAAAGAAGAAACCGGATCTATTAATGTTATTTCCATTTCTAATCAGTTTTTATATCGGTTCAGTGATTGATTTATTCTTACTATTTGTGCCTAATGTTCAAGAATTAGGCTTAATGATCAATCTCTTATATGTCTTTTCAGCCCTTATTCTAGTTGCGATTGGACTCAATATGATTATCCTATGCAACTTCCCGCTACCAGCACTTGATCAATTCTGTTTGGCAATCTCAAGAAAGTATAAAATCAGTTTTGGTAAAGGAAAACTAATCGGTGAAGCGCTTGCCTTTTTAGTAGCTATAATCGTTGGTTTGTCATTTGGTCACCAAGAATTTTTCTTCTACCTTGGCCCAAATACATTTATCGCCCTTTTAACCATCGGCTTCTTTGTAGATTTTTTTGCGAAACCAGTCAAAAGAGTAATAGGAGAAATTAATGTTAATCGAAGTTTACGCTGATAATTTAAATAAGCAAGATATATCAAATAACTGGCACTTTGCTTCTCGTGCCCTTGTTTTGTGTGAAGGTAAAATTCTTTTATTACACGCAAAAAAATATGACCTATACATGTTACCAGGTGGTAGAATCGAAAAAGATGAAACCCCAGAAATAGCCTGTATTCGCGAACTAGAAGAAGAAACTGGTTTTATAGGTAAGATAGTAAAGAAAACTGTAGTAATCAAAGAATTCTTTCCTGAAGCTAGTTGGGAATCACACTTTTTTATCGTTGATGTTGATAACGATCAAAGAAACAGTATTAACTTTACCGAAGAAGAAGTTTCACTTCAAATTGAGGAAAAATGGTTTACTGTTGATGAAGCGCTAAACCTTTTAGATACGCATGACTCCAGTTTTCATATGGGAGCCAACATCATGCAAAGAGAGTTCATTGCCATCATCAATTCACTGTAATTAGGAGAACATATGTTAGTTAATGCCAGCGCCATCTTAAATTATAATCGCTGTCGTCGATTTGCGGCTTTAAACGATCCTTATACTGCGTTTTATTTAAATAGTGATTTTTCTCAAGAAAACTCACTTTTTCGTGATATATTCTTAAGTCACTTATATCATCCGAATAAAGAAATCCGTAAAGCAATAAACTTAACTTATGTGTTTGAACACGAAATTACACTATCAGAAAATTATGACTTTATTATTGACGATTCCGATGTTTACTGTTTATTAACAGCGACTTCTAAAGATTTTCTCGAACTAAAGTTTAAAGATGAAGATAAAAAGCGCAGTGTATTTACCAGCAATAATGGAATATACTCTTTAAGATCAACAAATTTAAACAATAAACATTTTCAGGAAAAATTAGAGAAACTGTACTCGCAACTTGAACCCTTAGGAAGAATTGTTTTTAGTTACGCTTTAAAAAGCTATATCCTAAAAAAAGTTTATCCTAATAAAACTTTAAATCTGTATTTTGTATTATTGAACACCGACTATAAATACGATGGCATTTCCTATACTGACAAACTCTATCACATCTTTGATTTTTCAACCCTTAAAGATTTGGATGAAATGGTGGAAATCGCCCTATTTAGGATGATAAATCATTTGGAATTAAATGATTTTACACCTTGTCAATTAGTAAAAAAAGCTTGTAATTTCGGTAGACCAGGCGAATGTAAGTTCGTTAACTTCTGTTATTCACACCTTCCGCAAAACACTTCAATATTAGATTATTTTAATTCTCATTATGGTTTCACGGAGCCGAGAGAAGAAGGCAATCTTCATCATGATACATATGATTTGCTTAATGAAGGGTACGTCTCTATGCAAGATCTTCCAATATCTTGGCTTAAAGACCAAAACCATTTGATGCAGCGGTATTGTGTTGACAATCAAACAATCTATTTTCATAATGATAAAATCAAAGCCGGACTGGAACAGCTGAAATACCCAATCTACTATCTCGATTTTGAAGCTTTACCACTACCGATTCCAAGATTTAAAGGTGAAACGCCATACACGCAATCGGTATTTCAATACTCTGTACATATTGAAAAGGAAGAAAACGAATTAACTTCAATTGAAAAGAATCATTTTGACTTTATCGCTAATCCCAATAAGGATGAAAGAGAAGTTTTGCTGAAAAAGTTGCTTGAAATTTTAGGTAAGGGTGATTCATCAATTGCTGTCTATAATAAAACTTTTGAGAAAACAAGACTAGAAGAGTTCAAAAGAGTTTTTCCTGAGTACAAAAAACAAATCGATAAAATTATTAAAAGACTTTTCGACTTATTAGACATCGTCAAAATAAATAAATCTTTCTATGCCGATTTAGGATTTGATAATAGCGATTTAGAATCTTATAATCTTTACCATCCAGATTTAGGTGGATCGTATTCACTGAAAAAAGTAATTAAAATTTTTGTTAAAGACGCATACGAAAATTTAGTTATTAAAGACGGAGTAAAAGCTTATGAAACATTCGAGAAACTTCAAGAAACAACTAAAGCAGAAACGCTTAAATTAAAAAATGATTTGCACGAATACTGCCGTCAAGACACCTATTCAATGTATCAAATTATCAAAGGCTTAAAAGAACTTATTGGACCTGAATATCTGATAAAAAATTCTTGATAAATAACTATTACTATGATATAATACTTCATGCGCCTAAATCTGGATTATTGCGACTCTCCAACGCAAATATTCGGACTTACGGTAAGAATTTAAAAAAGGAGGAATGAACAATGGCATTAACAAAAGAAAGAATCAAAGAAATCGTAGTTGAGTACCAAACTAAAGAAGGAGACACGGGTTCTCCAGAAATTCAAGTTGCGTTACTTACAGAAGAAATTAACCTTCTAAACGAGCATCTTAAGGTTCATAAACATGATCATCATTCACGTAGAGGTCTTTTAATGAAAGTTGGTAAACGTAGAAGTTTACTTAACTACTTAAAGACAATCTCACTTGAAAGATATGCTAATTTGGTTAAAAAATTAGGATTAAGAAGATAAGTTATATGCACCCGATATTTCGGGTGCTATTTCTTTGATTTATGTTAAAAAAAGCAAAAATATGGTATAATACTTAATTAGATGTATATTATTTATGTAGTGAAATGGGGTAAATAAATGAAAAAAGTATTTAAAAAAGATTTTTATGGAACTGAACTAATTGTTGAAGTGGGACAATTAGCAAAACAAGCCACAGGCGCTTGCTTGGTTCGTTATGGTGAAACAGCTGTTTTATCAGCTTCAGTCGTCAGCAAAGAAGCCACTAATCAAGATTTCTTTCCATTAATGGTAATTTATCAAGAAAAATTATATTCAGCGGGAAAAATCCCTGGAGGATTCTTAAGAAGAGAAGGCCGTCCAACTGAACATGAAACCTTAATTTCAAGAGCTATTGACAGACCTTTAAGACCGCTGTTTGCGGAAGGTTTTAGAAATGAAGTTCAAGTAATCAACACTGTTCTTAGTGCTGATCCAAATAAATCGCCAGAAATGACAGCTATGTTTGGTGCTTCACTTTCTTTAGGTATCGGCGGAATTCCATTTGATGGCCCAATCGCCGGTGTTACGGTTGGTTTAATCAATGGTGAGTTCATTCTTAATCCGAACCCAGAACAACTTCTTGAATCAGACTTAGATCTTATGGTTGCTGGTACTAAAACCGCAATAAATATGGTTGAAGCCGGAGCTAAAGAAGTCGATGAAGAAACAATGCTTGATGCTTTGATGTTCGCACATGATAAAATCAAAGAATTAGTTGCTTTTGAAGAAGAAATCATCGCAGAAGTAGGTAAAGAAAGAATTGAAGTTGAACTTAAAACTGTACCAAAAGAAATCGAAGAAAAAGTTTACGCTTTAGAAAATGGCAGAATCACAAAAGCCGTTTCTATTCACGAAAAGTTAGAAAGACAAAATACAATCGAAGATATCGAAAATGAAATTTTAGAAGTTTTAGAAAAAGAATATAAAGCACTTCATCTTGAAAGAGAAGATCTTGAAAGCAACTTAAGTTTTGCTAAACAAGTTCTTGAAACAATTCAAGTAAACGAAGTTAGAAGACTAATCACAGTTGATAAAATCAGACCTGATGGCCGTAAAACTGATGAAATCAGACCACTTGACTCAGAAATTGACCTTTTGGCGCGTACTCATGGTTCAGCTCTATTCACAAGAGGACAAACTCAAGCTTTAGCGACAGTTACTCTTGGTGCTTTAAGAGAAGCGCAAATTATTGATGGTGTTAGTGTAGAAGATGGTAAAAGATTTATGCTTCACTATAACTTCCCACAATTCTCTGTTGGTTCAACTGGAAGATATGGTTTTGTTGGACGTAGAGAAGTTGGTCATGGAGCCTTAGGCGAAAGAGCGCTTTATCAAGTATTGCCAAATGAAGAAGAATTCCCTTATGCAATCAGAGTTGTATCCGAAGTTTTAGAGTCAAACGGTTCATCTTCACAAGCAACAATTTGTGCTGGTTCAATGGCATTAATGGCTGCCGGTGTTCCTTTAAAAGCTCAAGTAGCTGGAATCGCAATGGGTCTTGTTAAAGAAGAAAACAAATATACAATTCTAACCGATATTCAAGGCCTTGAAGATCATTTCGGTGATATGGACTTTAAAGTTGCCGGGACAAGAAAAGGAATTTGCTCATTGCAAATGGATATCAAGATTTCTGGTATTACAAAAGAAATCTTCAAAGAATCATTATTACAAGCAAAACATGCACGTATGGAAATTCTTGATAACATGGATTCAGTTATTCCTGAACCGAAAAAAGAATTATCAAAATACGCTCCAAAAGTTAAGATTATGCGCGTTTCACCTGATAAGATCAGAGATATTATCGGTGGTGGCGGTAAGACAATCACTGCAATTATTGAACAATGTGGAAATGTAAAAATCGACATTGAACAAGACGGAAGAATCATCTTAATGCATGAAGAATCATACTTTATCGATAAAGCAATGAAATTGATTGAAGACATCATTCGTGAAGTCACAGTTGGCGAAAAATATATGGGTAAAGTAGTAAGAATTGAAAAGTTTGGCGCTTTCGTTGAATTGTGGCCAGGTCAAGACGGACTTGTTCATATCTCAAAACTTGACACAAAACACATCAAAAATGTTGAAGATGTTGTAAAAATTGGTGATGTAATTGAAGTTAAAGTTATTGGTGTTGACGACAAAGGAAGAGTTGACTTGTCAAGAAAAGCTATTTTAGAAGAAGTAAAACAATGATATAATATACTTGTCAAATTATCTGGGTAATCGAGCAGACATTCTGTTTGTTAGGAAAGTCCATGCTAGCACAAGCTGAGATGCTTGTAGCGTTTGTGCTAAACGAAAAAATAAGTTTAGGCGTTTGAAGAGATTCAAGCGACGGCGAAGAAATGGATGTAAAAGGCCAAAGTATTCTAAAAAGTGCCACAGTGACGAATCACATAAAATATATGTGAGTGAAACGGGTAAACCCCTCAAGCTAGAAACCCAAATTATGGTAGGGGCACGGTCAAAGAAGAATTCAATTCATTTGACTGACAGCTTAAGCTGGAGATAAATGATTACCGGTCTTTTTAATTAGAGACTACAGAACATGGCTTATAAGATAATTTGACTTTAAAAAGCATATAATTTAATATTTATATGCTTTTTTTAAAACTAATAAAGAATAGAGGTGAGACTTATGAGTGGAGAAATCCTTAAAAAAAGACAAACGAGAATAAGAAATTTCTCGATTATTGCCCATATCGATCACGGAAAATCTACCTTAGCAGATAGAATCTTAGAAATGACCCATAGTGTTGAACTTAGGGACATGAAAGCTCAGTACCTTGATTCAATGGACTTAGAACGAGAAAGAGGAATTACCATCAAACTTAACTCAGTAGAACTTAAGTATGATGCCTTAGATGGTGAACAATATATTTTCCATCTCATCGATACCCCAGGACACGTTGATTTTACCTATGAAGTATCCCGCTCTTTAGCGGCCTGTGAAGGAGCACTTCTAGTCGTTGATGCGACCCAAGGAATCGAAGCTCAAACCTTAGCTAATGTCTATTTAGCACTTGATAATAATTTAGAGATTATTCCTGTTATCAATAAAATTGATTTAGAAAGCGCAGATGTTGAAAAGGTTAAAAAAGAGTTAGAGGACACAATCGGATTAGACCCTGATGATTGTATAATGGTATCGGCTAAAACCGGTCAAGGCGTCGATCAAGTACTAGAAGCAATCGTTAAAAGAATACCCGCTCCAAGCGGTGATATTGATAAACCATTAGAGGCATTAATTTTTGATTCATTCTATGACAGTTATCGTGGCGTTATTCCCTTGGTTAGGGTAATGAACGGTAAAATTGAAATTGGTGATGAAATAAAAATGATGGCTACCGAAGCTAAATACGAAGTAATTGATCTAGGTGTTTACTTACCAAAAGAAGTAAGTCGCAATTACCTTAATACAGGTGATGTAGGCTGGGTAAGCGCCTCAATTAAAGATATTGGTAAGATTCATGTCGGTGATACCATTACTAATGCAGTTAAACCAACAGCTAAGCCGCTACCAGGTTATAGACGGTTAACACCGATGGTATACTCTGGAGTTTATCCAGTTGACGCTGATGATTACCAAGACTTAAAAGATGCGATTAAAAAAATGAAACTATCAGATGCAGCCTTAATTTATGAACCTGAAACATCCAATGCTTTAGGCTTTGGTTTTAGAGTTGGATTTTTAGGAATGCTCCATATGGAAATCTTCCAAGAACGTCTTGAAAGAGAGTTCAATCAAAACCTAATTACCACAGCTCCTTCAGTTGATTATCTTGTGTTTTTAGAAAACGGCAAATCTATTCATGTTGATAACCCGGCTTTAATGCCGAAGAATCAAATGATTAAGAAAATCGAAGAACCATACGTTTTAGCTACGATAATCACACCAAGTGATTACGTTGGTAACGTTATGGAACTTTGCCAATATAAACGTGGTGTTTTTAAAGATATGAAATACATCTCTGATTCAAGAGTAGAAATTATCTATGAACTCCCTTTGTCGGAAATTCTTTACGATTTCTTCAATCGTTTAAAATCTAGTACAAAAGGCTATGCATCCTTAGATTACGAAGTAATAGAACATCGAGAATCCGATCTCGTTAAGATTGACATATTATTAAACTCTGAACCAGTAGATGCCTTAGCTTTCTTGGTTCACCAAGACTTTGCTCGACAAAGAGGCTTAAGAATCTGTCAAAAACTAAAAGATTTGATTCCAAGACAACTTTTTGAAATACCTATCCAAGCAGCTATCGGTTCAAAAGTAATCGCTAGAACCAACATCAAAGCACTTAGAAAAGACGTTTTGGCTAAATGTTATGGCGGCGATATTACCAGAAAGAAGAAACTGCTTGAAAAGCAAAAACAAGGTAAAAAACGCATGAAGAACGTGGGCTCAGTTGAAATACCTCAAGAAGCCTTCATGTCAGTTCTATCACTTGAAAGTGATGACTAAAGCACTCCTTTAAAAGAGTGCTCTTTTTTTCCTACTAGAAATAAGACTTAATACTTTTAAAATTAACCTTATTATGTTAACATAATAATGGTGATAATATGATAAAAGGCGTTTATATTCACATTCCATTCTGTGATAAAATCTGTACTTACTGCGATTTTGCAAAAATGGTCGCAAAAGACGATTTAAAAATTGAATACATGCAGGCTCTAGTAAGAGAACTAGAGTATTTTAGCGACCTAACCGCAAGAAGCGAAACCGTCTACATTGGGGGCGGAACGCCATCATCTTTACCACTTGATATTCTTGAAGCTTTTTTAAAAGAACTTTCGACCATCATTAACCTCGAAAAAATTCAAGAATTCACCATTGAAGCCAATCCTTCTGATATCACCGATAATTTTCTTAAACTTTTGAAGAAATTCCATATATCAAGAATCAGCATGGGCGTTCAATCAATGGACGAGACACTTTTAAAGTTCCTCGGAAGAAATCATACCCAAACTCAAGTTATTGAAGCAATTAAAAAAATCAAAGACAATAACTTTGATTTAAACCTAGATTTTCTCTATGCAATACCAGGTCAAACTAAAGCTATGCTTTTAAAAGATCTTGACTACATAAAAATATTCAATCCTGAACATATATCTTATTACTCCCTAATTATTGAAGACAGAACAATCATCAATTACTGGATAAACTCTCGGAAAGTATCAGACTTTCCTGATGATTTAGCCAGAGATTTCGCCGATATAATAGACAACCGGTTAAAAGAATATGGTTATAATAAATATGAAGTTTCAAATTATGCCTATAAAGGCCATGAGTCTAAACATAATCTGATATATTGGGATGTCGAAGAATATATTGGACTTGGCCTAAATGCCAGTTCACAATATAACTATATCAGAATGAAGAATCCTAAAAACATTAAAGAATATATTGAAGGTACAAAAAGACATGCTCTTAACATGCATGAAATTGAAGATTATAATCCGAAATTAGAAATCGTTCTTCTCGGTTTAAGAAAAGTAGAAGGCTTTAATCTTGATGAATATAAAAAACGGATAAAAAAAGATGTTTTTGAAGTTTATCCAATTCTTAAAAAACATCTGGATAACGGACTTTTAGAAATATCGTCAGGAAATCTTAAACTTACAGATTCAGGCATGTATTTAGCTAATCAAGTTTATTTGGACATTATTTAATTATGTTAGACGCCTATTTAAAAGAGTATCTTTACTACTTGAAAGTAACTAAAAACTTAGCTAAAAACACCATTATCTCTTATGAACGAGACCTTCAAGACTACCTTCAATTCATCAAGAAAAACTATGAATTTAAAGACTATAATAAAATTACTTCCGAACATATCAAAAATTACCTTAAAAGTCTATCCCGAAAAGATATTATGGCTTCATCAATCACAAGGAAGATTAGTTCCATTCATTCTTTTCACAAATATCTTTCAAACGAAAATCTAGTTGATATCGATGTTAGTGAAAAACTAAAAAAACCAAAAACTAAAAAAACTTTACCAACAGTTTTAAACATACAAGAAATAACAGCGATTATCAATCAAACCTATATTGAAAATGAACCGCTTGATTTAAGAAATAGAGCTTTGCTAGAACTAGCTTATGGTTCCGGGCTAAGAGTCTCAGAACTCTTAAATCTTTCAATAGCGGATTTACATCTAAATAAGGGGTTAGTTAGCGTCATCGGTAAAGGAAACAAAGAACGAATTGTTCCTTTAGGAGAAGAAGCGATACAAGCCTTAAGAGACTATATTGTTAAGGCCAGAATCAAACTAAACCCAAAATCACAAAATACGCTTTTTGTGAATAAATTCGGTGAAAGCTTAAGCAGAATCGGTTTTTACAAAATTGTTCAAACCTTAGCTGACAAAGCTAAAATTCAAAAAAAGATTTCACCACATACCTTTAGACACACATTTGCTACCCATTTGTTGGAAAATGGAGCGAATTTAAAATCAGTTCAAGAATTATTAGGCCATGAAGATATCATGACGACAGAAAACTATACTCATGTATCGAAAGCCCATTTAAAAAATATTTATAATGAAGCACATCCACGTGCTGACGGAAAAGAGGAAAATAAATGAAATTTAAACGTGTATTTTTAATAGTAATCGACTCAGTTGGTGTCGGAGAAATGCCAGACGCCGCAAAGTTCGGAGACGTTGGCGCCAATACAATCGGTAATTTAGCTAAAGCAACAGGCGGAATAAATCTTCCAGTATTAAAAACCTTTGGTTATGGTAACCTTACAAAAATCTTAGGCGTTAATCCAGTTGATCATCCAAGATCTAACACTACGAAAATGGCAGAACTATCAAATGGAAAAGATACCATGACAGGTCATTGGGAGTTAATGGGAATTAAAACAACCACTCCATTCAAAACCTTTACCGATACCGGCTTCCCAAGCGATTTAATCGCTGAGATTGAAAAACTATCCGGTCGTAAAGTAGTCGGAAATAAATCAGCTTCCGGTACGGAAATTCTTGTAGAACTCGGACCTCATCAAGTGAAAACCGGTGATTTAATCGTCTATACCAGCGCTGACAGCGTCTTACAAATAGCTGCGCACGAAGAAGTAATACCACTAAAAGAACTCTATGATATCTGTGAAAAAGTCAGAGAAATTACGCTAGTTGATAAATGGCGCGTGGGAAGAATCATCGCAAGACCTTATTTAGGAAATGAAAAAGACGGTTTTAAAAGAACCACAAACCGTCATGATTATGCCTTGAGTCCAACTTCAAAGACAGTATTAAATGCTCTTGAAGAATCAAAGTTCGACGTAATCTCAGTTGGTAAAATCCGTGATATCTTCAATGGTTCAGGAATCACAGAACACTACTCTATTAAATCAAACCATGATGGAATGAATAAAGTTATGGAATTAACTAAAAAAGACTTTACTGGGCTATTATTTGCTAATCTAGTCGATTTTGACGCTCTATACGGTCACCGTAGAGACTCTGAAGGCTATAAAATGGCGATGGAAGAATTTGATGAAGATTTAGGAAACTTAATCAAATTACTAAATAATGACGATCTCTTAATGGTTACGGCTGATCATGGAAATGATCCAACCTTTAAAGGAACTGATCACACAAGAGAATATGTACCGCTATTTATCTATGCTCATGACTATCACGGCAAATTCTTGCCGGAAAGAGGATCTTTTGCGGACGTAGGAATGACAATTGCTGCTAATTTCAATATTAAAGGTACTGATATCGGCTGTAGCTTACTAAAAATGTTAGAATAAATTAATAGGACTAGCAAATTTTGCTAGTCCTTTAAATTTATTTGTTGATAAGCATCTGTCTTTTCTTCAAATCTTTTTCCAAAGTTTTAAACTCTTTCTTTTCCATTTTGCTAATATTATGATTTGTTTTTTTCACAATGGTTCTAATCTTGCGATTATTCTTAGTTAAACGGACATAAGGTTTATAAGTATTCAATACTTTCTCAAATGATTGACTTAGATTCATTATATATTTCTTACTCTCATTAAGCGTTTGATTATACTCATTAGTCAAGTTTTCAATCTCATCTTCATAAGAGACTTGCTTATCTCTTTGTTGCTGCTGATAACGATTCTCAAGAATTAGTAATTCCTCTTGTTTTGTTTGAATTTCAATTTCACGTTTTTCGGTAATTATATCCTTAAATTTCTTAGCTTCGTTGATTATTTCATTCTTTTTCTTAATCAATTCATCCGATTTTTGTTGATGCTCAAGATCGATAGCAGCGATTTCTTGTTCATAATCGTTGGTAGCAGTCTCTTTTTCCACTTGCATCAAACTAATATTTTCAATCAATTTAGCTCGGTCTAAATCAGGTTGTTCAGTGAAATATACTTCTAAATAATTATCCAACAAATCCTTAGTCTTAATGTCAAGTTCCGCCTCAGCTGTCTTTAACTTATATTTATACCTGTTTTGCATTCTTTCCAAAGTTTGATAGAAAGTCGGTTCCAACGGTTCAACCTTATTTGCTAAATAATTCTTAAAATACTCATATCTTTCTTTAGCGTTGTTATACACACTCTGCATTTCTTCGATTGTTTCATCCCTTAAACTAACAGCCTCAGTAAGCGCTTCTTCAAGATGATCATCCAAAGTTTTTAATCTTCTAAAAGCATCTTGAATAATCTGGTTTTCTTCATTAGTCATTTTGGCTTGAGCGATTAAAGATTCATAACGTTCTTTTAACTTATGAAACTCTTTTTCAACAACCTTTTTACTCTTTTGTTCGGTCAAGTTCTCAACCAAAAGATTTTGTTGATAGATTTTGGCTTGATACTCATCCAATAAATCACTCTGTCTTTTCTTTGTTAGCATTTCCTGATTAGAAATAATATCTTTATAATATACTCTTTCTTCCTCAACAGCCGTCATTATCGCCTGTACTCTAAGCTTTAATTCATCATTTGCTAGATTTATCTGTTCCTGAGCAAAGCGCATTTGATTCTCATACTTAGTTAAAATATAATTATCGTCAATCTTTGTTTCATCACTAACTCGGTTAGCTTGCATTACCAAGAAACGCTTTTCATTCTCAAACATTGTTTTGAAATGGATAGCTGCAATATCATACTCTTTTAATGCTAATTTAATTTCTGATAAAGATTCAACCAAATCAATATTATGATTTTCGCTTTGACGAACATGTTTAACCAAAATATCAGTTACAATATTTAAGTATCGTCGGTTAATATTATTAATCTTCATATCATGCTTCAAATAAGCATTAATCGCCTTATCAAGCTTAAAGATATTAAACTTATCCGCTTCCAAACGATTAAGCGATAAGGTTATATCAGCACTCTTATCGACAAAATAACTCTGAACATCTAATATTGTACTGATTAAGTCGATATCTTGAAGATAAATTTGTCTCTCAACTTCATAAATTAACTTTGACTCAATTTCATTAATCTGTTGGTTTAATTTCAGAGTCTTTATATCATAGTTAACATTAATCTTATGCTCTTTATTAATTTTAAGTGTTGATAAATAATTAACTTCATCCTTAACAATCTTAGTAGCTTTATCACCAATTATTTGCGCTAAGAATGGATCAACTTTTAAAATATCTAAATATAACTTATAGTATTTTTCCATTTGAAAGACTAATCTTCTTGATGATTTTTGATATTCCAAGAAAATAGTCTTTTTCATTTTCAAAAACTTTCTTGTCATCTTCCGAGCTTTTCTCTCGGTAACAGCTTTAACTTCTTTATACTTAATTGCTCTATTATAGGTTCTAATTAAACTTCCTAAAGAACCTAGATTCTCATTTTTAGCAAATACAATTTCTTCTTTTAATTTAAGTAAGCTTTCTTCAACATGATCGAAGAAGCAAGGATCGCCGATAAGCAAGTTGCCTTTTCTCTGTAATAACTTCTTTAAAACTTTATCGTAAAGTTCTAAATACTCATTATGCAATATTAATTTGGTTTTTTCTTCCTGCTGCAAAAGATGGTTCTTAAATACCTTAAATTGTGTTAATTTATCGTTGATAAGACCCTTAATCTCTGAAGAATCCAAATTGGTTTCAACACTGAAAGTTAACTGATTATCCAAGTAAGCAGTAGTCTCTTTTTCAAAGAAGTCATAGATTTTATTAAGTTGAGAGTTCTTTTGTTGCATCAAAAAAGCGATGCGGTCATTCATTTCATAGATTTCATTATCGAGCGAAGTGAAAAAATCCATAACTTCAGCTTCATACTTTTGAATGACCTTTTCAAAAGTTTTGTTTTTCTCGGATAAAAATCCGTATAACTCATCCAAATCAATAATATCTTTGGAATAATACATTTTGAAATCATTGAAAAAATCAAATGCGGATTGAATTAAAGCCTTATTCAAATAATCAAAATTCTCAACCTTTTCCTGAATGCTCTTATATTCAAACTCTAAAATGCTTTGATTTTGATTTTGAACTTGTTTTTCAGTATTTTGAATTATATTTTGACGATCGATAATCAAGGTTTCCTGATGATAGAAGATGCTCTTTTTGATTTCAGTAACTTTCTCTCTTAAATAGGTTAAAGATTCCCTTGATTCTTCAAGATTATTAAGTGTAACCTGATGATGATTACTGGCTTTACCAATTATGTCAGTCGAGAAACGCTCAAAAAGCGATAACTCTTCTTCAAAAGCTTTATCGACTTTTTCTTTGTATTCATTAAAATTCTCAAAACTTAACTTGGCTCTTTCGTCTGCCATAATTGCTCCTATGCATTAATTATTCTGTCTTGTTTATCCTTTGATTTTTGCTTTTCTTCTTTAATAATATCTCTTGATTCAATGCTCTTTTGTAAAGTTTCGCTATAGTTTAGTTGGAAAATGTTCAATAAATCCTTATGATAATTATTCAACCAATCGAATGATTTAAATATTTTTCCATCATTTTCAATTACTAAACGATTAGCAAACTGCTTATTAATGTAGTCTTGATATGTAGTAAAGTAATTTTCGTTAATTAAAGTATATTGTTGCAAATACTCATTTTCAAGTTCTTGAACCTGTCGATATAATTTAATATAATCTTCCGGTAACCTCTTTTCAACAGCTCTAATTTCTTCAATTAATCCTGGTTTGTTCATTAACTTGTTGCCTTCAATTTCTGCAAATTTCTGCAGTAATTCTTGCTGTTTTGTCGCAAACAGCTCTTTCTTTTGCACTTCTAAAGATTTCAAAATACTTTCCTTTTGAGTTGGAAGACGATCAATCTTATCTTCTAATAAAGCAATCGTCTTAGTGATATCAGCTTCACGTTTATAATTTAAATCATACAAATACTTAATTTCTTGATTATATGAACTACTTAAACTATTTCTAATTCCGCTGATCATATTCAAGTATTTCTTGTATTGTTTAGTAAATTGAACTTGATCCAAGAAGATTTCTTTATCTATCAGCTTTAACATTTTAATTAACTGTTTATCATTCTTTTCAATAATTCGAATAATTTCTGCTTCTAGATAATCCAAATAGTCATTATTAACATTCTTTTCTTTCAAATACTCGTCATTGATCTTCTTAACGCGAATCTTAAAAGCTTCATTAAGATTGTTGCTGTTATCAATTAAGACTGAAATTTGCTTATTTCTTTTGTCTTTTATCTTTATTGCTTGGAAAGCCATTGAATCATACTCTTTATCAATAATCTTCTTATTTTCTTGAGCCTGAATCTTACTATTAGCAATAAACTCAATATCGTGCTCCAATATCTTATCTCTTACTTTAGTCATAGATTCAGTTATTTTCTTCTGGTATGACTTAATTATTTCCAGAGCTTCAATGATATATTTCTGCATTTTTTCATAGAAAACTTGAGTTTTACTCTTAGGTTTTAACTTAGAGAAAATATCATGAACAAGAAAATTAAATTTTTCTAAACTTTGATTATAAAATTGCGTTAAACTCTCAACTTCACTAGGAACTTGATATTTATATGCTTGGGTTAAAGATTTATTCTTCATATATGTCAAAAGTGAAGAAACTTCACTAGCATAACCTTGACTTTGAATAACTTTTGCTTGGTAATCAATATAATTATTTTCATTGTAAATCAATAGCTGTTTATATTTACTTAAATAATTCTCTGTCAATAAACTAAAGTCATTCAATATCTCTCTTGTTTCTTGCATATAAATGCTAGCTGCTTGATAAGCAGAAGCAATCTTCTTATTCAACTGACGGTCAATCTGTTCATGTAACATATTTCTTGCCTTTTCAACAATCGTTAAATAAGACATATTATTGCTGGAATTACTTAAATAACGTTTAAACGCAGCAGTAGAAGTGTTATTTGCATTTATCAAACCTTGCATGTAATGGACAAACTCAACTACTGAGTTTGAACTCATAAAGTCTTTCTCATCTTCAATATTCTTTGCTTTTACAAACTTTTCGGCATAAAGGAAATTTTTCTCTTTGACTTGGTTGATTAATTCCAATTTGGCGATTTTATACATTATGTATGACATTTTATTTTGTTGATCATAAAATGCTTCATACTGAGTAATCAACTTATCAAAACTAAGTTTATGGATAGCTTCCTCTTCCTTGCTTAAACTCAACATATATTGGAGATGTTCGCCAGCTAATTCTTTATTCTTATTAAGTTCTAGTACATCTCTATTGATGTTTAAGAGATTGCTTGTGTAGTTAGTCTTTAATTGAATCTCTTCAATATTCTTATTGTGTTGATACATAGCAAAAAACTCATCATTTTCTAATGACGCTAAATACTTCTGATAATCACCTAAAATTTCTATGTTTTCAATTTTCTTTCTAATATCAGCAACTTCTAATCTATTTCTCGATTCCAAAGTTACGATTTGTAAAGAGACATCGTCAATCTTAGAAATCAATTTAGTTAAATTGCTGGTTACTTCGTTAATTCTAACCATCATGTTGATTTTATAATCTTCATATGCCTTAGAAGTAGTAGTAACGAAATCAGTTTTAGAATCTAAGAAATCTTGATGGAAATCGATTAATCCATTCAACAATCTGTCTAACTCGTCAAAACCTTGATTTAAGTAAAAAGCAAAATTAGAGTAAGTATCGATAGAATTTTGTAAGAAAGTTATTGGTAATGAATAAGCTAGTTTTATCTCTTCACTACGTTTGAAAGAATCAATCTTAATCTTTTTGATTTCTTGTTGGTATTTTGTAATGGTAAATTTAGTCAATGTCGAGTTTCTATGAAGTAAATACTCAGCCTTTTTCTCAATTATCTCTTTCTGCAAGATGTATTTCTTCAAGTTATTGGCGTCATTCTTATCATGAGCTTCGATAATTAACTCATAAACTCTTTTCAAAGATTCTTCTAAATCAGTCTTAACTTTTGCTTCAAATGCAATTTTTGACTTGTTTAACTCTCTAATCTGACTTACATATTTTTGAATCATTTGTTGATTCAATTCAGAATGCGGTTGCTGTTTGTTCTTTGATATCTTCTTAATTGACTCTCTTTGGATTTCTAAATTGTTTGAGTTTTCTTTAAACAAGGAAATAATATTAATTTGAGTTTCACGTAAATGCTCCAAAGATTTAAGTACAGTTTGATTAAGCTCTTGAGAGTCATTAATATTGGTTTCTTTCAATGAGTCATTTAAAGAATCTAGCGCATTTTTAGCCTTTTCCATGGTGTCAAGCAAGTTGTTAGCTAAGAAGGTATTGATGTCTTGATAGTATTCTTTTAAATTCTCAGTCTTTCTAGTTTCATGCTCAATAAAGTTATAATGCACATCGACAGATTCATCAATTTCTCTTTCGCTTTCATGGATTAATTGCAAGTAGCGATTAAGCGCTTCATGTTTTCTTTCCTCAAACTGGTCAAGAATTTCTTGGTATAACTTGTTTTCTTCTTCAATCAGTAATGAAAGATCTTCTTTGTTACTAACAAGTTCTTCAGCAAGGATATTAAAACGTTCGTGATAATCACCCTCAATGATATTCTTTCTTTTTTCATGCAATTTTTCTTGTTCAATGTATTGAGAGAAACGCAGATTTTGATCTGCAGAATAATTGTTATCAATATCTTCTAATAGTTTTTTGTACAATGTTTTTTCATTATTAAAATCCCGTTTTAACTCATTTAAACGGGCTTGATATGACTCTTTATAAGTAGGAAATTCGGTAAAGTAATTCAATAAGATATCGCGTTTTTTTGCCATTTAATCACTCCGATACTAACCTTGGTTTTAATTATAATATAATAATAAACAATATTCAACCGATTAGAATAAATTAGGATGATTTTTACTAGAAATTTGATATAATAGATTTGAGGTGTTTTTATGGACGAACGAATAATCAGTAATAATCTTTTAATTGACGATGAAGTAGATGTAACTTTAAGACCGAAAACATTTAACGAATATATCGGTCAAAAAGACGTAAAAGAAATGGTAGAAATCGCTGTTCGAGCTGCTAAAATGCGTAATGAATCTTTAGACCATGTACTATTATATGGTCCTCCAGGACTTGGAAAAACTACGCTTGCGCAAGTCATAGCTAACGAGCTAGGCGTAAATATAAAATCACTTAGTGGTCCAACGATAGAAAGAACTGGAGATTTGGCTGCTATTTTAACGTCTTTAGAACCTGGCGACGTTTTATTCATCGATGAAATTCACCGACTACCAAAAATCGTTGAAGAAATTCTTTACTCATCAATGGAAGATTATGTGATTGATATTGTCGTTGGTAAAGACTCAGGAGCTAAATCAATAAGAGTAGATTTAGCGCCGTTTACCTTAATTGGAGCTACAACGAGATTTGGAGATTTAACAGGTCCTTTAAGAGATCGTTTTGGTATTGTCCATAAGCTTGAATTTTATTCTGATCAAGAACTAGAAATAATTTGTCAAAGAACAGCTAAAATATATGAATGTCAAACAGAAGATCAAGCAATCGTTGAACTAGCAAAAAGAAGTAGAGGAACTCCAAGAATTGTTAACCGATTATTTAGACGTGTTAGAGATTTCGCCGATATTTTAAGCGATGGCTTCATTACCCTTGATGTTACAAGAACTGCTCTAAGCAAATTAAAAATAGATGACTTAGGTTTAGATAATAAAGACCGTGAGTACCTATTGGGTATCATTGAAAAATATCATGGTGGTCCAGTTGGTTTAGATACTATCGCAACTTCCATAAGCGAAGACGCAGGAACACTTGAAGATGTATATGAACCATTCCTTATCCAAAAAGGTTTTATCAGTAGAACCCCTAGAGGAAGAGTTGTTACTGAGAAAGCCTATCGCCACTTGAAGAAATCATATCAAGGGAGTTTGTTTTAATGAAGACAAAAGATTTTGATTACAATTTACCAGAAGAACTTATAGCTCAGAAACCATTGAAAGAAAGAAGCGCTTCAAGACTTTTAATAACAAGCAGAACCGATTTCTCTCTTCAACATGAGACTTTTAAAAATATCGTAAATTACATCGAAAAAGGTTCTGTGCTAGTCTTAAATAATACTAAAGTTATCCCAGCAAGATTACACGGAATAAAGGAAGGCACTTTAGCAAATATTGAAGTTTTATTATTAAATCAATATGGCTTAAATCAGTGGGAAACCCTTGTAAAACCAGCTAAAAGAGTAAAAGTCGGTACAGAGTTAAGTTTTGGTGAAGGCTTATTAAAACTGGTGTGTACAGAAGTCTTAGATGAAGGATTACGTCATTTTGATCTTCATTATGAAGGGGACTTAGAAAGCATCCTTGATCAACTTGGCGAGATGCCCTTACCGCCTTATATTCATGAGAAACTTGAAGACCAAAGCAGATATCAAACAGTGTACTCAAAAATCAACGGTAGTGCTGCTAGTCCCACAGCGGGGTTACATTTTACAAAAGAATTATTAAAACAACTAGAGGACAAAGGTATAACTATATGTTACGTCACCCTTCATGTAGGTTTAGGAACCTTTAGACCAGTTGCAGTTGATGACGTTTTAAAACACAAAATGCATTCTGAGTTTTATATGATGGATCAAAACACCGCCGATATTTTAAACAAAGCTAAACTAGAAAAACGTCAAATATATGCTGTAGGAACCACATCAGTAAGAACTCTTGAAACGGTATATAATAAATTCAATAAATTTCAAGAATCATCTGGCTTTACAGATATATTCATTTATCCAGGATATGAGTTTAAAGCAATCGATAACTTGATTACCAATTTCCATTTACCAAAATCAACACTCATGATGTTGGTTTCAGCATTTGCGACAAAAGATATAATTATGAACGCTTACTCTGAAGCAATTAAGGAAAAATATCGCTTTTTCTCCTTTGGGGATTCCATGCTAATCAAAAAATAAAACGGCTAATATTAGCCGTTTAATTCTTTTATTGGGTTAACTTTTTTGATTAAGTAAATAAAAGGAGTATCAAGAAGTGCAACAATAACTTTAATTAGATATGTTGATAATATCAATCCTAAAAGAGTTTCGAAACTTACTGTTCCATAAAATGCAATCGGCACAAATATCAATGAATCTACTAACTGAGATAGAATGGTGGACACATTGTTTCTTATCCAAAGATACTTGTTATCAGGTAATTTTGTCTTGATTTTATCGAAAATATAGACGTCAATTAACTGAGAAACGATAAATGCCGATAAACTCGCTAATAACAATCTTGGCATATACCCAAATATTACTACTAAAGAATCTTGAGCGAAATCTTCTGGATGCGGAATAAATTGTAATGAAAGCGTCATGGTTATGACAGTAATAATCATTACCAAAAACCCGATAAAAACCGCTTTTTTAGCTTCTTTCTTTCCGAAGATTTCATTTAATACATCAGTTGCTAGAAAGATAGTTCCATAAAGAATATTACCTAAAGTAGCGTCAATTCCAAAAATATAGATCATTTTTGTTACTTGGATATTAGCTAGTATTGTTGCGATAACAATCCAAATAATTATCCCCAGTTTACCAAAAAACTTGTAAACCAATAAAAATAGAGTAAAATTCACTAATGCAAATATTACCCATAAAATTTCGTTTGTCATAAATTCCTCCTAGTTTTTTTACGCAGGATGGGTTTCGAACTGCGGTCTTTAATATTATAGCACTATTTAAGTAAAACGCAAGGTTGAGAAAAAGAATTTATTTTGCCCAGTTCACTGTAAAATCAATATTTGTGGTGATAATTATTGACCAGACTATTCATGAAAAGAATAATAGATCATAAATTTTCTTTTAAATTTCTTTCAATACTTTTTTAACTAAGGTTGATGTGATATAATGTAAGTGTATAGGACCTGAGTTATTTTTTGTTTAATGCAAAAACGCAGTTGTTCTTTAGATTTATCAGTTTTAGTAATAGAAGTTTTAGATTTAGGATTTGTACTGTTTGGTAACATTAGTCTTTATCAATTTTTTAATGAAGTTGTTTTTAGATTTATTGCAATACCAGTTCCATCAGGTCCTATACCCGATATTTTGAAGTATCCTTACCGTTAATAAAAACGGTGAGGTTTTTTATTTAAAAAAAATCCAATTAATAATAACTAATAGTTTGCTAAAGTTAACAAAATTTAGTAAAATAGATTTGATATTCAAGGAGGATTTTTATTATGGAAAAAAAAGTTTTAGTAGAAGTGTCAGCTAGACATGCTCATGTGTCTAGAGAACATTTAGATATCTTATTCGGTAAAGGATACGAGCTAACAGTAAAAAAATATTTATCGCAACCAGGTCAATACGCAGCTAATGAAAGAATCGATGTAATCGGTCCAAAGAAAGAACTAAAAAACGTTTCAATATTAGGGCCAGTAAGAAAAGCAACGCAAGTTGAAATTTCACTTACAGATGCTCGTTCAATTGGAGTTTTAGCGCCAATTAGAGAAAGTGGAGATACAGCAAAAAGCGCTCCTTGCAAAATTGTTGGGCCAAAAGGTGAAGTAGAATTAGAAGAAGGCGTAATCGTAGCTAAAAGACACATTCATCTTACTCCAGAAGACGCAGAAAAATTTGGTGTAAAAGACAAACAAATCGTTCAAGTTAAGATCGATACTGATGGTCGTTCAAGCATTTTAGGCGATGTTGTAATCAGAGTTAGAAATGATTTTGCTTCAGCTATGCATATTGATACTGATGAAGGAAACGCAGTTGGAATTAACGGCGAAGTTTTTGGAACTATAATTTAGATATGGCAATTAGATTTGAACTTATTCATCAAGACAAAACAACTGGAGCTAGATACGGAATTTTGCATACTCCGCACGGAAGTTTTGAAACACCGATTTTTATGCCGGTAGGTACGCAAGCAACGGTTAAAACGCTTGATGTTGATGAAATAAAAGAAGTTAGTCAAGGACTTATTCTTGGCAATACTTATCATCTTTGGTTACAACCCGGAGATGAGATAGTAAAAAACCATGGAGGAATCCGTGGCTTTATGAATTGGGACGGAGCTTTACTTACCGATTCCGGAGGCTTTCAAGTTTTCTCACTATCGAAAATAAGAAAAATTACTGAAGACGGAGTTACTTTCAGACACCATTTAAACGGTTCTCAATTACATTTAACTCCTGAGGACAGCATCAAGATTCAAAATAATCTTGGAGCTGATATCATCATGAGTTTTGATGAATGTCCACCTTTTCACTCGCCTTATGAATATCATAAAGAATCTTTAGAAAGAACTATAAGATGGGCAAAAAGAGGGAAAGAAGTTAATCAAAGACCAGATGAGCAAGCCTTGTTCGGTATCGTTCAAGGTGGTCCTTATAAAGATCTAAGAGAACATTCAATCAATGAACTGATGAAAATAGATTTTCCTGGATATTCTATCGGTGGTTTAAGCGTTGGTGAAACAAAGGCTGAAATGTATGAAATTCTTGAATTTTTAAAAGATAAAATGCCTAAGGACAAACCACGGTATTTAATGGGGGTTGGTTCACCTGACGATATTGTCGTTGGAGTTGAAAACGGAATTGACATGTTTGATTGTGTTTTACCAACTAGAATTGCTAGACATGGGTCGGCAATGACTTCCTTAGGAAAAATAGTTATCAAGAATAAAACCTATGAACATGACTTATCACCGCTTGATCCAAATTGCGATTGTAAAGTCTGTAAAAACTATACTAGAAGTTATTTAAGACACCTTTTTAAGGCTAAAGAAATTCTTGGTTTACGTTTGATTTCCTATCATAATTTATACTATTTAAAAACACTAATGAAAGACATCCGCGAAGCAATTAAGAATGATCGGTTCGCTGAATTTAAGGAAAATATCCTGAAAGAATACTTTGATTAGATTTTTTGTTTCTTTTTATTATTATATTTATTATTTGTTTGTTTTATGATAAGATATTTGTAAGATCATTAATTGGGGGTACCAAATGTTTAATATTGACGATAAGTTTAACCAAAAACCGAAAATTAAAGTGGTTGGTATTGGCGGCGGCGGTGGCTCTGCCATAAATAGAATGATTGAAAACGAAGTCCCAGGTGTAGAATTCGTCGCGATGAACACCGATGCACAAGTCTTAAGACTATCAAAAGCAGACGTTAGGTTGCAACTAGGAAAAACTCTAACCAGAGGGTTAGGAGCAGGAGCTAATCCTGAAGTTGGGCGCCAAGCTGCAATCGAATCAGAAGATGAAATCAGAGATATTCTAGCGGAAACAGATATGGTATTTATTACAGCCGGAATGGGCGGTGGAACCGGAACTGGTGCCAGTCCAATCGTTGCTAAAATCGCTAGAGAAATGGGCTGTTTAACCATTGGTATCGTTACCAAGCCTTTTGGTTTTGAAGGCAAAAAAAGAATGGCTGTAGCTGTTGAAGGTTTAGAACAACTAAAACCATTTGTTGATACATTAATCGTTATTCCTAACGACAAACTATTCTACATTGTAGATAGAAATACATCATACCTAGACGCTTTTAGAGAAGCGGATAAAGTTTTACGTCAAGGTGTTCAAGGTATTACAGAAATCATCGCAATGCCAGGAGTTGTAAACGTTGACTTTGCTGACGTAAAAACCGTAATGAAAGACAAAGGTACAGCACTTATGGGTATTGGTGTGGCTGAAGGACCAAACCGCGCTATTGAAGCTGCTAGAGAAGCGATTAGATCACCGCTATTAGAAACTTCAATCAATGGAGCCACAGACGCAATTGTTAATATTACTTCAAACTATCAAGCTTCACTATATGAAATCGATGAAATCATTGCTGAAGTTCACAAAGCATCCACAACAGACATCAATGTAATTTATGGTTCTGCCATAAACTCTGACTTAGGCGATGAACTTGTAGTTACCGTAATTGCTACTGGTTTCAGTACTGATCCGGTATTTAAAGATGAAGTTTTACCACCGAAGATACAGTCTCATAACGAACCACCTAAAAAGGAAGAAGTTGAAGTAGATATTCCAGAAAAGAAACAAAGCAAATTCTTCAAGAAAAACAAGAAGAAAGAAGCAATAGAAAAACAAAAAGCTGTAGAAGAGGAAAATGACGATATTAAAATTCCTTCTTGGCTAAAGGATCGTTTTAATAAGTAAAGAGGCTGTAAAGAAACAGTCTA
>DDWJ01000033.1 GCA_002345505.1 Caryophanales bacterium UBA2289
GTAGACTGTTTCTTTACAGCCTCTTCTTTCTTTTTAGCATAATATTCTTCTTTTTTTTGTTGCCAATAGACTTTATCTTCATTTGTGATTTTGCGGATAATCTTACAATGATTACCAGCCGCAACCACACCAGACGGCATAGATTTTGTCACAACTGAACCAGCTCCAATAATAGACCCATCACCGATTGAGACTCCCGGATTAATCACGACATTTCCACCTATCCAAACATCATTTCCGATAATTATCTTTTTACCATACTCTAGGTATGAATTTCTAACATCTTTATCAATCGGATGAGTAGCTGTATAGATATTTACATTAGGTGCAAACATAACGTTATCACCAATTGTAACTTCATTTACATCAAGAATTATGCAATTGAAATTTGCATAGAAGTTATTTCCTACTGTGATATTCACTCCATAATCGCAATAAAAAGGTTTGTTGATGAAACAATTCTCACCTACACTTTTAAACAATTTGTGCGCAAGGATTTCTCTGGTTCTAAAATCATTGAATTTTGTTTGATTGAACTCATCAAGAATCGCATGACACTTTATATGCATCTGCGTTAATTCTTGATCTGGAGAATAATAAAGTTCCCCACTTAACATTCTTTCTCTTTCGCTCATGTTTTTTTAACCTTTCTACTGAAGTTTATTAAATCCTTCTCCATATACTTCATGAGTATTGTTAATAGTTAAGAACACCCTAGCATCTAATTTATTGATAAATGCTCTTAATTTTAAAAACTCTCTTTTATTGATTACAACGACAATAATATTCCTTTTTTGTTCTGAATATCCGCCTTCACCGTAATAAGTAGTGAACCCTCGATCAAGTTCTTTGATGATGAACTCTTTTATCTCTTCGTATTTTTCACTTATTATCGTTACTTCTTTTTTTAGATTAAAGCCTTCGATAATATAATCAATAACAAATGCATTGATTAAAACCCCAAGTGCTGCGTACATCGCAAGCTTTGCCCCAAAGGCAAATCCGGCTAAAAAAGTAATTAGAATATCGGAAATAAAGACGCCTTTACCTAAATCAATATGGAAGAATTTATGTAAGATTTTAGCGGTAATATCGGTTCCGCCGGTTGAAGCGTTTTGATTAAAAACAATGCCCATACCGCTACCGGCAATGATAATCCCAAAGATTAACTCTAAAGCAATATCTCCTACTAAAGGCTCAGTTACAGGAACAAGTTTTTCTAACACAAAAATAATTAACGAAACAGCGAAACTTGAGTAGATGGTTTTTACCCCAAAAGCTTTACCGATAAGAATAAACGCTATTACAAACAAAATTAGATTAATCCCTATCATTATTATCCCTACTGGTAGTACTGGTAAAAAGTTATTTATGACTATTGCTAAACCATTGGCACCACCAACCGCTAAATTACTTGGCATCAAAAAGAAGTAAAGACCTGCAGAAACCATGATAATACCTAAGTGTAGTAATAAATATTCTTTAATTTTCCTTTTCATAATAAATAACCTCCATTTTTCAACATAATAATTATAATACAAAATCATATTTTAAAAAACTAATTTATCCTTATAAAATCAAAAAACATTTTTAATTATTAATTATAAATAAATGATATAATTATAGTGTTAAAAATATCGAGGTGTATTAATGAAACAAGTAGAGTTATTGTCTCCAGCTGGAGATCGTTTATCATTTATCGGAGCTATTAATGCCGGGTGTAACGCGGTTTATTTAGCCGGCAAAAAATTTGGGGCTAGATCTTTCGCTCAAAACTTTGAAGTTGAAGAAATCATTGAAATGATTAAATACGCTCATTTAAGAAATGTATTAGTCTATGTAACATTAAACACTCTCGTATATGACGCTGAAATCCCTGCTTTGATTGAGTATGCGGATATCTTGGTTAAAAACCATGTTGATGCTTTAATCATTCAAGATTTAGGCGTATTAGAAATCTTTTCAAAACGTTATCCGAATACTGATTTACACGCTTCAACCCAGATGAACACACTAAATGTAGAACAAGCCAAATTCTTGAAATCTATTGGTGTTAAAAGAATCATCCTTGCCAGAGAAACTTCTATTGAGGAGATCAAACACATCAAAGAAAATGTTGATATCGAACTGGAAGTTTTTATTCATGGTGCTTTATGTATTTCTTATTCCGGAAATTGTTATTTCAGTTCCATGATTGGTGGTAGGAGCGGCAATCGAGGCGAATGTGCCCAGAGTTGTCGTTTGCCATATGAACTTTATAAAGAAGATGAATTAGTTGAAGATAAAAGCTATTTGTTATCAGCCAAAGACTTAATCACAATTGATCATTTAGAAGCATTGATTGAACTTGGAATCAATTCCTTAAAAATCGAAGGAAGAATGAGAAAGCCTGAGTATGTTGTTCAGTCAATCAAATCTTATCGATATTTAATCGATAGTTATTATAACAATCAAGAAATAGATAAAGAAAATGAAAAAGAGAAACTAACAAAAGTATTCAATCGCGGTCAAACTAAAGGTTTTTTATTTAACGAAATTCCTAAAGATATCGTCAATAGCGATAAACCAAATCATGTTGGTGTTACAATTGGAAAAGTTATTAATTTTAATAGGGGTAAAGTTACTGTATTATTAAATGATTCTTTAAGTGTTAATGACGGAATCAAATTCATTAGCAATAAAGAAAGTGGAATGACCGTATCCAGAATCAGTAAGAATGATATGATAATATCTCAAGCATTTAGTGGAGAAGTCGTAGTTTTAGATTCTAAAGATCCAGTTGAAGTTGGATCAGTTGTTGTTAAGACATCTGATAGCGAACTAGAAAATACACTTTCAGTCTTTTTGAAGGAAGATTACACTTCTATCCCATTAAAAGGAACTGTAAACGCCTATCTAAACAACAGACTATCTGTTGAAGTTATCGACGAACTAAACAACCTTTATTTCGTTGAAAGTAATTTTTTAATTCCCGAAGCTAAAAACCAACCAATCACAAAAGAAAATCTATCTGAACATTTCTATAAACTTGGCAATACACCTTTTGCCTTTGAGAAACTGGAAATTAAATCCAATGAATTAGGTTTTATACCCGTGAAAGTAATTAATGAATTAAGAAGAGATTTAATTGAAAAAATAATCGCTGAGAGAACAAAAAGACCAGAAAGAAAGATAGTTGATTATAGTTCTTCTAAAAATATTGACTTGAATATTGAAAATAAACCTAATCTTATTGTTTCGGTTAATAATACCGAACAGTTTGAAGCCGCTAAAAGTTTAGGTATCAAAGAGATTTATTTAGATGCTAATCTATCTATAAATAACGACACTTATCAAGACACGAAAACCATTAGAAGACAAAGAAGAATCAATCCTTTTGCTGATTATAAAAAAAATAAAGAAACAGTCATATCTGAAATTGGTTTATTAAACAAAAAAGAAAAATTCTCAAGAATAATCACCGATGAATTTATGAATGTCACCAACATTTTTTCTGTCCACTTTCTTCACTTGAATGGTGTAGAAAGAATAACTTTATCATCTGAAACTAATCAATATATATTAGATAATATAGTGAAAAACTACTTCGATACATTCAAAACCATTCCAAACTTGGAAAAAGTAGTTTACGGTAGAGAAGAGTTGATGATTTCAAAGTATTGTCCAATCGCCAAGAGTTACGGAACCAATGTGGGCTGTATGCTTTGTTATAAGAATCAGTATTACTTAAAAGACCGAAAAGATGAATTGTACCCATTGATTAATGACGGTTTGTGCAATATAAAAATAATGCACTCTAGACCGCTAGTTTTGATTGATTATGTTTTTGATCTAATTCAAAATGGAATCTATAATTTACGATTGAACTTCACAACTGAAAGTTATGAAGAAACAGTTAAAATTATCAACGCTTATCAAAATGCTATTAATAAGTTACCATTTAACTTAGGGATAGATAAATACACAAAAGGAAAATATATTACAAAAGTAGCTGAAGATTTTTAAAAACAAAAGAATGAGACTAATTCTCATTCTTTTTCTGTTTATTGGATAATCCAAAATGCTCTTCAACCTGTTTAAATTTCTCTAAAATATCGTCTTCTAACGTTTCTCTAACAAGATAGAAAAATCCTGATTTCGTAAAACGTTCTACTACTTCCTGACGGTTAGCATAAGCTAAAGTTTCTTTAAACTTTTTCAAGTTTTTTTCAGGTTTGTCAGTTTTTTTGATTACATCCAGAAGAAACTGTTTTTCTTTATCCATCCGATTAAACCACTCATTTGTAGAGATTTCGGGAGTGGTTACCATATAACAAACCCTACTTCTGTCGCTGATTCTTTCTAAAACTTCATGAGGTAGATTTGTATCTACGATAACTAATCTATCTTTTGCGATGGAAAGAAGTTCTAAAATTTCAAATTCAATTTGTTCTTTAGAGGTGTTATCTAACCAATTAGCATAATCTTCTTTATCTCTCGTGACAAACTCTTCCCAATTTTTCATAGTGTTGAAATAATTCATATTAGGATGGGTTTCTTTTGTGGTGAGTTTTAAAAAATCACCGAATTTATAGTTTTCTTCACAATGAATCATGTTATACTTATCGGCTAACATTTTACAGATAGTTGATTTGCCAGCATAAGCTGTCCCATTGATAAAATATACGTTTTTTAAGTAATGTTTAATAAGCTTATCATCAATATACATTTTTATCTTCCTTATTGTTCAACTTCTATTTCGATTAGCAACGAACTCAAGTATTGCTTTGCTTTTTGGGTTAATGGCGAAGATTTTCTCGTTAATTCATCCATCTGAACAATAACTGTTTCACTAGTAGCCACTAGTTTATTGTTTTGGTATAAACTCTGAATAATATTAATAGAGCTATTGCCTATTTTAGTTATCCCTGTGCCAATATCAACAATTCCCGGCCAGTTGATTTCAGAAATTAGACTTGTGTTAACCTTAGCAATAACAAAACTGCAGTTTGGACTTAACAACTCGTTCTTTGAATTATATAAAATTTCGACTCTACCAGTCTCTAAAAACTGTGCAAAAACAGCATTATTAACATGACCTTGTCTATCGGTATCGCGATATCTTACCTTATCAAAGGTTTTAAATGGATAATCCGATAAAACTAACTCACTAATTTTTTTCATGGTTCCTCCTAAGTAATTAAAACAAAATTCTATATTTCAGTTATATCTTCTCGTGATGATTATTACAATGAGGACAGATAATCTCATTATTTTGATTAATCTTAGTTATATTTCTAAAATACATTTGTGACTCAATCTGCTTTTCTTCAAACCATGCTTTATCATACTCAAAATCAAATTTCTTGAGAACATTTTTCTTTTGATTAGCATTTTGAGTGTAAAAGAATTTTTGGTTTGTTTCTTGGCAGAAACCTTCTTTAATTTGAATCATGCAATCGTCGCATTGATGATAGCTATGTCTTTGGTCATGACTTAGATTGCCGCCACAGAAAGGACATGTTTTTCTTAAAGTGTCTGAATAAACCATGCCTTTAAGAATGATTTGCTGGAGTCGCCTAAATGAATCAATGTCTTCCATGTTAATGAAGATATCGTTTCTTTCAAGATATTCTTTTTCAAAAGGACTAATTGGGATGATTTCATTAATCGAGTATGACTTCTTCTTTTTTTCTATTTCTTCAGGAGAATAGACGGAATTAGTCAACATTATTTTATAAGTTTTTTCTTTAGTAAAAGCTAAGAACACTTCTGCTTTATCATTATTGGTGATATTAAGAGTCCAATCCTTAAACTTAAAGATGATATCTGGTTTTGTCAAGTCCATCTTCGTTTCAGGATTGATTTCAAAGTTAAAATGTCCGCTAGCAAAAATCATTAGAATTAAAACATAGTTTAAATAATTCTTGCTTAACGAATCAAAATCAATATTTTCATCGATTTTTTCTTCATTGGTTTTATTGCCTATTAAAAATTTGTGAATCTTATAAACTTGTTTATAATCCTTTTGCATTAAAAAGATATTGGTTTTCTTAAGTTTTAGATGTTTATTTCTCTTTTTGTTTTTTTGATAAATCGGTTTATGAAGTCTCGGAGTTATCGCTTGATTAACAAACGATAGTTCATGTAGGGTCTTTTTAGCTAAAACAAGATACTGATTAAAATCTCTGATATAACCTGTGTGTAATTTTCCTAAGGCTAAGAAATACTTTACATGATTAACCTTTTCAAGTAGGTTAAATCTCATGATGTCGCTAGCATAGAGAAGATTTTCTAATGTTCTTCGGTTTTTTCTAACCAAGCCCATGACTTCATCAACGGTATTACAAAAAATGACATTTTCATAAATGCTATAATCGTCTTCATAAAGTCTAGTTAATAGTTTTCTTGGTTTTACGCCTCTTTTTGTTATGTTGGCTACATGTTGGCTATGACTAGCAAGATGCAAAAAAGTGTTTTGATTGATGATTCTAGCATTTTCTACAGGTAAAACATCATCACTGTCTTTCAAAATGATGATGGGTTTACTGAAGATTCTTTTTATAGCCGGTAAAGCTTTTTTTATGTACTCAATATTCTTTTCCAAGAGTTCAAAGTCAAAATTTGGTTCGATAGAAAAAAGCGTCATGTTGTGAACAACATAGTAATCAAATTCAATGTAAGAGATCGATTGATGTTTATCAACGAAATCTTGGATGCTTGCCATTAATGAAGAAAAACGTTTGTATTCTTCGATTTTTATTTTCTTTAGGTCTTTAGTCATTTTATTCGTTATCAAGACGTCTGATGAAGTCTACGCATTGATTTAAGTTTAGTTTCTCGAATTCCATTTCCAGTTTTTCTTTATCATCGATGGCTTTTACTTCTAATTTCGCAACAACTTTACTTAAAAGGATTTTTTCTATGGCTTGGTCTTCAACGTTTTTATCTTTGAAGCAAGCTTTATAAATGTTTACGAAGTCTTCGATTTGTTTCAAGATACGGTTACCGAAAGAAATGTTAAATGGAGCTAAAAGTGTTTCAACATTTTTGATCAATTGGCTGTTTTCAGCGTCAAAATCGCCTTCTTTTTTTGCTTTTATGAAGAGTTCGTTAATTGTGTTGTAATCAAAATATCTTTGTGGGATTGGATCAGAATAGTTTCTTACCTTAGGAGCACGTTTTGTGAAGTTCATCGTATGAGCACGGTCATATACTTTATCGGAAATTACGAAAGTTGATTCATCTCTATTGGCTGTACCGATAAACCAAACGTTGCTTGGAACTTTCAAAGTGTTGCTGTAATCTAAAGCAAGATATTCAGATTCTGTTTCGTTTTCTTTTTTTGTTAATTTAATGTTTACTAACTTGATATCTCTTTGACCTTCTTCATTTTCCATTAGAGAAAGGAAATCAGAGAAGTAATATTCAATTCTTGAAAGATTCATTTCATCAAGCAAAATAAAAGTGCAGATTTCTTTATTAAGCGCGGCTTTATATAAAGCGATAGTGAACTTCTTTGGTGTATACTTCATTGAGAATTCGTTGTAGTAACCTAGAAGTTCATTCTTGTCTTTCCAGGAAGATTCTACTTCCACGATTTCACAGTTTCCAAGAATCGCTTCAGAAAAGATTTTTGGCAAACTGGTTTTTCCGGTTCCTGACATACCTTGAAGGATGGATAATCTACTAGCACCTAGACCAGCAACGAAGGTTGCGATATCTTCAGGTGTGTATGATAAATGAAGGCGAGAATTTCTTGCATACTCCACTACAAAATTAACCAAATCATTTAAATCGGCTTTAGGAGCTTTAAATTTTTTGCGTCTTTCTAAATCTTGTTTGTATTCATCTGCTTTTGAATCTAGAAGAGTGAAAGCTGGACAAGGATCGAAGTTTTGATATAGGTCTTCGTCACTTTCTAGTCCATTACCATTTGAAGAATTGGCTGTACTGTTATTATTTCCATTATCTTCACCAGGAGCTTCAGGAGCGATTAAGATTACATCTTCTTGATCAAATGCTTTTCTAATGAACATGATAACTAAGACAGTTACTGAGGCAATTAGAGCGTAAATTGCATCAGTTGTAATGGTGTAATCATACACGTAACTGCTTGGGAGATTAACCCCATAATAATCAAAGATGTCCATGATTACCGCTTGATCGATTTCTTTAGCTATTTGGAAGTAATATCCTGAGATAGCTATTATGAAAACAAAGAAAACATTTATACTAGTTACGGTTTTGACTATCGTACTAAACTGTTTATATTTCGATAAGTAGCTCGATATAGCCACAACCAAACTAACGCCAACAGTTATCAACATTACCACCAAAACAAAAGCGACCATATGGTAACCTTTATCTAGATTTGCGTAATCTTTTAAGATATCAAAGCCTGTCAAACTTACATTATCTTCATAAGAGTTAGCGGTGATATTAATTTTAATGATTGGTAAGAATAACATTAGAATGCTGACAGCACTTAGTAATATCGTATAGAATAATGATTCAATATTTGCAAATTTAACTCTTGTTTCTGGAGTTGTGATTTGATAATATGCGCTGAATTTACCTCTAAAGATTGCATGAGCGAACACTACAACTATCATTAACAATAACGGTATATAGGCTATTGTAGAAACTATTTCATTGGTTAACGTATAATAGATATTTACACCAACACCGGTTAGAAAGAATGTGAGTGATGCTATAAAGGTTGAGGTTACCAAAGTCTTTGATTCCTTAATGAACTTTTCCTTATCAAAGAAGTAATGTGAAAGACTATTGGCAAAATAGAACAAGATATATAATAAGATAGCAAAGCTAACAAAGAAATAAATTAAACTGATTAAGTTTGTATCGCCAGATAGTAGAACCTTGATTAAGACAGCGTTATATGTATCTCCTACTTCTTCTAAAGAAAATAAAGGAATGATGAATGTTGTTAGAAATACAACTATTGAGATAATATCTATAATCAAAACCGTCAATGGAATTTTAGTTTTACTTAAGTCAATCTCTCTTTTGGTTTTAACAATTTCTTCAGATTGCAAGATGAATTTATTTCTGTATATGATTAGAACGAAAGCTCCAATTAATAATATAATGTTGACTATCGTCAAGATTAAAGCAAATGTAGCTAAGTATTGAAATAAGACCTGGAAAATTATTAAAGTCAATCCGAAGACAAATAAATATATTCCAGCAGTCAAGTAACCCCAGTTATTCTTTTTGAAAAAACTAATACCACTAAGAGGAATAATTAAAATTAACAGATAAAATGCCATCGTCATTATAAAGGCAAATAGGTTTAGCGTCCCTCCGCTAGAAAGACCATCGGCTAGAGTCCAAAAGTCATAAAATCGATATGGAGACACCAAATTTATTGATAAAATCCATAAGTTTAACAAAAACACAACTAACATTATGCCTATAATAACTACGCCGGTAAACCATGGTTTTTTAAATAGTTTTTTCATTATGATAATCCCCTTTAATCATTTTAGTATTTGTCTTTTTAAAATTCAAACCAAAAATTGATATGGTTTTATTGTCTTCAATTATATCACAAAAACACCTTGTATCAATAGACACAGTTTTGAAAAAGTATTGATAAAATCAATTATGAAGAAAATGAAAAGATGTCGGCAGATATTTCCCGACATCTATTATTTTGGTTTTGTAAAAATTAAGATTTATTCTTTTACCCAAATTGGTACAGTAACACGTTGTTTATTAATTGAATAATCAGGATATAGATATACATATTCCTCTTTGACTGAACCTATCAATAGCTCGACTTTTATGAATGATGGTAATTCTAAATTGATGGCTTCTTGAAAATCATATTCCAAATCTAGGTAAAAGCCAGTTTGTTCGTAAAGTTTAAAACCTGCTTCACTTATGGAAAAGATTTCATTGTTTCCAAAGTAAACTGTCACTCCATCAATTTCAGCTGGATTAATACTATCGTCAAAATACATAAAACTAAGTGTGGCATGGTTTTCATTATCAAACTCCAAGTTTAGGCCCCATAATTCTTCATTAGAATCTTCGACAGATATATATGTGATATGTGTGGTTCTTTCAACTTCGTGAGTTAAAAGATTATATGTTAAACCTGCCACTGATGTAACTATCGCTATAATTGTAGTAATCTTAATAGTTCTATTAAAAATCATTAGTGCTTTTAGATGAGAATCACTAGCAGTATAACTTATTTTTTCATCATACATAAAACCTCCTACTATTCCTAGAGCAATAATTATTAATAGTAAGATCATTAGTATGATACCTGAAGGCGAGTCATATAATGGATATGAGATTAAAGCGACAATGAAGAAGATTAAAAATAAGAAGTTATAAGCAATAACTATAATTTTGTATTTCTTTGTATTGTGACCGATATATAGGTTATATAAAGAGTAGATATAATATAAACCTAATAAACAAGCAAAAGGTAAAAGATAGACTACGATATCTGATGTTGTAACAAACATTGTCTCATTCCCCCTTTACACAAAAACATTGACAATCCATTGAATTAAACCAAAAATTGTCGCACAACCAACTAAAACAGCAGGTACTGTCAAAAATGCTAGTGATAATTTATTGTTCTTTGGGTTTGTTTTATCAATAGATTTTATTTCAATATCCATTAATTCGTCTAGAGTAATGCTAAAAACCTCAGCGAGTTTTTTTGCATTGTATAAATCTGGTAAAGCTTCTGAACGTTCCCATTTGCTAATTGCTTGTCTGCTAACACCAATCAGTTCAGCTAGATCGTCTTGTGACATTGAAGCTTTCTTTCTAAGTGTTTGTAGTTTTAATCCAAAATATTCCATGAATAGTCCTCCTAATGCATTAATAGTACTATTTTAAGTTGTAAGGTTCAATAATACATTTATTTACAATCTCGCAACCATTGGTTGCATTATGAAAATTATATCATAAAATAAATTTAACAAACCGATTAATAATAAAAAAACACCTAATTAGGTGTTAACTTTCTTGTTTTAAAAACTCATCAAACTTAGGAACCGATTCGAGATTTAAATCCCAGTTTGCTTTATTTGCATAATAAATATGTCCTTGAGGTTTTATAAAAACATCACTATCTAAACTGCCAGCAGGGACTACCAGTAATTTACCGTTCATTTGTATATTTGGTAAGGCTGATCCGCAGTTAGTGCAAAAACTTTTTATATGTCCTTCTGAACGATAATTGAAAGTTTTGACTTTTTCTTTACCTGATAACCATTTTAGTTTAGCGGTTGATGAAAATAGGTTTGCAGCGTGTGCTGAACCTGTATCCTTACGACACTTCTCACAATGACATAGATAGAAGTTCTCAAAGTCTCCTTCAACTTCAAAAGTTATTTCTCCACAAAGGCATGATCCAAAGTATTTCATATGATAGTTCCTTTCATTAGAGTCGTATTAATATTATATCATATTTCTAAATATAGAAAGTTACTTCAATCATACATGTTTTGTTTTAAGAGTAGTTCTTCTATAAAAGGCACATATTCAATGAATTTTACTTAGTTTCATAAAATTCGCTTTAAGATTTCTAATCTACTCAAAAAATAGTGATAATTTCACATTAAGAAAGATTGATATATTTGCCTTAATCTTTTGATCTTCCACTCTTCCTGTCAATCTTACATTAGGCTTAAATGCATTGTATACTTCGTCGACAATTATTTTGTCTATATGCATTTCTACTTTCCATATATTCGTCAAAACTTTTATTTCATGCCCCTTATAATGAGCAATAAAAATTACTTTTTGAAGTAACCAAGAATATATTATGAAGTAAATTAAAAAGCCAATGTTAGCTAATAAAAGAAAAAGAAAACCACCATTAGAAAATTCAAAATACATCAAAATAACATATATAAATAAGGCTAACCATATTGAAGACTTTAATAGGTTGGAAGGACCTTTAAGAATCTTATAATCTATTCTATTTGATAGTGTCTCTGTTTTTTCTTCATTGCTTAAATCAATTGTAACCAATTTGTCGATAGTTAAATTATAAAATGAAGCAATATTAATTAAAGCGTCTAAATCAGGAACTGACTCACCCCGTTCCCATTTACTTATAACCTTATCCGAATAGTTTAACTCATCCGCCAAATCCTTTTGAGTATAGTTGTTTAGCTTTCTCAAGAAAATTAGGTTTTTCATTAAAATATCTGAGTTCATTATCTTCACACTCCTCGTAAACAGTATATATGTTATTCTTTAAAAAACCAACTGAAATATACATATTTAGTCTCTCTGATTCATTAATTTGGATTCTACAAAATGTAGAATCCATCTTTTATTTGTTACAATGACCTGTTTGTAGATATAATCTTTATTTTTAAAAAATCATATTATAATTGAGATTTTACGTTGCATTTTTAATCATCCTAACAGTTTTCTTTGCATAGATTATTTTTGAATGTCCATCTTTTTTAAAACCTTCTGATTCATAAAAACCAATTGCTTTTTCATTACTTTCCAAAACCCATAAAGTGATAATATTAAAATTAGATAGTTCTTTATAGCAAACTTTCATTAATGCTTTTCCTATACCCATATTTTTAAAATCATTTAAAATATAAATCGCCATAATTTCTCCAGCATTCTTTAAATCTGTATCTCTAGATTCTAAATAACAAGCAAACCCGACAATTTTATGATCTACAATAGCTACATAGGTATTCTCAGGGTGTTCTTTTGCTAGTTTAACACTTCGTTCCAAACTAATCTTTTCCATGACTTCATTAGGAAAAAGACCGGTATAGGTCTCTATCCAACTTTTATAATGTACATACCCTTTGCCTTCAGCATCTTGATAAGTTGCTTTTCTAATTTCTAGATCACCCATATATTCTCACCAAATAGTTCTACTTATAAATATCTTTTCGATGACCAAATTCAATTAGCAGTATAATTAATTCATCATCAATAATATTTGCAAGAATTCTATAATTACC
>DDWJ01000012.1 GCA_002345505.1 Caryophanales bacterium UBA2289
AATTTCGTCAGAAGACCAATCAAACCAATTAATGCTCAGTAAAGCTTGAATAGTTTGATTGGTCTTCTGACGAAATTAAAGAAGCATCAATATATTTTAAAGAACCTAAACAACTAATTGATAATACTAGAAATGGGGAAAAAAACAAATGAAAATTATATCAGTAATTGGAGCAAGACCGCAGATTATTAAAGAAGCTATGTTTCAAAAAGAACTTTCAAATTTTGAAAACATAAACGAGATTGTGATACATACTGGGCAGCATTATGATAATAAAATGTCAGGGGACTTTTTTGATAAACTTAATATTAAGAAGCCGGATTATTTTTTAAATATTAATCAAAAATCACATGCTGAAATGACCGCTTTAATGATGATTGAACTTGAAAAAATATTCATTTATGAAAAACCTGACTATGTTTTAGTTTATGGTGATACAAATTCTACTTTAGCTGGCGCTATCGTTGCAAGAAAAATGAATATAAAAGTCATTCATGTTGAAGCTGGATTAAGGCAAGAACCAAAAAGCATGCCAGAAGAGATAAATAGAGTACTTACTGATCATTCATCAGATTTTCTATTTGTTCCAAGTGATTTTGCAATAAAAAATCTTGAAAGAGAAGGAATAGATAAAAATGTGTATAATGTTGGAGACATCATGTATGATTTATACAAATATATGGAGCCTCATTTTAATCTTGATATTTACAAAAAGTTAGGTCTAGTACTTGGGAATTACCTGGTGTTAACTTTGCATAGAGATTTTAACGTAGACAATAAAGAATTTTTAGAAATGATTCTAATAAGTTTGTCGGAGTTATCAACAAAAATATCTATTGTATTTCCCATACATCCGAGAACTATGAATAGAATTAAAGAATTTTCCCTAGAAAAATACCTACATAACTTTGTAATGGTCGAGCCATTAGATTATTTTGACCTAATGGGATTAGTTAAGAATTCATATAAAGTTATAACAGATAGTGGAGGATTACAAAAAGAAGCATATTTTTCTTTTAAACAAGCGTGTATAATTATGCCGGATACTGGATGGAGAGAGTTAATTGATTTAAAATATAATATTTTAGTCAACAACACTAATTTAATTGATAAAGTGTTACAAAAACCTACAAAAATAGATATATCTAATATTTATGGAGACGGGAATACTGCAAAAAGAATTATAGAAATTTTGATTGGTGATTTTAACAATAATAACTTTAAAGGAGAATAAAATGAGCGATTTATTTGATAAAATTAAGAGTAAAAAGGCGATTTTGGGTGTTATTGGTCTGGGTTATGTCGGACTTCCACTAGCTGTAGAAAAAGCAAAAGCTGGTTTTATAACTATTGGTTTTGATATACAAAAGGATAAAATTGATAAAGTGAACCAAGGTATAAATTATATAGGTGATGTAATTAATGAGGATCTTGAGCAAATAGTAAAAAGCGGGTTTTTAAGAGCAACATCTGATTTTTCGGAAGTTGCTAGAGCTGATGCAGTTTGTATAGCTGTTCCAACACCGCTAGATGAATATCAACAACCTGATATATCCTATGTCAGAGCATCTGCTGAGAGTATAGTTCCATATATGCATAAAGATATGTTGATTGTACTCGAATCAACTACCTATCCAGGAACAACTGAAGAATTGCTAAAGCCGATTCTTGAAAAATCTGGGTTAAAATGTGGAGTTGATTTTTACCTAGCTTTTTCACCAGAAAGAGTTGATCCAGGTAACTTAATATATAAAACCAAAAACACTCCCAAAGTAGTTGGTGGAGTGACCAAGAAATGCACTGAAATTGCCGCTTTAATGTATGAGAGTATCCTAGAGGCACCTGTTTATAAAGTTTCTTCACCAGCAATAGCAGAAATGGAAAAAATTCTTGAAAACACTTATAGAAATATCAACATTGGCTTGGTTAACGAATTGGCAATATTATGCAATAAAATGAATATAAACATATGGGAAGTAATTGATGCTGCTAAGTCAAAACCTTATGGGTTCCAAGCCTTTTACCCTGGACCCGGGTTAGGAGGGCACTGCATACCTCTTGATCCTTATTATTTATCATGGAAGGCTAGGGAATTTGGATTTCATACATCGATGATTGAAACATCAATGATGATTAATGATAAGATGCCTGAATATGTTGCTGAAAGAAGCAGTAAAATACTGAACAGATTCAAAAAATCTGTTAATCAATCAAAAATACTTATTTTAGGTGTTGCTTACAAACAAGACATCGATGATTATAGAGAAAGTCCAGCCATAAAAGTTATAGATGAATTGGAAAAATTAGGTGCATTAGTTTCTTACTTTGATCCATATATACCCGAATATAAGGAACATGGAAAAGTAAAACAAAGTTTGCATGAAATAAATGAGAAAGTACTTAATTGTTATGATTTGGTGCTTATAACTTCAGCACATACAAATATTGATTATGATTTTGTGCAAAAAAATTCTAACTTTATTTTTGATACAAAAAATGCAATGAAAAAAGTTGAAAACAGAAGTAATATTGAACTTTTATAAAAAAGGAGATAGATTATTATGAGTTTGAAATATGCTTTAATTGGCTGTGGTCGTATTTCTCCCAACCATGTGCTAGCTGCCAAAAATAACGAATTAGAAATAGTTGCGTTATGTGACATTGTCATAGAGAAAGCTGAGAAACACATAAACCAATTTGATTTAAGATCTTCTACCAAAATTTATTCAAATTATAAAGAAATGATTTTTGCTGAAAAAATAGATTTGATTGCCATTGCTACAGAAAGTGGAAACCATGCGGAAATAGCAAAATATTGTATAAAAAAAGGGATTCATTTAATAATCGAAAAACCCATTGCGCTTTCTTTAAAAGATGCAGATGAAATAATCAAGTTATCAAAAGAACATCAAGTTGTAGTTAGTGCTTGTCATCAAAATCGGTTTAATAAATCAATTAGAAAAATAAGAGAAGCGGTAGAACAAAATCGATTTGGTCGCTTATTTCATGGTACAGCTCATATAAGATGGAATAGAGGCCAAGATTATTATATTCAATCTCCTTGGAGGGGAACGTGGGATCAAGATGGTGGGACTTTGATGAATCAATGCATACATAACATTGATTTACTAAGATGGATGATGGGTAATGATATTGATGAAGTATATGCGTACACTGATAACTTGAATCATCCTTATATTGAGGCAGAAGATTTAGGCCTTGCACTCATAAAATTTAATAATGGTGGGTATGGAATAATCGAAGGAACGACCAATATATTCCCAAAAAATCTAGAAGAAACATTGTATTTGTTTGGTGAAAAGGGTACAGTAAAAGCTGGGGGTAAGTCAGTAAATATTATTGAAGAGTGGCTTTTTAGTGATAATATTGATAATGCTGAAGAAGTGAAAGAAAAATATCACGAAACCCCACCTACTGTGTATGGTTTTGGACACAATCCCCTTTATGCAGATGTAATAAGTGCAATTGAAAATAAAAGAGAGCCTTACGTTACTGCAGAAGATGGAAGAAGAGCTTTAGAATTAGTTCTTGCAATATATAAGTCTTCATTTGAAAAAAAAATCATTAAATTACCTTTAAGGGATTGTTCTACATCGGAATTTAAAAAGCAACCGGTAACGATGTCAAGAGACAAATAAATAAAAATGCATAAAAAAAAAGACTAAAAAGTCTAAAACAATGCATAACAAAAAAAGGAAAACTTATAAACAAGACAAAAGATTTAATTACTTATAAAGTCGATCCGTACTCAACAATCCAAAGATCAGACGAATAAGTTTTCTGGCAGTGAGGGCGAGTGCACGTTTGTGTTGATGAGTCTTGACCTCAGCAAATTTCTTTTGATAGTAGTCTTTAAAAACAGGATTATGGATGCGAGCTAGGTTGGCAGCTTCGGAAATAAAATAGCGCAAATAAACATTACCGGTTTTAGTCATTTTAGTATCTTCAGCATCAAAACTACCAGACTGAGATTTACGCCAAGTGATACCAGCATATTTGGCTAAAGCATCTTCAGAATCGAATTGACTGATTTGACCGATTTCAGCAAGAATACCAGAAGCATAAACCGGGCCGATGCCAGGGATAGAAATCAAAGAGAGATAATGATTTTGATTCAAACCTTTAACTTGTTTAAGAATGGCAGCGTCGATCGATTTAAGTTGCGTTTGATAGGTTTGAATACAATTGAAACTGGCCGCTAAAGAAAGATTAATTGGTTCATAAGCCATTTTATCCAACCGATAAGAGTTTCTAGCCGCAGCTTTCAAAGTGAGAGCAATTTGATTCGAGTCAGCAAAATGATTTTTGGAAGAAGTCATAACAAACTCAACCAATTCTTCTAGGGGAACATCGATAATTTCATCAACAGATTTAAAATTGAGCAAGAGATCAACAGCGGTTTTCGAGAAGTCGTTGGAGAGAACACCCCTAAACTCAGAAAACTTAAGAAACACGTTGTTTAGGGCGTAAACCTTCTCTTTAGCAAGTAATTCAGCAATGTGATGGCGGTGTCTAGTAAGACGCTGAAGTGCAATTTTCTGAGGTCCCTTAAAAGGGGTGAGACGATCACAACGACCGACTCTAGCAAGATCAGCGAGAATAAAAGCATCTTTAGGATCCGTTTTGTCCATATCAGAAAAACTGTGTCGATAGTTTCTGGAGATTTTAGGATCTAAAACGTAGACTCTCGCATCAAAAGGGAATAGATACTTAGAAGCAGATAGATAGGTTGCGATATGAGTGGAATAAATACCCGTTGATTCCATCGCGATGATAATTTTAGAAAGATGATGTCTATCTAAAATATCAAGAAGTTTCGCTTCTAAAGCTTGAGCTCCAGACCGATGATTGGGAGTAGAAAAAGAGGCTAGTTTGTCTTGACTGAAGTTCATGGCGTAGACTTGATTATTCTCTTTAGAAACATCAATACCAACAAACAAATACAGTAACAAACCATTCATAAAATCACCACTTTCAAGATTGTAAGATATAAGAGAAGTCCTAGTCTTGAAAGACAACCGCAACCTCGCCACATAAGAACATTTGGACATGATAGGATCAACGTTGAGTGCATGTCCATTGAACAACAACCGGTGAGCGGATAAGCCAAACAAGCAGGTTTGCAAGCTTTTAAAGCGGACAAGCCGCAAGGAGAATTAGCACATTCCTCTGGTTATATCTTGGCTTAATTATAACACTAGGACTTCAACTTATAAAAATAATAATGTAGTGAGCTCTCAAAGCTCAAATCTACACTACATATTATACGAGGAGAAATAGTATGAAGTTATCAAATTTAAAAGACTCAATTAAAGATATTAATGTTATTATTGATGCTGAATTTAACGCCTTAGGTATGGCTACATCGAAATTTAATAAGGTAGGTGTATTATCTTTTTTGTCTGAAGAAAAATTTATTCAAAGCATCGAAAACAACAAAATGATTTCGGCTATTATAATTACTTCTTCACTTTATGAGAAAATAGATGTTAAAAATATTGGTATTATAATAAGTGATAATCCCAAAGCCTTGTTCTACAAAATCCATAATTATTTGGTTGAAAAAGAATTTTATTGGGAAGATTTCAAAACTGAGATAGATACTTCAACTATAATACACCCAGGAGTAAATATTCCAAAGAAAAACTTAAAGATAGGCAAAAATTGTGTTATAGAGGAAGGTGTCATTATACATGAAGGCGTGATTATAAATGATAACGTGATTATTAGATCAGGTACAATTTTGGGATCAAATGGCTTTCAATTTTTAAATGACGGGGAAGTAGTATTTCAAGTAAAAACAGGAGGTCTACTCACGATAGGTAACAATGTGGAAGTCCAACATAATTGTTGTCTTGATCGAGGTGTTCTTGGCGGAGTAACTATATTGCATGATAATGTTAAAGTAGATAATTTTGTACATATTGCTCATGATTGTGTGATTGGAGAAAGAACTCTAATTACTGCTGGAGTTAAGTTTGGTGGAAGAACGATTGTGGGAAACGATTGTTGGATAGGTATAAATTCAACTATTAGCAATGGGTTGAATATAGGAAATAATGTAACGATTTCTTTAGGATCAGTTGTTACAAGAGATGTTGCAGATAACCTTACTGTAACTGGAAACTTTGCAATTGAACATAAGAAATTCATAGATTTTATAAAGTCAATAAGGTAGGTACTATAAAATGGAATTTAGAGATTTAAAAACCCAATACTTGAAAAACAAGAACAAAATAGACTGTGCTGTGTTAAAAGTCTTTGAAAACACAAATTTCATTAGCGGAAATGAAGTCAAACAGTTAGAAAAAAGATTGGCTGAATACGTTGGAGTCAAACATTGTATTACTTGCGCAAATGGAACTGATGCCTTATCTTTAGTGTTATCTGCTTGGGGTATAGGAAAAGGTGATGCAGTCTTCGTTCCTGATTTTACTTTTTTTGCTACAGCAGAAATAGTCACATATGCTGGAGCAACACCTATATTTGTTGAAGTTGATGAAACAACATTTAATATCAATCCTGATCAATTAGAGTATCAAATTAAGAAAATCAAGGATGAGGGCTTATTGAATCCTAAAGTCATTATTCCAGTAGATTTATTTGGATTATTAGCAAATTATAAAGAAATAGAAAGACTTGCAAAGAAACATAATTTACTAATTTTGGAAGATGGTGCACAAGGGTTTGGTGCCGAATATAAAGGTAGAAAAGCATGCAGTTTTGGAGATGCAGCCTCAACATCTTTTTTTCCAGCAAAGCCATTAGGATGTTACGGTGATGGAGGAGCAATCTTTACTAATAATACTGAATTGGCATCCCTTTTGGAATCACTCAGAGTTCATGGAAAAGGTGAAGATAAGTACGACAATGTTAGAATTGGTGTTAACTCAAGATTAGATACTTTGCAAGCGGCAATTCTTAATGTTAAACTTGATGCTTTTATAGAACACGAATTACAAGATGTTAATTTAGTTTATTCAAAATATAATGACAAGTTGAGTGATTTTGTAAAAACTCCTTATATTCCCGAAGGATATATTTCTAGTTTTGCTCAATACACAATTCAACTTAATTCAAAAGAAGAAAGAGATAATCTAAAGAAATATTTAAGTGAATTCAGTATTCCGAGCATGATATATTATACAAAACCAATGCATCGACAAACTGCATTCTCTGATTTGAATTTTAATGATGAAGATTATCCTGTTTCTACTCAACTTTGTGAAAGAGTGTTATCACTTCCTATGCACCCATACCTTAGCGATGAAGACATTAACACAATTGCTTCAAAAGTTATAGAATTTTTACATAAGTAGACAATTTCCTTGCTAACAATTTTTAAATACCAAATAACATTACCTCTAGTTACTATAAAACATGTGATGTGTAAAAACTTATTCACATGAAGAACTAAATTGAAAGGAGAAGTATACTTCAAAAATTATTTAAAGAGTATACAAAAATAATATGCAAAAAAAAGCGCTTATTACAGGAATAACAGGTCAAGACGGTTCGTTTTTAGCAGAATTTTTACTAGATAAAGAATATGAAGTTCATGGAATTATTAGAAGAAGTTCATCCTTTAATACTGGAAGGATAGAACATTTGTATATTGATGAATTGTTAAAAGATATGCATATCAAACAAAAAGTTCAATTACATTATGGAGACATGACTGACTCGACTAACCTTATTAGACTAATTCGAGAAATAAAGCCTGATGAAATCTATAATTTAGCTGCCATGTCACACGTAAAAGTATCATTTGAAGTTCCAGAATACACTGCGGATACTGATGGTGTAGGAACATTAAGGTTACTGGAGGCTGTAAGATTCTTAGGTTATGAAAAAACAACAAAGATATATCAAGCTTCAACTTCAGAACTATATGGCAAAGTTCTTGAAATACCGCAAACAGAGACTACTCCATTTTACCCAAGAAGTCCATATGGAGTTGCAAAACTTTATGGTTATTGGATTACTATTAATTATAGAGAAGCATACAACATGTTTGCTGTAAATGGGATTTTATTTAATCATGAATCAGAGCGTCGTGGAGAAACATTTGTGACACGTAAAATAACATTAGCGGCATGTAGAATAAAAAAAGGAACTCAAGACAAATTATATCTAGGAAATATGAATGCCAAAAGAGACTGGGGTTATGCAAAAGATTATGTAGAATGTATGTGGCTTATGTTACAACATGATAAACCAGAAGACTTTGTAATCGCAACAGGAGAAACTCATTCAGTTCGTGATTTTACGACATTAGCATTTAAGGAAGCAGGTATTGAATTAGTTTGGCAAGGTGAGGGTGTTGCAGAAAAAGGAATCGATAAATCTACAGGGGATGTCTTGGTTGAGGTTGATCCACAATATTTTAGACCTACTGAAGTTGAGTTATTATTAGGAGATCCTACGAAGGCGAAAACTGTTTTGGGATGGAACCCAACACAAACAAGCTTTGAAGAGTTGGTTAAAATTATGGTTCATAGTGATATGAAAAAAGTTGAACGAGAAACAAGAATTCGTAAAGAATTTGATTAAGAGGTGTAATTATGAAAAAAAACGCAAAAATATATATAGCAGGGCATCAAGGAATGGTAGGATCTTCAATTATTAGAAACTTGAAGAATAAAGGGTTTAATAACATTTTAACAAAAGATTTCAATGATCTTGATTTAACAAGGCAATTAGATGTTGAAGAGTTTTTCAAACAAGAAAACCTTGACTATGTTTTTTTGGCTGCCGCTAAAGTTGGAGGTATTTATGCCAATAGCATATATCCTGCAGAGTTTATCTATGACAACTTAATGATTGAAGCGAATATTATCCATGCAGCTTACAAATATAATGTGAAAAAACTATTATTTTTAGGAAGTTCATGTATATATCCAAAATTCGCACCTCAACCAATTAAAGAAGAGTATTTGCTAACTAACTCCCTAGAACCTACAAATGAGGCATACGCAATTGCTAAAATTGCTGGTATTGAGCTCTGTAAATTTTATAGAAGACAATACAGTACGGATTTTATATCCGTAATGCCTACCAATTTATATGGTGTAAATGATAATTTTGATTTAAAGAATTCTCATGTCTTACCTGCATTAATTCGTAAATTCCATGAAGCCAAACTAAATAACGAAAAAGAGGTTGTCATGTGGGGCACTGGAGAACCAATGAGAGAATTCTTGTTTGTTGATGATCTTGCTGATGCTTGTGTCTATCTGATGAACAATTATTCAGAAGAATCCCATTTGAACATTGGCACTGGAGAAGATGTGAAAATAAAGGAATTAGCGGAGATTGTTAAGGAAGTTGTAGGGTACGAAGGCAATATTATAAATGATTTATCAAAGCCAGATGGAACTCCAAGAAAATTATTAGATGTTTCTAAACTTCATTCTACTGGTTGGAAACACAAAACCTCATTAAAAGAAGGCATAAAAATAGTATACGATTGGTATTTATCAGCTGATAATATTAGAAAGTAGGGATCAATATGAAGGTATTGATTATGGCAGGAGGTAGTGGAGAACGTTTTTGGCCATTATCGACAAAAGAAAATCCAAAACAACTGTTGAGTTTAGTAAGTGAAAAATCAATGATTAGAGAAACAGTTGAGAGGGTTCGTGGTTTAGTCAATTTTGATGATATATTTATTGCTACAAACTCAATTCAAGTGGAAGGAATGAAGAAACATATACCTGAATTACGGGATGAAAACATAATCATTGAGCCTTCGTTTCGGGATACTGCTGCAGCAATTGCTTATGGTAGTACATATATTTCGAAATATGAAGAAAATCCTACTATTGTTGTATTAGCTGCTGATCACTTGATTGAAAAAGTCGATAAATTTCTAATTGCTATAAAAATTGCTGCTAATGAAGCATCTAAAGGAAATATTGTAACCTTAGGTATCAAACCGACAAGACCAGAGACTGGGTATGGTTATATTAAAATTGAATCTAGCTTAGAAAACGTAGCAACCAAGGCAATGAGATTTTTAGAGAAGCCTAACTATGAAACAGCCTTAGATTACTTAGATGATGGACATTATATGTGGAACAGTGGAATGTTTATATTCACCTATAATACAATTATGAGTGAGTTGAAGAAATACGTTCCAAACCATATTGAAGTTATCAAACATATGAAAGATGAGATTATGAAATTCAACGGGCTAGTTTTGTCTGAAAAAACAAAGTTATATTTCAATAATTTTGAACGAATTTCAATAGATTATGCTGTCATGGAAAAATCGGATTTGATAAAATGTTTACCTGTTGATATTGGTTGGAATGATGTAGGAGGATATAACTCATTAGCTGATTTATTTGAAAAAGATGAATCAAATAATATTGTTAAAAATGCTCGATATGTTTTTGTTGACTCAAATAACAACATTATAATCGGTGAAAGTAGTGACAAACTGATTACTACTATTGGTGTTGAGAATATGATAATTGTAGATTCTAAAAATGGATTGCTTGTTTGCAATAGGGATAATGCACAAAGAATAAAAGAATTGTTGAAACTTCTATAAAATTTTGTGGATACCAATAGAGGGTGACTAAATGATTATGAAATTAAAACCGATACTTATAGAAAAGGTATGGGGTGGATCAAGACTCGGGCTCATGTACAACAGCAAAAGCAATATAATAGGCGAGTGCTGGGGTATTAGTGCGCATAAATCTAATTCAAATATAATTGAAGATGGACAATTTGAAGGGACTACTCTTAGGGAATTGTACAACTCAAATAGATCATTATTTGGAGGGTATAAAAGTGACGAATTTCCTATTTTAATCAAATATATTGATGCGAAGACCGATTTAAGTATACAAGTGCATCCTGATGATGATTATGCAACTATAAATGAAAACTCTAATGGAAAAGAAGAGTGTTGGTATATATTAGAAGCGAAATCAGATACAAAAATTATCATTGGACATTCTGCTAGCTCAAAGGAAGTAATAAGAAGTAGGATTGAAAAAGGAAATGTTCTTGAGATCATAAATTTCTACAATATAAAACCAAATAATTATTTTTATATTCCTCCCGGGACAGTTCATGCAATTTGTACAGGAACCTTTTTACTCGAAGTATCTCAATCTAGTGATATAACATATCGTCTTTATGATTATAATCGCCTAGACAAAGGCGTAAAAAGAGAATTGCACATCAATAAATCAATGGACGTAATTAAAGTTCCAGATAATAAACTAATCTTAGAACACAAAAATAACCATTTCACGTTTGAAATAATTAATAATATAGGAGTAAGTCCAAATAAAGCACATCAATTTGGAGATTATATATCCATTTTAGAAGGTGAAGGTTCTTTAGGTAACTATAGAGTTAAAGCAGGAGATTTTTTTATCGTTAGCAGTAATTTTGAATATAATATTGAAGGTAATTTGAAATATCACATATCTAGATTAATATGAGTATAACTTCTTGAATTTATGTTCAAAGTGGTGACTTTCATAGTAGCCGACAGTCC